>CAZWAS010000030.1:0-27888 GCA_964631915.1 uncultured Spirochaetales bacterium | reverse complement strand
ACGGACTGAATCTTTTCAGGTTTTTTTGTTATCTTTCCTTTTTTTATCCTGTACTTGGAACCATATGCCCTGACCAATTCGATCAGATGATCTCCGACCGTATGTATGTCTTCAGATTCGGAACCGGATGGTTTCATTATAAAATCCGATGCCCCTAACGCGAGAGCTTCCATTGTGATTTTCGCGCCTTTTTTCGCAATCGAAGAAAGAATGATGACAGGAATATCTATACCTTGTTTTTGCCGTTCTTTCAGGAATTCTATGCCGTTCATTTCGGGCATTTCAAGATCGAGGATAATGACATCAGGATCCCCTTTCGGAATTTTTTGTAATGCGAAAAGGCCATTCATCGCTTTTCCGTTTACTTCGAGATCTTCCGCGCTTTCGATAATTTTTCCAATCAGATTCCTCATCAATGCAGAATCATCGACGATTAATACCGAGATTTTTTCTTGTTCCACTGAGAACCCCTGTATCTTTTACCTAAATTTTCTGTATAAACATGCCCAGTCGGTTTTTAAAAACTCGAACGGAGTATCCATACCGAATAATGATTCGGAATGGCCTATGAACAGATATGAATGATTACTCATTGCATCCCAAAAACGATTGACTACCGCTTTTTGAGCCGCTTCATCAAAATAAATGAGTACATTTCTGCAGAAGACAGCATCCAATTTTCGTTGACCGCTGTCGAATTTCAAATTGTGGTAATCGAATTTGATGCAGCTCATTATTTCACTTTTCATCTGATAGCCGTTGCCTTTTTTCTCGCAGAACCTTTTTAAATAATCATCAGGTATTCCTGCTATACGTGATTCAGGGTAAAAACCTTCTTTTCCAACCATAAGGGATTTGAGGCTTATATCGGATGCGGTGATTTCTGGTGTAAACTCTTTGGGAAGTTTATCTTTGAGAACCATTGCCAATGAGAAAGGCTCCTCTCCGGTGGAACAACCGGCACTCCATAACCGGAACTTAAAGTCTTTTGAAACTTCTCGTTTATATTTTATCAGATCCGGAATCACATATTTCTCAAAAGCATCGAACTGAGCCGTATTCCTGAAAAAACGCGTCAAATTGGTCGTAACGGAATCGAGGAGTACTTTCATTTCCTCTTTATCTTTTAATAAGAGGCTGTAATACGGTGCTACATTATCCAATTTTACGGTTTTTAGCCTTTCGCGTAACCTGCTTTCCAAAATCGTGCGATTAGAAGCGGAAAAGTGTATACCACTTTCGTTGTAAATGAGATTTCTGAATTTTTCGAAATATTCATCATTTAAAATATCGCCCATCAATTAAGCCTTTTTGTAATAGTGCTAGTGTTAAGTTTATTTCTTTGCATTTGAGGTGTCAATAGAGAAAGAAGGAGAGCATTGTTGGGAGGAAATACAGTGCAGTGCATAGGTTGTGTGCTATTGTTCATTTCAGAAATGTACGGGATTCCGTGATATCTTAACAATATATAGTGATGAAGAAAACGAATATCAGGTTTCATTTGGCAGGCCTCTCTCTTCAAAAGGAATCACAGATGCCGTTGATTCTCCTCGTGGACGATGCGAATCGTCTGTTTTCTCTGCCTGTCGGCCCTTTCGAAGCGAATTCAATCATAGTGGAGGCTGAAGGAATAAAAGTGCCAAGGCCGTTGACGCATGACCTTTTTGTTGCGTTTCTCAAGCGGCATGGCTTTAAAATAAAATATATGGAAATTTATGGAGTGGAAGAGGAAAAATTTCTTGCTCGTGTGATATATCGGAAGGGTATTATGTCTTTTTCCATGGATATCCGTCCAAGCGATGGGATCGCGCTTGCTATTCGCCTCGGATTTTCGATATTTATCGATGATAAACTCCTTTCGTTCGGATTGATTCGCAATGGAGGAACGGAATCGATCGATGCTTTCCATGGGGATATTCTCTATTTCGGGCATGAGAGCAGTAGCGTGCAGCACATGTAGATTTTTAAAGGAATTGACAATCCTTTATTCGTACAAGATAATCCCTATACATGAATAAGTATATCTTTGTAACAGGTGGTGTCTGTTCCAGCCTAGGGAAAGGCATTGCTTCGGCCTCATTGGGAAGTATTTTGGAGAGTCGCGGTCTGAATATCAGAATGATAAAAATTGATCCGTACATAAATGTGGATGCAGGAACCATGAGCCCCTACCAGCATGGAGAAGTATATGTAACGGATGATGGAGCTGAAACAGATCTTGATTTGGGAAACTATAATCGGTTTACTTCTTCTCCCCTCGGTAAAGCGAATTCCATAACAACAGGGCAGGTGTATCAGGAAGTTATAAAAAAGGAACGGGAAGGGCGATACCTTGGAAGAACAGTTCAGGTGATACCGCACATAACGGATGAAATAAAAAAAAGAATATTGCTCGTAGGCGAAGAATCCGGGGTTGATATAACCATCACAGAAATCGGCGGAACCGTTGGTGATATGGAATCCATTCCTTTTCTCGAAGCAGTGCGGCAGATCATCCATGAATTGGGAAAAGAGAATACACTGTCAGTGCATTTGACCCTCATCCCCACTGTTTCCGGAGGAGAACTGAAAACAAAACCGACTCAACATTCAGTGAAAGCCATGCAGGAAATCGGAATTCAACCGGATATTCTCCTTTGCAGGGCGCCGACGCAACTTGGAGAGTCAATGAGAAGAAAGATTGCCTTGTTTACCAATGTGGAATACGATGCAGTGATTTCCGCTTTTGATGTCAAAGCCACTATTTATGAAATTCCTTTGGCGTTTCAGGAACAGAGACTCGATGAAATTGTATTAAAAAAACTGAACCTTCAACGGAAGGCGGCGGATCTGTCGGCTTGGAAGCGAGTTGTCGATACGTATACTAATGCGAAAGATACGGTGAAGATTGGAATTGTCGGTAAATATATCGATTTGCATGATTCGTATAAGTCAATTTATGAGGCGCTTTTTCATGGGGGAATTGCCAACAATGTCCGAGTTGAACTTGTTAAAATGGATTCAGAAAAGATGGAAAAGCTTGAACATACCGATGATATGTTTGAGGATGTCAATGGCATTTTGATTCCAGGAGGATTTGGTCAGCGCGGCATACAAGGGATGATTCTTGCAGCAAAGTATGCCCGGACGCGTAAGATTCCCTGTTTCGGAATCTGTCTGGGCATGCAGGTTATGGTGATTGAATACGCACGTACTGTTCTTGGGTATAAGGATGCGGATAGCACCGAGTTTTCTCCGGAATGTGCTCATCCTGTCATCAGCCTGTTGGAAGAGCAGGTGGATGTAAAGAATTACGGTGGTACGATGCGGCTCGGCAAAAGCGAAACATGGCTGCTGGACAAAACGAAGATCAAGGATATTTACGGAGAAAAGGTGATTTTTGAAAGGCATAGACATAGATATGAAGTGTCTTTGAAATATAGGGATGAACTTGTGCAGAAAGGGCTCATTGTGGGAGGAGTAACTCCCGATGAGAACCTTGTAGAAGCTGTCGAATGGCCTGAACATCCGTGGGGAATAGGTGTTCAATTCCATCCAGAATTTTTGTCCAAACCTGTGATACCTCATCCTTTGTTTAAAAGTTTCGTAAAAGCGGCTTTGCAGTATGGGAAAAAAAAGTAGATATGCTATTCTTGCAGTTATATGTATCCTCTTTTCAATGAGCTGCAGCATGGATTACGGCGAAGCAGAAGTAGCGGAAGATATGTCGGACAGAATACCGAACTCGGTTCTGTTCAATCTTACACAGACTGTTGTACAGAATGGAAAGCCTTCGCTTCAAGTCGTTGCCGGTGAAGCAGCTACCTTTTCCAAAAAAAAGCAGACCATTTTATCCGAAGCCGAATTTCGGGAATATGACAAAGAAGGCAATGTAGTGATGAACGGAAAGGCGGACAAATCGATTTATTACACAGATTCTGAAAATGCGGAACTCTCCGGAAATCTTTTTGTTTATTCATCGACCGAAGAAGCAGGTCTTGAAGGAGAGTATCTTTTTTGGGAAAAAAAAACCAAAATGCTCCGAAGCAGACCAGAAGATTCGATCATAATTAAACGCGATTCCGGATCGATTGTCGAAGGAAAAGGGTTCGAGGCTGATTTCAAACATAATGAAGTATATTTTCGGAACAATGCAGCGGGCACCTATGTTTCTGAAGAGTAGCAGTATCTGTGTGGCATTTCTGTTGGTTGTGGCGTTCAATCTTTTTTCCGATTCATTCACATTTTACGCACAAAACATGTCAACCTTCCTTGCTAAAGGAAAAGAGAGAACCATGTTACGGGGAAATGCTGTCATAGTTTCGGATACAACAAAAATCACTGCGGATGAAATAGAATTGTACGGTGAAGATTTTCAGTATGCATTATGCAGAAAAAATATTACTGTGGAAGATAAAGAAAAGGGCATTTTCCTCGTATGTGAGGATCTTTTCTATGACAGAAAAAAGAAGATTTCTCAGGTAAAAGGCAATGCTTCCATGGAGGATATGAAGAATGAGGTCGTAGTGAAGGGAGGATTCCTGGAGAATAGGGATGAAGAAGAAATTACCATTGTTCAAATAGGTGTCAGAATTTTGAAAAAGAATATGGCCTGTAGATCCGAGTTTGCTAGGTATTACAGAAAAGACAAAATTCTTGAACTTTCCGGAATGCCGGTTGTCGTATGGAAGGGAGATGAATATAGAGCTGCGAAGATTACTATCAATATCGATACGGATGAAATAAAACTCGAAGGAGATGTAAAAGGTTCCGTGGTTTCAAAAGAAGAGAAAGAAAAAACCAAAAAAAAAGGGAATTCCGTTGAACGATAATAACAGAATAGTTACCCTCTCCGTGAAGGACATTTCAAAAAATTTCGGGAAAAAACAGGCTGTCAGAAATGTCAGCTTTTCGATGAGCGTGGGAGAAGTTGTAGGTCTTCTTGGCCCCAATGGTGCAGGTAAAACGACGGTTTTTTACATAATTGTGGGATTCATCTCCCCTACGAGCGGAAGCATATTCCTCGGAGATAAAAACATAACATCGTTTGCCATGTATAAGCGAGCACGAGAAGGCATTGCCTACCTTCCTCAAGAGGCTTCCGTATTTAGGAAATTGTCGGTAGAAAAGAATGTGTGGGCCATTTTAGAAACTCGGGATGATTTATCTCACAAGGAAAAAAAAGAAAAGCTGGAAGAACTCGTCTATGAACTCGGCATCAGTCATATTCGACATCAGAAAGCATATACCTTGTCAGGAGGCGAAAGGCGGAGAACGGAAATAGCACGCGCGTTGGCAATTGAGCCAAGATTCCTTCTTCTGGATGAACCTTTTGCTGGTATCGATCCCATAGCCGTATATGAAATAAAAAAAATAGTCGAACGCCTTTCGATGAAGGGGATTGGAATCTTGATCACCGATCATAATGTCAGAGATACTCTGGAAATAACTCATCGTTCTTATATCATCAATCTGGGTGAGATCGTGGTGAGTGGGAATAAGACTGATCTTCTCGCCAGCGATACGGCCAGGAAGATTTATTTGGGCAGCGAATTCCAGATGTAAAACGTTGACAAATTACTCTTCACACTTCAATATTAATTACGAAGAATAGTGAATCTATCGAATCAGGTTTATCGGGGGGAATGGTCCTTGCAGTTTCAAAAGCCTGTCATGGTACAGGAACAAAAATTAAAAATGAATCCGCAGTTGTATCAGTCGATACAACTCATGGCGCTTCCTTTGCAGGACCTCAAATTTCGTATTCAAGAAGAAGTCGAAAAGAACCCTGCCCTTGAGGTGATCGAAGAAGACCGTTCACAGATATCCATCGAAGAAGAAACCCCCAAAAAACAAACGGAAGATTACGATTATTTTGAGAATTCTTCCGATCCGGGTTATACGCGATCAGGAACCGGTTCAGAAGGGGAAGATACGAAGAGAAAGTTTATCGAAGGTACGCTTTCTCGGCCTATTTCCCTTCAGGATCATCTTCTCTGGCAATTGAAATTGCAGCCGATTCCCAAAGAATGGTTTAAGGTCGGCGAGTTGCTTATCATGAATCTTGATCAGAACGGTTTTCACATTGTCGAACCGGAGACTCTAGTAAAAGGGAAGGACAAAGCGCTGATTCCGCATGTTATGTCTCTTATTCAGGGATTCGATCCAATTGGTACGTGCACGAAGAATTACAAGGAATCCTTACTTGTTCAGATTTCGCTGAAACCCGAAGCGCCTCCTTTGGCAAGAGTGCTTTTGGAAGATTACTTCGATCTTTTGGAACGAGGTAAGCATGCCGAGATTGCAAAAAAACTGAAGGTGAAACAGGAAAAGGTAGAAGAAATTCTTGGATTTATTAAAACACTCAATCCGTTTCCCGGAAGAGAATATTCCATCGAAAATCCGACATACGTGATTCCTGATCTTATGGTGAAACTTCGGGATGGCGAATTTATAATTATTCTCAACGACGAAGAAATTCCTGTTTTGGGAATAAATCCGTTTTTCACGCAAATAAGCAACGAACTCCCGCAAGAAAAGAAAAAAGATGTAAAAACCTTTGTAAATGCAAGTGTGAAAAATGCGAGATGGTTCATTCATGCGATTCATCAACGAAATCAGACATTGCTGAAAGTGGCAAAAGCAATTGTCGAATTTCAAAGAGATTTTTTTCTCAAAGGACCGAAAAAACTTGTTCCTTTGACTTTGAAGGACATCGCGAAAGAAGTCGGTGTGCATGAGGCCACTGTTTCCCGAATAACAACGAGCAAATATATGCAGACCGAATGGGGAATTTACGAGTTGAAGTATTTTTTTTCAAATTCCATATCGGGGGCCGGGTCTTCTGGGTCGCGTTTTTCGAAAGAAGGCGTCAAAGAGATGATCAAAGAGATCATTGAAGAAGAGAAAAACAGACACCTTTCTGATCAAAATATTAGCGAGATACTTCAGAAACGAGGTATTTCTCTTGCAAGAAGAACTGTCGCAAAATATAGAAAAGAACTAGATATTCTCTCTTCTTATAATAGAAAAAGATGAGTATTTTGTTGTATAGGAGGAACATATGAATATTGACATTAAAGGTGTTCATTTCGAGATCACTGAGAAGACAAAAGATTTCATCGACAAAAAGCTTCAGAAGATCGAACATGCCAAGGATTTGTTAGTGGACCTCCTTTTTACTCTTACAAAACAGACGAAGGGCGGATATTCTATAGAGGCGACAATGAATTTTCGGTGGGGCTATTCCACCCATATAAGTGTGGATAGCTTTGATCTCTATGAAGGAATCGATAAACTGTTCGATAAGATGGTGCAGAAAATCAACAAAGAAAAGGAGAAGATACAAGGACATTAACCGTTCAGGACTTATGGAATGAAGCGTTTTACAGTTCTCGATCTACTTGACCTCGATTTAAAAGAACACAATGCCCTTAATCTGACGTGTACGGCAGGAAGAGCAGGTTTGGCGAATGAGATATCTGTTCCGGATCTGAACAGGCCAGGTCTTGCTTTGGGAGGATTTTTCGATAACTTTGCGTTTCAGCGTATTCAGCTTTTCGGGAGAGGAGAACACGCCTATCTCGTGAAGCTCGACAAAGAAAACAAGACAGATACTACGGAGCAGATGTTCAAATACAAGATACCCTGTTGTGTTTTTACGCACGGATTATCTCCGACGGCGAAGTTTGTAGAGCTTGCAGAAAAAGCATCATGTCCGATTCTTCAAACGGATCTTCCATCGTCCGAGCTTGCGATGCGAATTCTCAGGGCCTTGAGCAATGTTTTTGAAATAACGGTTCACGGTACACTGGTCGAAGTATTCGGCATCGGCATACTCATTCAGGGAGAAAGCGGAGTCGGAAAAAGCGAGGCTGCGCTTGAACTCATAGAGCGCGGGCACAGGTTGGTAGCGGACGATGCAGTAGAGATTCGATGCGTAAACGGGAATATACTTCTCGGTGCTGGAGCAAGCAAGGTAATCGGGCATCATATGGAGATACGAGGAATAGGGATTATAAACATCACCCACCTTTTCGGTGTGGGGCCGATCAGGGATAACAAACAAATTCAACTCGTCGTCCAATTGGAAGAGTGGGATGCGAATAAAGTATACGACAGAATCGGAAGTCAGGAGAATACGACGGAGATTTTAGGCGTAAAAGTGCCGAAACTCGAAATCCCGGTAAAGCCGGGGCGGAATATTCCCATCATCATCGAAACTGCGGCAATGAATGAACGTCTGAAGAAAATGGGTTATTACTCGGCAAAAGAATTCAACCAGAATGTTCTTAAGTGGCTTGAAAGTGAAAATGCCCGTGCCGTATACTTGCAAAAAAACGATATCAATTAAGGATTTGAAATGACAGAACGACTCTTGACTATAAAAAACAGGGCCGGAATTCATGCTCGACCTGCTGCATTGATCGTTCAGACGACAAATAGATTCGCCTCCAAAATTTTTTTTGAAAAAGATAGCGAAAGAATCAACGGTAAATCGATCATGGGGATCATCACTCTCGGAGCAAGTTATAATGCGAATTTGAAAGTGATTGCAGACGGTCCTGACGAATCGGAAGCCGTTGAGGAAATCTCCAAGCTTTTCGAAAATAAATTCGAGGAGGAATGATACGCGGTTATGGGGCATATTCATGCTTCTATTCTCGTGTATTGCCATCTATTCTCAGGAAGCTGTTGTTTCTGTGCGGCTCCACGGTAATGGTTTTGTTGTAACGGCAGAACTCAATAATGTTGATGAAAAAGTTATCTTTCAATCTCTGAAGAAAGGGCTGAAGTCGGAAATATCGTTTCAAATACGCTTATATCAGAAACACCAGGGAGTGCTAAACTTATTCGGCGACAGACTGATTTCCGAAGTGCATCCGTTTTTCACAGCGCAATGGGACCCCTTTGATGCGAGATACATACTGACCGACGGCAAAGTAAAAAGCGTTTTTTCCGATCCTGGAGAATTCATTAAAGCCTTTTTTAAGCTTGAAAAATATTATATAGGCGTTCCAAAACCTTACGCAGCCTCCGACTGTTATCTCATGGTTCAAATTCAGCTCCTTCCGGTTAAATTTGTTGCTCCATTGAATATTTTTTCGCTGGTAAAACCTTTTTATGAATTTCTCACTCCATGGGTCAGATACGATATTATAACGCAGGAATAGAACAATGAGAAATCCGTTTTCTGGACATTCGAGCATTGCAGGTCTTATTGCGCTTTTGTTTATTTATGTTATGCTCATTGTTCTTGTTCTTGTATTCGCAAATCAAGTTCTTATGGATATTTCGTTATCCAGAGGTTTTTTCGGGAATATAATAATTCCATTAGCCGCCGTTTTCATGTTCGTCCTTATTGGAACGATTATTTTCAACATAGTCAAACTTTTCAGAGAAAGGGCACAGCGAAAGCCCGGCATTTTTCTCAAAATACGACTTATCATTTTTTTCGTTTTTATCGCAGTAGTATCTTCACTCCCCCAATCCCTCCTATCTATAAATTTTATCGGAAAGGCACTCGACACCTGGTTCAGTGCGAATATGAGCCAGGCCATTGAAGGAGGTCTGCATATCGCACTGGAATATTACGGCAACAAGATCGAAACCATAGAAAAATTTTCCAATAGCAGCGCCTACAATTTCATACTCAGGGATATCGTTACAAATCCTGATCGGCTCTGGGAAAACCTTAATCAGGCAAATCCTGATATACGCGCTGTACAGGTTTTTGCCTCCGACGGGAAGGAGGTTTTGTTTCGAGGCGATGGTATTGCAAAGATATCTTTCCAACACGTTGCGAACAGAGGGGAAGGTCTTATGCCCAAAGAAACGGTAAAAGCTACGAGCATTTTGCGTACGGTGAAAAAATACGTTCAAAGGGACGAAGCATATATAGTCGTGACGAGCGTCCTTCTGCCTGAAGGGTTTGAGAAAAATGCCGAACTTCTGACTTCGTCGCTTGAACGGTTTACGCAATTGACGGAGTATCAACGATTTTTACTCATCGGCATATTTGTTTTTTATTTGTTTTTCGCACTACCGATACTGCTTCTTGCCATACTTTCCGGATTCCTTTTGACGGAAGAAATAATCAGACCGATTGCCAATATGGAAGAGGCGATAAAGCGGGTAGCCGACGGTGACTTCTCTTTCCGTATACTGACACGCTCGAAAGATGAACTTTCTCTTCTTGTGAGTTCTTTTAATAAAATGGTTTCCGAATTGGAACGTTCGCGTGTAAAAATCATGCAGACGGAGAAAGTAGCTGCATGGCAGGAAATCGCTCAGAGACTTGCTCATGAAATAAAAAATCCTCTTACACCGATAAAACTCTCGGCGGAACGGATTTTGCGAAAGTATCAAACAAACAAGGAAGAAATCGGAAAAGTTCTGGAGCCTGCTGTGACTGCGATAATCCAGGAAGTGGATAATCTGAATCAGCTCCTTTTGGAATTCAGGGATTTCGCGAAATTGCCGGTACCGGTACCGATATATGTTAACTTGAAGGAACTCATTCGGGAAACAGTGGATGCGTATGCAGCTGGAATGTACAATATCAGATTCGATATAACAGAACTGCAGGAGAATATCATCATTTCCGTAGATCCGAAACAGATAAAACAGGTGTTTTCGAACCTTTTTAAGAACGCGATCGAAGCGATGCCGGAAGGAGGAGGTTCTGTTTCTATTCGAAGCGATCTTGTCAAAAAAGGAAAATCGAATTACTGTAGGGTCCAGGTCCAGGATACCGGAATAGGAATCGCTGCAGAATACCGTGATAAAGTGTTCAATCCCTATTTTACTACAAAGACACATGGAACAGGGCTTGGTCTTTCGATCATCGAAAGGATTGTTTTCGATCATAAGGGGCAGATTTGGTTTGAAACAGAAGAGAATGTGGGAACAACATTTTTTATCGATCTGCCAATGGAGAAATAGATGAGCCGCATTCTGATAATCGACGATGAACCCGGTATAAGAACAGTTCTGACAGATATATTGGAAGATGAACATTACTCTGTCTACTGTGCGGAGAATGGATTTGAAGGGTTTGAAATCTTAAACGAACATGCTATTGATATAGTGATACTCGATGTGTGGCTGCCCAAAATGGGTGGTATCGACATTCTGAAAAAGATCAAAGAAGACTATCCTGAAACGGAGGTCATCATTATCTCCGGGCATGCTACGATCGACCTCGCAGTTAAAGCGGTGAAACTCGGCGCTTTCGATTTTCTTGAGAAACCTTTGTCTCTGGAGCGGATTATAACGCTGATAAGAAATGCTCTGGAAATGCGAAAATTGAAAGTGGAAAACCGCAGTCTCAAACAAGCGATGTTCATAGAAGATGAGATGATCGGCCAAGGAACCGGCATGAAGAAGATATGGGAACTCATCAGAATGAGTTCTGCTTCTGATTCACGTATATTGATTCTCGGAGAGAATGGGACGGGAAAGGAACTCATTGCGCGTGAAATACACCGGAAGAGCCCTCGCTCTCACGGACCTTTTGTGGAAGTGAATTGTGCCGCCATACCGGACACGCTTTTGGAGAGCGAACTTTTCGGCCATGAGAAAGGAGCTTTCACGAGTGCGGTTGCCAAGCGAAAAGGAAAATTTGAAATGGCCCATAGAGGAACGATTTTCCTCGATGAAGTTGCCGATATGTCTTTGAGTGCACAGGCAAAGGTTTTGCGAGTCACGCAAGAGCTGAAATTTGAAAGAATCGGGGGGGAGGAATCCATTTCTGTCGATACCCGTATCATATCCGCAACAAATAAAGATATAAAAGAGGAGATCAGAAATGGAAGGTTTCGGGAAGATCTTTACTTTCGTTTGAACGTCATTCCCATTTTTGTTCCACCCCTGCGTGAACGGAGAGAGGATATTCCTCTTCTGGTTCGTTATTTTCTGGAAAAATTCAGCAAACAGACCAATACGACTCCCAAGGATATTTCAAGCGAAGGACTGAAAATTCTTCTTGATTATAATTGGCCTGGTAATATACGTGAATTGAAAAATTTCATAGAACGTATTAATATCATGACAGATGAAGATGTAATTTCTTCCGAAAGCGTGCTATACTACCTAGATAAAAACAAGGAAGAGAAGGATTCTGGTTTATTGAAAGGTTTTAAAGGGATGAAACTCAATGAAGCGAAAGAGTATTTCGAGCGTGAGTTCATTCTGAGAGAACTGAATGAACATAAGTTCAATATATCCAGAACAGCCGAGGCCTTGGGGATATATCCAAGCAACCTGCATGGGAAAATGAAAAAATTCGGAATACAGTGTGACAAATGAAAGTACTCACTCCTAGACAGGAAGAAATTCTCAGCTTTATAAAGGCTTTCATAGAGGAACACAAATTCCCACCCACTATCAGAAACATATCGGCGAACTTTAGGATATCGGTTAAGGGCGCTTATGATCATGTGAAAGCATTGGAAAAAAAACAGTATATCCGATGCAATGAAAACTGCTCCCGAGGTATAGAAATTATCGAGAAGGAGCAGGAAAGAAAGCATGACCCGGAAACAGTTAAAATCCCCATACTAGGAAACGTTGCCGCGGGGGTTCCTCTATTCTCAGAAGAAAACTACGACGGAAGCGTGGTAGTGCATACCGATTTTCTGAAAAAAGGAAATTACTTCGCTCTGCGAGTACAGGGCGACAGCATGAGTGGAGCGGGAATTATGGATGGAGATATCGCAATATTCATACAGCAGAACACTGCTGTAAACGGGGATATTGTTGTGGCAATGGTTGATGACGCATTTACATTGAAACGTTTTTTTCGCGAGAAACAGCGCATAAAATTGAAAGCGGAAAACCCTGCCTACCATCCTATATATACTCAGAATGTCAAGGTTCTGGGAAAACTGAGCTGTGTTATTCGTAAATATGAATAAAACCCATCGCGTATATCTCCTTCTCGGTCCCGAAGAAGGTGAGAAGAAAAAATTTCTTCATCAAGTGAAAACCACGATTCAGGAAAAAGCGAAAGAGCCACCAGAAGAGGTTCGGCTGTATGCTTTGGAGACTCCGGTGTATGATTTGGTTTCATTGTTGAAAAACGGTTCTTTATTTTCCGCTCACAGGATTGTGTATGTTCATGATGTCGAGGACATCAAAAAAAAAGAAGAGTTATCGCTTCTCACAGACTATATAAAGAATCCATCCGAGGATAATACTGTATTTCTCATCAGTACTTCCACCCAGGTGGATCGGCGTTTACAAGCTGCACTTCCCCAAGAGCAGGTGAAGATTTTCTGGGAACTTTTCGACAATCAGAAAAGGACTTGGATCGTTGGGTTTTTCAAACAATACAAGATAACCATTGAACAGGATGCCTTAGATCTTTTCCTCGATATGATCGCGAGCAACACGGAAGAGTTCAAGAACGAATGTACGAAACTTGCTCTTTTTTTCGGCAATGGTTCGACCATACGGGAGCAAGACATCGAAACATATCTCTATCACAGCAAGGAAGAGAATGTATTTACGCTCTTTGAACCGATTATGGAATGCGATCTTGAAAATGCATTACACATAATGCAGAAAATACTGCTTTCCGGAGAGTCGAATTCCGTGCAAATTATGAGCGGCATTCTTTGGCAGTTCAGGATTTTCTTTGCTTATAAGCGTTTGATCGTTCAGAATTACGGCAGTATCGAGGCTTTCAGTAAATTGAATGTGAAAAGTAAAAAGGCTCAGAAAGTTTATGCGCTCGGAGATTCGCGTTATTCTGTTGCCGAGATTGAACGAATCATTGTTCTTATCAATGATTTCGATTTTCAGATCAGAAGTGCCAGAGCAGAATTGCATGGTATGTTGCTCGATCTTTTTCTCTATTTCTGCATATGCAAAAAAGGAATCATTGCCGGCTGGCATGATCCGTTGCCCGAAATGGCTTAACTGCAGCGGATTTGAGTTTTTGTTCAAGATGTATTTTCAATTCCAAGGCTTTGTCTTTGCTTATTTTGCATACGAAAGCGATTGCAGTCGGGTCTTGTTCCAGTAATGCTTGAATGGATCCGAATGTCTTGAGAAGGAGCCTGCTTCTCTTTTCTCCGATTCCCGAAATGCCTTTGAATGAAGATAATGAAATGTCTGTTTTTCCTCTGAGCTTCTTGTTGAACGAAGTAGCAAATCTATGAGCTTCGTCTCGGACATGTTGGAGAAGCCTGAGGGGTTGAGATCCGTCGGGAAGTATGATCGGTTCCGCCGCGGAAGGGAGGAAGAGTTCCTCATTCTGCTTTGCAAGACCGACTAGAGGAATATTCTCAAGTCCAAGCATGGTGAGAATTCCCTGCGCTGCACTCACCTGACCTTTTCCCCCATCGATGAGTATGAGGTCCGGCTTTTCGAGTTCTTCGTTTTGTACTCGCGAATACCGCCGTGCCATAACTTCCCGTATGGCTTCGAAGTCGTCGATTTTTCCATTCAGGCTTTTTATATGAAAAAGACGATAGTTCGCTTTGTCAGGGGTCCCTTTCCAGAATGATACCATGGATGCGACCGGATACTTTCCGTCGAGCTGAGCTATATCGAACCCTTCTATACGGTTTGGCAGTTGTTTGAGTCCCAGAATTTTGGCAAGATCCCGAATCGAAGTGGTTTTTTTTGCATCGAATAGTTGTTTACGAACGTCCTCAGAGGCATTCTCCGAAGCCATTCTCATAATCGAGGCATCCTTGCCGGTTTCGGGTGTGAGGATCTCCGTGTCCTGCGCAAGCTCTTTTTTGAAAAAGGAAATGAGCAATGAAGTATCGATAGTGAACGGAATGAACAGGCGTGACGGCGGAAGTGTCTCTTTCGTATAATACTGCAGAATGAAATCCGTCACTGCTTCCTCTTCGGACGTGAATATCTCGGTACGAAACATGTCTTTGCCTGTGAGTTTTCCGGAGCGCATTTTCAACACAACAAAAGTACAGAGGGTCTCTTCAATCGCGAATGCTATATAATCTCTCGATTCCTCATCGAAATCGACGACTTTTTGCTCTTCATTGATCTCTTTGATAGCTGTAATCGTGTCGCGTAGTTCTTTTGCAGACTCATAGTGCATAGAAGAGGATGCTTTTTCCATTTTCGACTTCAAATCTTCGATAAGCGAATCGATTTTACCGGACAACAGCATTTTTACCTGTTCGACATATGTTGCGTATGCTTCTTTCGAGATTTGTCCGGTACAGGGTGCTTTACATCTGCCTATGTGATAATAAAGGCATGGACTTTTTCTGGGTTTCAAAAAACCCCTGCACTTTCTGATAGGAAACAAACGTGCTATGAGTTCGAGATAACGGTCTATCAGTTGTATCTGCGGAAACGGCCCGTAATATTGTGAACCGTCTTGCACTATTTTTCTGGTCCTGAAAATTCTTGGAAAATCTTCAGCTGTTATACGGATAACTGGATAAGTTTTTCCGTCTTTCAAATTGATATTGTAGCGCGGAGTATGTTCTTTTATGAGCGTGTTTTCCAGGAGAAGTGCTTCATATTCGTTTTTCGTGATGATATGATCGATAGATGCGATTCTTTTGACCAGAATGCTGGTTTTTATATCTTTGTCGCCTGAAAAGTAGGATCTGACCCGATTTTTAAGGTTCTTCGCTTTTCCGATATAGATAATAGCGCCTTTTTTGTCTTTCATGAGATAGATACCGGGGGACTTCGGAAGATTATGAGCAACTTCTTTGAGAGCTTCTAATTCTCGTTCTTTTGAATGTTCCATATGAGCCGATAAATGTAGTATAAAAGAATAGTGAAAAAAGGAATAGTAATAACAACCACTTTACTCATGCTCTTCTGTTCTCTGGTATACGCACAGGAGGAAACTATACTTTTAGGCAGAGATCGCCTCTGGAATGATATACTCGAGACTGAAGACATCCGTTATGAAACCGGGAAGCGGGGTTTCTTGGATATGATTTTGGCAGATGCGGAGTACGGGGTCGATGAGATTACGGATATGCTTTTTCTTTTTTTTTTTTTCCCTGATAGTGATGCATCCGGACATTATGAAGCAAAATTCTATGACGGGGAAGTATCAAAAGATGTGAAAGTGTTCGGTACAGGTTCCGCCGCATTCAGAAAAGAGAATGGCGGCATTACCCTTATACCGCGGCAAGGATCGCTTTTTCGCGGCGGTACTGAATGGAAAGATTTTTCGATCGAATTCTGGCTCTATCCTGCCCATATTCAAGAGGGTGAGACAATAGTGTTGTGGAAAGGCTCGCTTTGGAAAGGAGAAACGATTATTCCGCAGGAGCTCAGAATCGGGATCGAAAACAATAAGGTGGTAGTTGTTTTCAAAAATATGTTCCTTCCGGTATCAAAGAATGAACACACAATCATATTGAGAGGAAAAAAAACACTGGTTCCGCGAACATGGCAGCATCATCTTATCCGTTTTGAGAGTACTATCGGTGCATGTGAATATTTGGTCAATGGAGTGCCTGAAGATATAACGTACGCGAGCAATACTGGCAGAGAAGACGGGTCGGTTCTTCTTCCGTATATCGGAAATGCGGTGCAAGGGGAGTTTTTGCTTGCTCCTTCCTACACAGGGTTTATCGATGAATTTCGTATCGTGAGGGGATTTGTCGAAAGACCGAATTTAAAGCGATATAATTTCCGTATCGGAAAAGCGATCTCAAAGAAAATCGATCTTGGATATGCAAACACGCAGATAGTGAGAATTGATAGTGTGAGCAAATTACCGGGAGATACTGATATTTATTATTATTATCAAGTTGCTGATACTAGATCAGCGATCAGTTCCAACGAGGATGCGTGGAAACCGTTTATCCCAGGCAAACCGTTTCCATCGGATGTACGGGGGCGTTTCATTCAGTTGAAAATCGAATTGCTGCCTGATGGAAGAGGTCAAGAAAGTCCAGCGCTCTCTGAGCTTCGTATAACGTATAAAGCGGATCTGCCTCCCAGCCCGCCATCTGGTCTCGTTGCAATACCTGGGGATAGGGAAATAAAATTGCAATGGAAAGCAGTAAAAGAGGAAGATGTAAAAGGCTATCGTGTGTATTATGGAGACGAGCCCGGCCAATATTTCGGCACGGAGAGTTCTCTCGGCCCTTCACCCATTGATGTGGGTAATGAGGTTTCGGTTACTATTCAGGGATTACAGAACGGCAAACTTTATTATTTTGTTGTGGTTGCATACGATGCGGGGCCACATGTAAGCATGTTTTCCAGAGAGATAAGTGCAAGGCCTTCCCGCTTGAGCAGGTGATATGGATCCTAGAGGACTTTATTTACGAGCGAAAAATGCATATCGAATCGGCGACTACAGAAATGCTGAATTGCTCGCAAGAGAATACCTACGCGATACATCCATCCAAGATCCGGAAGTTTATGTTTTTCTTGGAACGATTCATGCAAAACAAAAGAACTGTGAAAAAGCGATTCATGAATTTCTGAAAGCATTATCCATAAAGCCCGATATGATTGAAGCGCTCAATAATGCTGGGGTTATGTATCGACTTCTTGGAGAAAACGACAAATCGATATCGGCCTTTAAAAAAGCGTTGACGATCGATTCTCACCGGGCGGATGTGTATTACAATCTGGGGAATACCTACAAGCAGATCGGAGCGTTGGAAGAAGCTAAGGAATCGTATCAGAAGGCTTTGGAGGAAGATCCTAACTTCGTGCTTGCTTTTAACAACCTCGGAACCCTTTTGGAGAAACAAGGCGATGTGAAAGGAGCGGAGGCCATGTACCGCAGAGGGCTTTCGGCGGATGCCAACAACCCTACCCTGAGATACAATTTAGGTATTGCGCTCGATTATCAAGGAAAACTCAAGGAAGCGGAAAAAGAGTTTGCTCATGCGGTGAGAAGCAAACCGGGATGGGTCGAAGGTTTGAATAATCTGGGAGTCGTACTTCAGAAGCAGAATAAACACGGTGAAGCGCTCAAGGCGTTCAACACCATCATTGAAATGGATCCGAAAAACGCCGAAGCGAGAAACAATATCGCAGTCGTACTTACTCAGGAAGGTAAGATAGAGGAAGCCTCTAAATATTATAAGGATGCATTGAAATATAATCCCAATTATGTACGCGCTGCATTGAATTTGGGGATTCTATTCGAGAAAAAAGGCGATCTGGTTTCTGCTGCGGAAGAATTGAGACGAATATTGGAAAATGATCCTTATAATCTCGAGGTTAGAACGGAACTTGGAAAAATATATACGTCTCTTTCCCGTTTCGAAGAAGCGGAAAAGCTGTTATTGACGGTTGTTGAAAGAGCTCCAAATAATATCAATGCGCTCAAAGCTCTCGGTCAGTTGTTTTGGAAGACAGGACAACGCGAAAAAGCGGAAACATGTTTCAGAAAAATCGTGAATTTAAACCCCGAAAGCTCTGACCATCTGCTGGACCTGGGACAAATATTCAGAGAGATGGGCGATTTCGAGGAGGCGGAACGGCAGTTTCTAAAATTGATCGAGAAAAGGCCAGGCGATTTCAGTGCATATTTTTTGTTGGGGTCTCTGTATCGATGACCGCAAATACGAACAAGCATTGGAGGCATTTCTGCAATGCAAGAAAGAACAACCGGAGAATCAGGATCTCCTCATGTCCATCGTAAAAACGCTTCAAGCGCTCGGACAAAAGGAAAAGGCACTTGAAACAGTGGAAGAACTCATAACGTTACAGGGAAACAGAGCATCGAAAGATGATTTAGATAGTCTTACCGCGAGCCTCTCGCTCTACGAAAAGATCATCGAATCGTTTGCGTTCGAGAATAAGGAAGCATGGGAACGTAACCTGGAGAAACTGGAAAACCTGCGGTTTAACAGCTCATATGAAAAAGGAAGCGAAATCGAGGAAGACAGCCTTTTGCTCCTAGATATTCCTGAAGATGAAGTTCCTATTATTGACATCGGCAGCATGGAACCGGTGTTCGATATCCTTGAGGAAGAAGAACAGCTGACCATAGAAGAGGAAGAAGAAGCCGAGGAGGAAGATGAAGAGGAGGAACTTCCACCTGTGGTGCCATATCTTTCCAGTCTTGCCGAACCGGAACAAGAGTACGAAGCCCCTAAACCCACGCCAGAACAACCTCTGTCCGAACAGGGAAAACGTCATGATGGTAATCTTGGCGAACATACCGGCGGGCAGCATTTGCCTGAGCAGCAAAAACCCTCCCCTTCTCCTGAGCTTCCGCATATCCCACGGCAACCCGTACAACAGGCGTCGTTTATTCCTTCTCCTCCGCAGACGATCCGAATCCAGGCGGATGTGAGAACTTATCCGATGCCCCCTCTTCCACCGGCGTCTGAATCGCGGGAAGAAATTCCGTCGCAGCCACCTCTTGAGAAAGACGCTTTCTCCCAAAAGAAACCGCCTGAAGGATCGCCTATATTGGAGAAAAAAAAGGAGAAAGATATTGCAGACCTTTTTTCTTATTTATCTGGACTTACGAATTATCTACCAGAAGAAAAGAAACACCAATTTTTGGAAAGCGATACAAGGTTGAAGCTCGAGAGCCTGAAATCCCGGTTTTCCGGTAGACCTGGATTGGTAAAAGATATTCTCGAACATTATACGACGGAGAAAAAAGCGGAGGTGAAGATCACGCCGGAGCGGGTTGAAGATACCCTCGAATTTATCGGCGGATTATCGATTTATCATCCTGATACGAATCTAGGAACCATGTTGAAGAACAAGGTGAGCCAGATACTTGAGAAACTAAACAGCATCAAAAAAAGGAAAGACCATGGAGACGGACAAAAACCTTGAGATTATTAGAAACTATATCGCAAAAATGCCGAGCCTCCCGGTTACTGTGAGCAAGATTTTGGAAATTTGCAGAGATCCCAGAACATCGCCGAATGATTTGAACCGAGTTATCAGTCTTGATCCGGTACTCATGGGGCGTGTTATGAAACTCATCAATTCCGCTTACTATGGACTTTCCCAACAAGTTACATCTCTCGTGCGGGCTATCATAATGCTTGGCATTAATACCGTAAAGAATCTCGCATTGAGTACCGCTGTGCTTGGAAGCCTTGGAAGCAAAAGCAATTTTCATGCACTGAATATGGACGGATTTTGGCGCCATTCGCTTTGTGTCGGAGTTACTTGTAAGCTCATCGCTTCTAAACGTGGAGTCAATGCCCAGCTTCTCGAAGAGTACTTCGTCGCAGGTCTTCTTCATGATATCGGAAAGATTCCCATGAACAACAAGCTGTCGGAAGACTATGTATTGTCCATGAGTATATCCGACAGAGATCATCTTCCTCTTTATATTTCGGAAAAAAAAGCTTTGGGTTTCGATCATGCCGAAGTAGGAAAATTCATTGGAGAAAGCTGGAAATTGGGATCGGAGATAGTAGAAACCGTTTCTTTCCATCATTCGATCGATCAGTATAAGGGGAAGAATCCCGATCTTGTGTATTCGGTTGTCCTTGCCAATTATTTTGCCAACAGCTATGAAATAGGATTTTCGGGGGATAGGTATCCGGAAAAAGTGAATCCGACAGTGCTTACCGCGCTCAAACTCGACTGGGATTTCCTTGAGGATCTTGAAGATACCGTGAATAAAGAAATCGATAAAGCGAAGATATTCCTTCATGCTATGGCATGAGAGAATAACTTCTTAGGAGGATGGGCATGAGGATACGTTTCTGGGGAGTGAGAGGGTCCATTCCCTGTCCCGGACCCGAAACGGTAGTGTACGGAGGCAATACTGCGTGCTTGGAACTCCGTTTCGGCGCATCAGAACGGCTTATAATCTTGGATGCAGGATCGGGTATTCGGCCGCTCGCGGATTTCCTGTTGAAAAACGATCTACCGAAAGGGCCACTAAAAACCGATATTTTCCTTACGCATACACATTGGGACCATATTATGGGTTTTCCCTTTTTCACTCCTGTATATATCCAAGGAACAAAAATAACAATTCATGGTCCTGTTACCTTCGAAGAGGATAAACTCGACAAAATTATAGGCGATCAGCTGAGCTATCGATACTTTCCCGTCAGGCAAGATGAATTAGCGGCCGAAATCGAGTATGAGCAGATGAAAGAATGCGAGAAAGACATGGGAGATGGAATACTAGTAAAAACAAAGTATCTGAACCATCCTATCCTCTGTCTGGGATACAGATTCGAACATGAAGGAAAGGTATTCTGTACAGCGTACGATACCGAGCCGTTCAGAAATGTATTCGCAGCTCATCCTGATGCTCCCGAATATGATCCAGTCGCTTTCGAAGAAGGGGAGAAAGCTGCCCGTGAAGAGAACGAAAAAATCCTCAGATTTCTGTATAACGCGGATGTCGTTGTTCATGATTCCCAATACACTTTCAAAGAATACAAAGCCTCGAAGATGGGATGGGGGCATTCGCCTTTTGAGTACGCCATCAATGCAGCACATAAGGCAGGTGTGAAAAAACTGGTGCTTTTTCATCACGACCCGCTCAGAGCGGATAAAGAGCTTGCGCTGCTCGAAGAACAATATAGATCCATGATTTCAGGAAAAACCACGATTGAGATCGCGGCGGCCCGCGAAGGAATGGTCATCGACCTAGAATGAAAACTCGCGGAGAAAGGAAGGCAGATAATCGATGTGCCGTACGCGGAATTGAATGCAAGGAGAAGCCCTGATAAAAGACTGCCCAGCGAGCTGATTGCCGAATTACACGATCAGAGTGTGCTTTGTGAAAAAACTTATATAGTGAATTGACTCGTGTTGATGATAATCGCAGAATAGTCGACAAAAGCGGTACAATTTGGTATACCATCACTGTTGCGTATGTAAATCTTGGGAGGATCGAGGTTGAAAAAAATACTTACCACCTGCGGGTATTGCGGCTGCGGGTGTAATCTTTATTTCAATGTGGTCAACGAAGAAATTGCAGGCGTGACTCCGAAAAAAAACCATCCTGTAAGCAAAGGAAAACTCTGTGTGAAAGGG
This sequence comes from uncultured Spirochaetales bacterium, assembly GCA_964631915.1. Taxonomy (GTDB): domain Bacteria; phylum Spirochaetota; class Spirochaetia; order CAZWAS01; family CAZWAS01; genus CAZWAS01. Next base: position 5,958 of record CAZWAS010000030.1, on the reverse strand, counting down.
TGGCAGGGTTTTTCGTTTGTCAGAAATCAGGACAGGCTCTATTCACCGCTTGTACGTCAGTGCGACGGCAGTTTTAAGGCAGTTGCGTGGGATGAAGCGTATGCGTATATAACGGATAACCTGAAACGCACAGTCAAACAATACGGGCCGAAAAGTTTTGGAGCCTTCAGTTCTGCCAGGTGTACGAATGAGGAAAACTATCTCTTCGCTAAGTTCACACGAGCTGCGATAGGCTCTCCCAACATAGACCACTGCGCCAGGCTCTGACACAGCCCTACAGTCGCCAGTTTGGCTGACGCATTCGGTTCAGGGGCAATGACAAACAGCATCTCGGACATATCGGAAGCGGATGTTCTATTCGTCATCGGATCCAATACGTCGGATCAGCACCCGCTCATAGCGAACCGTGTCATTGAAGCTGTAAAAAAACACGGAGCAAGGCTGATAGTCGCAGACCCGCGGGATATCATGCTCACCGAGTTTGCGGATATTTTCTTGCGGATAAAACCGGGGAGCAATCTCGCTCTTCTCAATGCAATGCTTCATGTCATTATCAGCGAAGGTTTGACAAACGACGAGTTCATCTGTACGAGAACAGAAAACTTCGATGCGGTCAAAGAAGCTGTCCGCGATCAGACTCCCGAATGGGCAGCAGATATCGCAGGTGTTCCCGCAGAGGCAATCAGAGATGCAGCCAGAATGTACGCAGGTGCAAAGGCGGCGACGATTCTTTACGCGATGGGGATAACACAACACGTCACAGGCACGAAGAATTGTTATGCCCTGGCGAACCTCGTTATGGCTACGGGCCACATAGGAAGACCCGGTACAGGGCTCAATCCTCTAAGGGGACAGAACAATGTTCAGGGAGCCTGCGATATGGGGGGCCTTCCAAATGTATTGCCCGGGTATGCAAAAGCAGGCGAACAGGCCACATGGGAGAGATTTTTCCCTGTATGGGGCGATTTTTCCAATGAAGTCGGAAAGACACTTACGCAGATGACCGATGCGATCAAACACGGATCGCTGCATTCGCTCTATATCATGGGGGAAAATCCCCTCCTCACAGATCCCGATATTGCTCATGCAGAGGAGGCTTTACGGCAGTTGGACTTCCTCATCGTGCAGGATATCTTCCTAACAGAAACTGCGCGTATTGCGCATGTGGTTCTGCCTGCTGCGAGCTATTTGGAAAAAAGCGGGACATTTACGAATACGGAGCGGCGTGTGCAATTGGTCAATGAAGTGCTTCCGCCTGAAGGCGGAGCTAAACCAGATTGGAAAATCCTTTCCGAGTTGTACGGCTTCTATACAGGCAAAGAGCAATACCCATCCCCCGAATCGATATTTGAAGAGATACGGCGCGTTGTTCCTCAGTATGCAGGTATCACGTATAAACGGCTGGCTGCAGGGGGAATCCAATGGCCCTGTCCGAAAGAAGATCATCCGGGGACGCCGATTCTGCATGTCGGCAAATTCTCAAGAGGGCTTGGGAAATTCATTCCTGTGACATATGAACATCCATCGGAAGAACCGGATGCCGAGTATCCGTTCTTGCTCACTACCGGAAGGGTACGCCAACATTATCATTCGGGAACCATGACAAGGCGGGCCTGGGCGCTTGACCGCGAAGTCGGCCGATCTTTCGTCGAAATGCATCCGGACGATGCTGCCGGTCTTCAGGTACGAGATCATAGCAGAGTCAAACTGATATCGAGACGCGGCAGCGTCGAAACCGTGGTTATTCTCACTGATAAGATAAAACCAGGAGTCGTATTCATGCCTTTCCATTTCGCGGAAACTCCGGCGAACAAACTGACGAGCAGGCATCTGGATCCGATTTCACAAATTCCCGAATTGAAAATCTGTGCCGTACGCATCGAGGGAGTGAAATGACCATGCACCGAATTTCCAAACGCAATCTCGAGAACGCGTTATCCCTCTGGTCGCGACACATGGAGGTATATGTTCCTGCAGAAGTAGACGGCGAGGTCAATCTGGAGCATTGGCCGGAACACGCCTTGACTACTGATTATATCAATGTGACCCTGCCCATAAAACAGTATCTGTTCGAGCAAAAGGAGGATCTGTTTTTCTGGAAAAGGAACGAAAAAGAGTACATAACGTCTTTCGCCGAGGCGAAAAACAGAGATACACTTCTTTTCGGAATTCGCGCATGCGACACAAATGCTGTTGCGTATCTTGACCGCTTCTATCTCGAAGAGTTCAGAGACCTAAATTATGAAGCAAGGCGAAAACGTATATGGATCGTGGCTCTGGACTGTGAACATGCAGGGGATGGTTGTTTCTGTTCATCCACAAGGACCGGCCCCATATCCGAACAGGGGTTTGACCTCTGCCTTACATCGATTCCCGGCCAAGATTTTTACCTTGTGCGAACAGGAACCGAGAAAGGCAGAAAGCTTCTCGAGCTGCTCGGAGCCCTCGCTGAACCGCTCCAGGACGATGCCGAAGGGGTTTCCGCACTTCTTGCGGCACAGGCGCAGGTAGAAGCGACATTTTCGAAAAAAATCGATCTTTCGGATATCGATGCAGTACTCGATGCTTCGTTCGATCATCCGATATGGAAAAAACTTGCATTGACCTGTATCAATTGTACCGGCTGCACGATGGTCTGCCCGAGTTGTACCTGTTTCAACTGCGTTGAAGAGCGGGAGAACAGCAATTCCGGGAAACGGGTTCGGTATTGGGATTCGTGTCAGGCAGATTCCTTCACCAGGAACGCAGGCGAGCACAACCCCAGGGATATGGTGGCACGGTTCCGGTACCGTATGTACGATAAACTGAAATATGTGCCAGACCGATTCGGATTCAAAGGATGTACAGGATGCGGACGTTGCATCGCCGTATGCCCCACGCTGATAAGCATTGCGGATATAGCTTCCACGCTCGTGGCGGACTATCGAGCGCTGCCCCCTGAACAAAAAAAAGCAAAGCCTCATGCAAGCACATATGTGAAGGAAAATCGCCCTGTCATGGCAGGCAATTATCTTCCGCACATCGCGGTGATTAAAGATATCATAGACGATACGCCGGACATTAAAAGGTTTGTTCTCGAGTATGAAGATACATCTCTCCATGAGAATTTCCAATTCGGCGGACAGTTTTTCATGATTACTGTTTTCGGTGTGGGGGAAATAGCCATTTCTATTCCTTTTGGACCTTCGCAGAAGGGGTGGTTCGATTTTTGCGTGAAAAAAGCAGGCAAAGTGACCAAAGCCCTCCATGCGATGAAGGCAGGTGATAGGGTGGGGCTTCGTGGCCCATACGGAAAAGGCTTCCCGTATGAACAGTTTGTCGGTAAAGATGTGCTTTTTGTCGGAAGCGGCGTCGGGCTTGCGCCTGTGCGGACAATGATTGTCCGCGTTATGGAAAACCGTACAGCATTCGGAAAAATATGCATCATAGCGAGCGCCACTACTTATGAAGGACTGGTGTATAAAGAGGATTTGATCGCTTGGGCGGATGTTCCCGGCGTTAAGGTGCTGTACGCCTTGTCCAAACCGACCGAAAAAGTCGATGCACATGTCGGATATATCAACGATCTGCTTCCTAGCCTCGGGTTCGATTGGACGAACAGCAAGGCCATTCTATGCGCTTCCCCGCGCAGGATTAAAGCTGTTGCGAAGGACCTCATGCAACTTGGGATGATGAGCGACGATATCTTTACATCTTTGGAAACACATATGCGTTGCGGCATAGGTAAGTGCGGTCATTGCAAAGTGGGAAGTCATTACATGTGTGTTGATGGTCCCGTGTTCACTTACACGGATATGTTGAAGCTTCCCCCTGAATTCTGAAAAAGCAGACAAGAGGGTTCGCCTTTTCATCAATTCGCAGCATCTGAGAGTTTTTCTACGAGACGGTCAAGCTCTTTTCCTTCCAGACCTGTTTTCGAGAGATCCACTGCTTTTCGTAGCGCCTCAAGCTCCTTGCCTGAAAAATGTTTTCCGAAGCGAACATGGTTTTCAAAGGCTTCGCATGCAATCGGACAGACTTTTTTTGCCAATAAGAGAAGAATTTCCGCATAGTCGCGGATCTCCTTCTGTGCATGGGCATCCATCCTTAGCCGTATGAAATGAAAGAGGTTGTGGAGGTCGATCTGCCAAAAAATTTCGGTATACAGGCTCAAAGGAAGTACGACTCGCGCCAGTTCCCGTGCTATGCCCTTATCTATGAAGTTTTTGTACACAGCGTAGGCATACTTTTGCTGATCTTTCAAGTCGGAAAGAATCTTTTCTTTCAGCTCAGGCGAAACAGCTTCTTTGCTTCTGCCCTGTTTATTGTCCGTGCTCTGTAAAGCGATATCTTCGGTCCGGGGGATATAGAATTCCGGTTCGAAAATACTATACCTGCCGGAGATCTCGTTCACCCTCGCAGTGCGGTGCCTGAGCCATTGACGCGCCACGAAAATGGGCATTTTGACATGGAAGGTGAACACTACCTGTTCGAACGGGGAAGTATGATCGTTTCGGAGCAAATAGTCGATAAGTCCCTTGTCCTCCCTGTACGACTTTGTCCCGTGCGCATAGGAAACCCGTGCAGCCTGTACTATCCGCTCGTCGCTTCCGAGATAGTCCACGAGTCGTACGAATCCGCGGTCCAATACTTTGAATTCTTTGTCGAGAATCTCTTCAGCTTCCCGAACGATACAGCGTGCCATTGCCCCTCCTTGTCATAATCCCAAGTTTTTATCGATTTTCGCCTTTGTTACAGCGAGCACTTCGCCGGTTTCCACCCTCAGGAGTTTCAAAAACAGTTCGAAATCTCCCCCTTTTTTGTAGAGCCTTCCTGAAACCAAAAGTTCAGCTCCGAGAAATTTCCCGACGATTGGAGCTTTGTCTTGAGGAAATGGATCCGACAGTCGAAGCTCTATTTCTTCAAGAATGTGTTGTAAATCCTTTCTTTCCACTATCCGCAGCCGCGGAGATTTTGAACCTGCAAGCATGAACTGCTCGGTGAAGTATTCCGCGTTCAGGGTTAGAGAAGGATCCGCAGGCGATAGAGGAAGAATCGCTGCAGGGGTCTTTTCCTTGAGGGATATGGTCGAATAATCGACAAGCTGCGAAAGGCTCTGGTTGAACAATTTATCCAAGGTTTCTTCTCTGTTTTCCGCGACGATTTTTTTCGCTTCGAAATAAGAATCGTCTTCTTCGATAGGTGCATCGGTGAGGTACGCAAGCTCTTCTTTTGCGAAACGTATGATGATCGCCTCGAGTTTATCGGTTTGGAAATTGCTTCCCGTGTGATGGCTTACGCTTCCCGGAGAACCGCCAGAGCTTTCACCCGATTCTCCGTAGGTGAGAAATATATATTTCCCTCCGGTATACTGGGATATCTGCCTCAGCACGTACTCTCCTTCAAGAGGCAGTCCGCCAGTTCCGACGCTGAATAGCTTGATTCCCTGTTCTCTTGCATCCCGACATGCATCAGCATACGTATACCCCTGGTCCGGATAATCCAGATGCGGCGGTGCGTCGGTTATAATGAATCCCAGTCGTATGCCGTCCTTGTTCCACGACAAAGTTTTCATTGCCTGGTTCAGAGCAGCCTGAAGATCTTCCGGAGTGTCTCCGCCTCCGGATGCTTCCACAAGCTCGAGGGATGATTGAAACTCATCCATATCGCCCGACAGCGGGACGATTTCCGTGCGGTACTCGTCCCCTACATCCTTGTATAGCACCATTCCGAATCGGATATCCGGTTTTGCCGATAGGTTCGAAAGATTGAGATAGATAAGTTCTATCGTAGTTTTCAACCTCTCTATTTCCTCACCCATGCTGCCTGTGGTATCGAAAATGAACACGACATCCAGTGGTATCGGCTTTTTGACTGCTCTTTTGCCGGATAATGCGATAGTGATATTTCTTTCGCCGTTGCGACTGATTTTTGTTTCTTTTTTTTCTTGATCTATGCTCACCCGTATGGTGTATGATG
>CAZWAS010000029.1:23847-37991 GCA_964631915.1 uncultured Spirochaetales bacterium | reverse complement strand
GGCAATTTTTCATGTCGGATCGTGCTGCGATCTCAGGAAGATCGGATTCGCATATTCCGTATGCTCCGAGCCGCGGAATATCGTATTCCTCGAGCCAGTTTTCCAGAGTTTCGATTAATAGCCTGCAGTTCCCCTCCAGGCTCCCTGCATCCCTGCCGGAGAGAAGCACACCTGCCTTTGCAAATTTCGAAAGATACGCTCTTCCCTGTTCCCCGGCATTTTCCAGCTTCGCTATGGTCATGCCTATGCCTATAGCTATAAGCGTGCCACATACCACGCCGTGCGCAACCGGAAACAATCCACCCACTGGGCCCGCAACGCCATGCACTATGCCCAGCCCGGCATGCGCAAGGGACATACCTGAAATATAGGCAGCGTACGCCATACCTGCCCGCGCTTCTGCATCTTCGCTTCCCTGTTCCACTGCTCGCTTGAAGGATTTCCCTGCGTACGCGATTCCGCTTTCGGCGAGCGCATCGATGTAAGGATTCGCCTTCGTCGAGGTATACGCTTCGAGGAGTTGCGTTATGGCATCCATCCCTGACGCGGCAGTGACATGTTTCGGGCACGATAGAGCGAGCAGCGGATCCACGATAGCCACATCGGGCATGAGCGCATCATGCCTGAAACTTTTTTTGAATCCGTTCCTCCCGACTTTGCTGATGACAGCATTCTTTGTAGCTTCTGATCCGGTTCCTGCTGTCGTAGGCGCTGCCACGAAAAACACTTTGTTTCCACTCGGCGTCTTCGTACCGATGCCTTCCAAGAAATCTGTCACGGAACCATCTTCGTATACTAAGCCGGACACGGTTTTGCCCGCATCGATAACGCTCCCGCCTCCAATGGAGACAAGGAAGCGCCTTTCGGAGCGCTGCAGCAATTCCGTCGACCAATTCCGGGCTCGGCTCTCCTGCGATATGGAATACATCGACATCGATCGTTCGGGCGGATAGATCATGCTCCAAAGACTTCCATGCAGCGGTCTTCGAGAACGATGATGCTCCGATGAAAACTGCTGCACGCGTTGTGCCTCGCTCGGCCAGAAGCTTGCCAAGCTGCGAGAGCGAGTTCTCACCGAATAAGAATGTCCTATTGGAACTGATACTGAAGTTTTTCATATGGCTTAACTATACGGCGATGATTTTTTGCTGTCAATCCGTATGAGGTATGGTATAATCGTCCCATGGCAGAAACGGCTTACAAACGTCCCTCATGGGATGAGTATTTTATGGAAGTGGCGAACGCCATTTCGAAGCGTGCAACCTGCGACAGAGGAAGAAGCGGTTGCGTCATTGCAAAGGCTAACCAAATCTTGGTGACTGGATATGTCGGGTCCCCTACCGGTCTTCCGCATTGCGACGAGGTCGGACACCAGTTGAAACAGGTAGTGCACGAAGACGGAAGAACCACAACGCACTGCATGAGGACCGTCCATGCGGAGCAGAATGCGATATGCCAGGCTGCAAAACGGGGGATAGCCATCGAAGGGGCAACGTTGTACTGCAGAATGACACCCTGCAGAACCTGTGCAATGCTCATCATCAATTGCGGCATAAAACGAGTCGTGTGCGAACGGAAATATCATGCAGGATCCGAATCAGAAGAGATGTTCAAACAGGCAGGAGTTTCCATCGAATATCAATTCGACGAAGTCCTCCAGTATAAAAATCAGTGAGCAGGTTGCATGCGTTTCGTTTTTTTTGTTCTGGCATATTCGATTATGCCTCGAGAATCGAGCGGTTTGCTGAAATAGTACCCTTGAAGAATGTCACAGCCCTTTCCTTTAAGGAATTCGAGCTGTTCCGCAGTGTCTACCCCTTCCGCAACCGTTTTCAACCCCAATCCATGAGCCATGTTGATTACGGCCTCCACTATCGAAGCGTCCTGCGCGTTGGTTGGGAGATCCACGATGAACGTTCTGTCGATTTTTACTGCATGTATTGGAAGCCGTTTTAGATAATTCAGAGATGAATACCCGGTACCGAAATCATCGATTGAAAACTGGATACCTTTTTCTTTTAGATACATGAGTTTACTTAAAATAAATTCAATATTTTCCATAAGTGAACTTTCAGTTATCTCGATGTGGAAGAATTCGGGATCGATACGGTTCTCTGCAAGAACTTTTTCCAAATTCGAAAGCCATTCGCGGTCCCGAAGCTGTTTGACTGAAAGGTTCACGGACATAGTCAGCGAAAGTCCTTCGGATTTCCACTTTGCGAGCTCTCTGCATGCTTCAGAGAAAATCCATCGGCCTATAGGAATAATCAATCCGGTCTCCTCGGCGAGAGGTATGAATTGTACCGGAGATATGATCCCCATTTCAGGATGTACCCAACGGATAAGGGCCTCTGCTCCAACGACGTCGCCGTCTTTCGTGACCTGGGGTTGGTAGTGGAGCACCAATTCTTTCTGTTCGACCGCTTTCCTCAAGTGCACGATTAACTTCATCCGCCTCGAGGCTTCCTCCTGCATCTGCCGGGTATAGAAACGGAACGTGTTCTTTTCCCGTTTTGCTTCCGTGAGAGCGGCATCCATGGTTTTTACAAGTGTCTTCACGTCCATGCCGTCCCTCGGGTACAGAGCAATTCCTATGCATATTCCTATGTAGATTGTATGCATATCCACGGAAAATGGTTCTGCAAACGCTTTGAGAATTTTGTGTGCAAGTATCGCAAGATCCGTTTCCTGAGACAGTTTCGTGGCTATGATGACGAACTCGTCTCCGCTGTAGCGGAACAACTGATCGCTTTTCCGGATAATGCCTTTCAACCGTAATGCGGCTTCCTTGATCAACGCATCGCCTACAGAATGGCCGAGATTGTCGTTGATGCAGCCGAAGTCGTCGATATCGACGCACATGAATCCTCTCAGCTGTTCTGCATCGGAACGCTGCGCCTGGTTGAGAACATCTTCCGCCTGTTCGTAAAATGATTTTCTATTGAAAATTCCCGTCAGTTGATCGTGGTATGCAAGGTAGGCCAATTCTTTTTCTGATTCTTTTTGGGCGGAAATATCAGAATTCACCCCTACGAATTGCAGGGGGGTGCCCGTTTTATCCCACTTTAGGCATTTGCCTCTGGACAGCACCCACATCCACGAACCGTGTTTCGTTCTGATCCTGTAGTCAAGCGCGAAGTGTTTTACTCGATTCTCTATATAGCCCCGCACCTTCATTTCCACGGAACTCCGGTCTCCGGGGTGAATGAGGTTCAGCCATGCATCCGTCGTGTGAGGTAATTCTTCGGGACAATAGCCGAGCATGCTAAACCAACGCGGGCTTAAAAACAGTTTATTCGAAGAGATGTCGTAATTCCACAATCCTTCCGACACAGCATCGCGGGTAAGCAAGGATGCGAGCTTTCGCACCATGCGTCGGTGGAACACGAAGGGCATTAGAATATGGTGTCGAGACATTTCGTCTTGACGGTATTGAGTGTTTCTTCGATCTTTGCGAAATCTTCACACGTGATATCTTCCCACTTCTTACCCATCCCTTTCCACACGACATACGCCAGTTTCAGCGTATTTAAAAAATCCCGGAACGGTTTACCGTTTTTATTCACCCAGTTGATTTTTTCTTCGAAGTCGGTATCGGAAAAACCGTTCCTCATCAAATGAGCACGGATTTCGTCTGCCTGCAACGCATTGTCCAAGACAAGACAATCATTATCACCTTTTTCGAGGAACTCGACATATTTCTTGAAGTACTCGAATGTTTTATAGTCGTTTTCTAAGATGCAGAAGGCCATATATCTCTAATTGCTTCAATCTCTCGGCGAGATACTATCAAATAAAGATTTTTTTTTCAAGAGAGTTTTGTATATGAGATGAAAAAAAAGGCTCCATTTCAGGAGCCTTTTTGAAAATGCGTAAAACGAAGATCATATCTGTATGCGCATTCCTACTGCTGCACCAAACGACTGACTTGTCATATTGTACAAGACTTGTGCATCTACTTTTAGGATGAACAGATTGACCGACAATCCGCCGTATGCTCTGAATGCCCAGCTCGGTCGTGCTTCCGAGCTGATGATGATTCCTTCCGCAGATATGTCTGGGATATCTTCGCCCAAAGCCTTCAGCAGCGAAATAAGGTTATCCACTGCCGCTTTGTCGGCAGGTTGCCCGTCATAGAGCAGCTCTGTCAGGAGGCCCCCGCCCGCTTTTGAATACGCACCGAACGAAGCACCCGCACCGATGTAAGGCGTTATGATTAACAGATTCAGGCTCGCCTGAACTTTTAGATCGATGACAAAGGTTTCCCAGTCGAATTGGAAGGACGGATTTTTCAAAGCGAGCGTGTGACTCTGGTTCGTGGTCGGGTCCGTCAAGGTCGCAAGCGTTATGTCCCCGGGCATAAGGCCGAGCACGCCGACCCCTCCTTTATACCACGTAAAACCGAGTCCTGTGCTCAGATTAAAAAATGGACTGTGAATCGGTGCTAGTCGGAAATCGCCTCCGATCATAAGATAATCCACATTGAAGGGAAGATTATTCTGCAGCATGAGGCTCTTCACTTCCTGAGGGATGAAACCGATTTTGAATCCCATATCGAAGGGAAAGAAAAAACCACCGACACGGGCATCGAAGGTATAGGCTGGTATCGGAATCCCCACTTGCCGAATGATCGGCCCGAAATTCCCGAGAGATGATAAGGCGCTGTTCAGATCAACGCCGAACGTGTTAAGCAGATCAGATATGATAGGGGTCGGAATGGTGGCAGCCCCTACTGTGATTCCTGCACCGAAATGGGGAGGCAGCGCAAAAAGCTGGCCGATATACGCATCGGACCAATTGAGGCCGGTTGCTACGGCATTGAACGGCAGCGTATTCGTAAAAGCATCCGAAAATGTCTTGAAGCCGTTTTGCAGAGCGGTAAATGTAGGTTGCGTTGTCTGGGCGAATGCTGATGTTCCAATGAGCAAAACTATAAGCAAAGCGATCACTATTTTTTTCATACTCATCTCCTTGGCACTCCTTTCTGAATCAACTATATCACATTCTATTTTTTTTTCCAGAGCAGTACTGGAATTCTTTGCTCAGGTTCCCAAACTCTTCTTTTTCCTGTATTCTTTTCCGGATTATAGCATTTCGATACGAAAGGGGGCTTTTGTGTCCGGACAAACGTTGCTTATCACCGCAGTGCTCAGCCTTCTGCCGATTTCCGAACTTCGTGGTGCCATACCGTTTTCTCTGGCACACGGTATGCCTATAGTTCTGAGCTATTTGTATTGCGTCCTTCTCAATGCTTTGGTAGGTCCGCTGCTGTATCTTTTTCTGTCCACGCTGCATACGCTCTTGTACCGATTCGGCTGGTACAAATCTCTTTTCGACAGGATAATCAACCGGTCCCGAGAGAAACTGAAAGAGAAAGTGGATAAATATGGATGGCTCGGTATCATGATTTTTATCGCAATTCCCTTGCCGGTCACAGGCGCGTATACAGGTACGCTCGGCGCATGGATACTTGGCATGGACATGAAAAAGACCTTACTCGCCGTGTTTTTCGGCGTTGCTATAGCCGGCATCATTGTCTCCGCCATATCTGCATTGGGAATAGAAGCCCTTTCCTTTTTCATAAAGAAATCGTAGGCAGCCCGCATGAAACATTTGTACGAACAGGAACTCAATGCAGAGCAGCTTGAAGCGGTTAAAACAATCCACGGTCCGCTTCTGATCATAGCTGGAGCGGGATCCGGAAAAACGAGAGTGATCACGTATCGAATTTCCCATATGCTTTCTTCCGGCATACCCCAGGCGTCCATTCTTGCGTTGACGTTTACGAACAAAGCGGCAAAAGAGATGGAAACCAGAGTCAAAGATTTGACGCAAAAAAAACTTACCAATCTTACTATAGGGACGTTTCACGCTTTCGGCGTGAAAATCCTCCGAAACTGCATCGCAAGCATCGGATACCGTGAAAATTTCAGCATTTACGATGAAGTCGATAAAGCTTCCGTGATCAAGGAAGTCGCACGTGAGCTGAAATATGCACCGGAAAGCCTCGATCTGCAAAAATTGAGCACTTTTTTTTCCCGGATTAAAACAGGACAAATATCCTGGAACCGCGAAACCAGCAGTTTGAAAGGCTTGTATAGAGAATATCAGGAACATTTAAAACTCTATAATGCAGTGGATTTCGACGATCTCATCATGCTCCCTATCGATATTTTTACCCGATTCCCGGAACTCCTTGAAGAATACAGAAAAAAATATTCCTATATCATGGTCGACGAATTCCAGGATACATCTATAGCCCAATATCGGCTTATGAAACTCCTTGCGGACGGTTCCCGTAATATCTGCGTGGTGGGAGACGACGATCAGTCCATCTATTCGTGGCGAGGAGCGAATTATGAAAATATAATCCAATTCGAAAAAGACTACCCTGAACGCATCGAGATAAAATTGGAGCAAAATTACAGATCCACCGGAACCATTCTCGCAGCGGCGAATAAGCTCATCGCACACAATACGAAACGAAAAAACAAAGAACTATGGACAGGAATCGAATCGGGCACCTCGATCGAACTATTTCTCCCCGAGCACGAACAAGCGGAGGGTGAATTCATTTCGGACACCATAAAAACGCTCGCGTTGAGGGAGCAGGTCAGATACCACGATATCGGGGTATTGGTACGCACCAACAGCCTTACCGCTGCGATCGAAGAGGCGTTTCTGAGCAGGCAGATTCCCTATCGTGTGTCCGGTGGCATGAGCTTTTTTCAAAGGAAGGAAGTGAAGGATATCATATCGTACCTGCGGATAATTGCGAATGCGGACGACGATGTGAGCCTTTTGCGCATCATCAATACTCCGAGACGAGGAATCGGGAAAAAGACGTTGGAGTACATCATTCATGTCGCTACGCAGAAAAAATGTTCGCTGTATTCGGCCATATCCGCTATTTGTCATGCTTCCGATGCTCTGGTTCCAGAAAAAACGAAGGCCGATCTGGACAACTTTCTGAGCATCATCGAGTATTATCGGGAACGTCTGATGACCGGCAAAAACATGGCAGAAAGTGTTCATGCGCTTGTGGAAGCCATGGATTATTGGGGATACCTCATCCTCGAACATCCAAAAAACGAGAAAATAGCACGGTGGAAATACAACAACATAGCAACATTCATTTCGTTTCTCAAGACATGGGAACGGGATCCGGATACCATCGCTCCTTCCCTCTACGGTTATTTGAACAGAATTTCGCTTATTACACGGGAAGATGACACTGAGAATGAAGACAAAGGGAAGGTGAACCTTATGACCATCCACTCAGCAAAAGGTCTGGAATTCGATGTCGTGTTCCTTGCGGGCGTAGAAGACCACATTATTCCCCATATGCGTGCCATGGATGAGTCGGAAGCCAACATAGAGGAAGAAAGGAGGCTTTTTTACGTGGCAATAACGCGCGCAAAGAAAAAGCTCATTATGACAGCATGCAGAAAAAGGCGGTACATGAAGGAAACGATAGAATCCGCACCATCGCGGTTTCTTCAGGAAATTCCACAAGACTTGCTTGAATACAAAAAAGAAGAACATGTGGTAGAGGAAGAAGAAGCAAAAAACTATTTTTCTAACATGAAACGTTTGTGGACATAACGCCGGCCGTCATATGCTCCGGATCGCTTGACGTTTCTTGGCGGTCGATTGTATGATTTCGTTATGCCGTAGTGGTGGAAATGGTAGACACAGGGGACTTAAAATCCCCCGGGCCTTTAATAAGCCCGTACCGGTTCAAGTCCGGTCTGCGGCAGAATACCTCGCTTGTTTTTCTCGTATTCTGCGACATGGTCCAAAAAAACTGGCATTATCAGCGATTCACCGGCAGTTCGATGAAAAATTTTGTTCCCTGCCCAGGTTTCGACTCGACACGCAATGCTCCACCGTGTTTCGTCACGATGATATCGTATGAAATACTGAGTCCCAAGCCGGTACCTTTTCCTGGAGCTTTTGTCGTGAAGAACGGATCAAAAATCTTCAGTTGTATCTCTTCCGGTATGCCTGGACCGTCATCTTCGATGATGCATGTCACTATCCCGTCGTTTTCGTAGGTACTGATCGTTATGGTGCCTTTTTCAGAGCGTTTCTGCTCTCCAATAGCTTGAGCAGCATTCATGAGAATATTGAGAATGACTTGATTGATTTCGTTTCCTCTGGCGCGAATTTGTGGTACACTGTTTAGGTTCTTCCGTATATCAGCTACATATTTGATTTCGTTCCAAACCACAACCAAGGTGCTTTCTATACCGGCGTTTATGTCGAAGAGATCGAAATCGACTCCTTTGTCTTGTCGTGCAAAACTTTTGAGGTTCGACACGATGCTGATAATTCTGTTATACCCTTCCTCGGATTCACGAAATACGGATGCAAGCTCGGAAAAAATGTATTCGATATCTCTGCGTTTTTCAATTTCGGCGATATCAGGAATACCGGCGGCTCTGACATCGTCCCATGCAGCACGTATCTTCGAGATGTAGTGCACGAGCGTTGCATGATTGCTTTTCAGGAAACCGAGGGGGTTGTTGATCTCGTGCGCTATACCTGCCGCCAATTGCCCGATCGAAGCGAGTTTTTCATGATGCACCAACAGCATCTGTGTTTGTTGCAGTTTTAAATTGGCCTGTGCCAACTCCATATTGCTGCGCCAGAGTTCGCGTTCATTTTTTATGCGTTCCGAGATATCGTTTACTATTCCGCGCAACTCGGTTATTGCACCGTTCGAATCCAGAAACGCATGACAACTTTCCACACAGAAAACCGTCTCACCGTCTTTTCGCTTTAGGAGAATTTCATAATCATCTGCATAGCCATTTTCCCGTATGCGCTGATGCAAAAAATCGCGTACAGCCGGATTGACGACGAATTGCGAAAAATTCCGGCCGACTACTTCGTTCTTTTGATAATTTCCGAGTAACGCAAGGCCGGCGGCATTGATTTCAAGAATAACGTCGTTTCCGTCCGCCGTATAGATCATGTCCCGCGACTCTTCCAGAAACGTCCGGAGCCTCCATTCGCTGTAACTGAGCCTTTTTTCCGCTTCTTGACGCTTATGCTCTTCTCTTTCGCGGATATTACGCGCTGCAACTACGGAAGAAATCGCATCGGCAACATCGATGAGTCCTCGTTCATCATAGTCAGACCAATCTCTCGAAGACCTCCCTGCCATGAACCATCCGAGGATCTCCCCAGACGCGATCACCGAGGCACCAAGCCAGTACGGGAGCCCCCCTCCTGTGCCGGAATGCGCCCAGGGGCCGATTCCGTGGCTCGTCCTTGAAATTTCGAAGAGCTTTACACGGCTCGACCACTCATTCCTTCCGAGCGTAAGAATGCTCTTTGAACCCGATACCACGGCGGAACGGCGACCGAGTCCGTTCATGAAGAAAAAAACCACAGTTTCCGCAGAGAAAGCCAAAGCGAGAAGATCGGTCACCTTATTGTAGGCACTTTCCGATTCATCCTCTGCAAGTATGCGGCATGCATTCGCCGTTATGTCGAGTATTTTCATTTGCTCTGCGAGTTTCCGCACAAGCGCTGAGTCACCGTTGTCTTCCATGTGTATTTCAGCCATTGTCATCCTCGATGTTGAAATACTGTAACATTCCCAATGCATCCAGAATTTTCGAGACGTGGTTCGAAACATTTCGAAGCACAAAGGGAATATGCCGTTTCTCAGCCTTGATCATGGATGAAACAAGCGTTCCAACACCGGTCGAAGAAATATACGTGACAGCAGCAAGATCCAGACAAAGGCGCAAACCTGCTTGAAGCCCATCGATAGTTGCAAAAAGGAGAGTCTGCAATTCAGTGGACGATTGCATTTCGATTTGTCCTGAAAAATACACAATATATGAAGAGGCATCGATTCTCGCATGGACTTTTACGTATTTATTCTGCCTGTTAAATTTTTCGATATCGGATAAAACCTCCATGGCTTCACCCTATCTTAGCCGTGACTATGGTCACATCATCCGCAAAATCGCTCATTGCGGATGTTTCCAATGCAGCTTCCATTATCCTGCGATGATAATCTGGTCCATACTCGATACGCTCGAATATAGGACCTACTTTGATGGAAACATTTCCGTTTTTACTGTTTGCTTCCACAAGTCCGTCGGTGTATAATGTGAGGATATCCTCCGAAACAATATCGACTGTTTGCTCCGTGTACATGACAGAGTCGGCGAATCCCAACCCGGAGCCCGATACGGGGAGTTCGATTGCCTGCCCGAATCGTACTATGAAAGGATGATCCTGCCCGGCGTTTGCATAACGAAACGTCGAGGCTTTGAGATCTATGACACCTGCGAAAAATGTAATGATAAGATCCGAGGCTGCGCGAAGTTCGAAATTCATACGTTCATTGAGCCAACTCAAAAACGCAGCTGGAGAAAAATCCTTGCCGATGGTTCCGCGTATATATTCCGGATAGATGACGGCTTTGAGAATACCTGTGACGAATGCAGCTCTTACTCCATGCCCAGCAACATCCCCGATAAGCAACAAGTACCTTTCCGGACCTAAATAGATGACATCATAATAGTCTCCGCCGCAATACAAACCGGAAACAGGGCGATAACTCACTCTGAACTCCACACGATCAGATTTCGGCAAATTCGGTTTTAAGATGGATTTCTGCATTTCGCCCGCCCATTTCAGTTCTTCTTGCATGGTCTTCAAATATGCCTTGTTCTGTTCCTTCATCTGCCAAAATTCTACTGCCTTTGATATTTCGGATACGAGATAGTCGGGAACCCAAGGCTTCAGGATGAAGCTGAATATCCCCGCATGCACTGCTTTCACAATCTCCTGAGTCTCGGAATACCCGGTGAGAAGGATGGATACAATATCTGGATATTTCTCTTTCACCGCAAGAAGAAAATCGGACCCCTTCATCTCCGGCATCTTCAGATCCGATACAACGAGGACTACTTCTTTGCCGTATTTTTTGAGAAGCGCAAGTCCATCAGCTGCCGATGCGGCCGTGATCAGCGAGAACGAGTTCGCACTCGACCAATCCCGTAGTTCGCGCTTCAACGCATTGAGAATATTCACTTCATCGTCAACGAACAGTATATAGTTACTCATGGTTTCTCCTCTGTCGTATCGGTCCACGCTCGACCCAGGCATGAACCGTTTTTCGCTATTTGATCCGAAAATGCAATTGCACTTCGGTACCTCCTACGGTTTTGAATTCAATCGAACCGCAGAGTTGTTTCGTCAACTCTTTGATAAGCATCATACCGAGCGATGTAGCCTTCTCATAGGAAAAACCAAGGGGAAGCCCTATGCCGTTATCTTGAATCATAATTGCAACCTCAGTGTCGTTCACGTTTTTTGCAGATATTCGAATTAGCCTATCCTCTTTTTTTCCTGCAAAGGCATGTTTGATCGCATTGAAAAACAGCTCATTGACTATCAGCCCGACGGGTATGGCTTGCTCTATGGTCAACACCAGTTTTTCGAGCTCGCAGATTATCCGTATCCCGCTTTGGTTTTCCGAAACTGATTCGACGACTCCGCGGGTGAGTTGATCGATGAATTTTTCGAAATCGATCCGCGTTATGTCTTCCGATCCGTAAAATTGTTCATGCACCAATGCGATGGTTTTGATGCGGCGGATTACGGCATCCATAGCGGAGAGTAAGCGGGCATCGGTGAATTCCGTTCTTTGGAGATTCATCAGGCTGACTATGATCTGCATGTTATTCTTTATACGGTGATGTATTTCCTTTAGGAGCATATCCTTTTCTCTAAGCGAAGACGCGATTCTTTCCATTGCCCGCTTTCGTTCGGTTATGTCTTCTTTGATAGCGATGAAACGGCTTACTCTCCCGGATTCGTCGAAGACCGGCGTTATTGTCTGTTCTTCGATATATTGTTCTCCGTTTTTGCGCTTGTTCCGTATTTCACCGTGCCATACGGAACCGGAAAGGACCGTGGCATGAAGGTCGGTATAGAATTCCGACGGGTGGTACCCCGAACCGATTAAGGTGCGGAGATTCTTATCTTTTACTTCTTCTGGAGAATAGCCGGTCAGCCTGCAGAATGCGGAATTATGCCATTGTATGTTTCCTTCTCGATCGGTTATGACGATTGCATTTGCGGCAGCCTCAAGTGCTGCGCTCTTAAGCGTAAGACTGTTCTCAGTTGCCTTGAGCTCTGATATATCGGTGAGTGTACCGATGATTTCGGAAACAGCACCACGGTTGTCGCGAAGGATTCTGACCTCGTCGTGCAGCCAGACGATAGAGCGGTTTTTTTTCAAAAAGCGATATTCTTGCGAAAACGAATCGGATTTTCCCAATTCTTTGATGCCAGAAACGGCCTTTGCACGGTCTTGCGGATGTATATTGGAGAACCACCATTGCGGAGCGAGCGCTTCTTCCGTGGAGTACCCTAAAACCTCCTGTACGTTTTCGCTGACCCAGTCCCACGTAAATTGCCCGTCTAGCAATGAAAATGCATACGTGACCGTCGGACTGGTGGAAAGATAGTGGCTGAGTCGTTCAGCCAACACACGATTTTCCCGTTCCATCCTGATCCGATCCGTTATGTCATGCACGATGGAATGCAGGAACAGCCTTCCCCCGATGGTTACAGATCCGCTGAAGACTTCCACATCCCTGATATCTCCGTTTTTCAAGCGATGTTGGAACTGAAAACTATTCTTTTCCCCTGCAACGATGTGAGCTACCACCTTTTGTATTTCATCTGCAGAGAGCGTATTTATGTTCGTCATTTTCATTGCAAGGAGTTCCTCGCGCGAATACCCGTAATAAGTGCATGCAGCAGAATTTGCATCGCGAATTTCATTCGTATCCGCATCGATAAGAAGCATAACGGCATGTGTATTCTGAAAAAGCGATCTGTACCGTTCCTCGCTTTCTCGGAGCGCACGCTCCGCGTGTGCTTTGTCCTCCAAAACCCGTTTTCGTTCAAGTGCTTCTCGTACAGCAAACGGAAGCATAGTCATGCGTTCTTTTATCACATAATTGCTCGCTCCCGCCTTCATACATTCTACAGCCGTGTCTTCATTCATGGATCCGGTGAGTATGATAAAAGGAATGGTGGGGGCATATTCTCTGGCCAGACTGAAGGCCCGCATGCCGTTGAAAAGCGACATCGCATAGTCTGCTATGACAAGATCGGGTCGGAATGTCTCGAGCATCTGAAGGAAATCGGCTTCGGTGTTGACTCGTGCTGATGAAAACTCCAATCCGTTTTTTTTCAATTCAAATTCCGCCAATTCAACATCGGAAGGGAGATCCTCGACGAAAAGGATTCGGATGGAGTCCTGTTTTGCCGTATACACCTCATATACCTCCCGCAATTACCACGCGGAACAGGAAGCCGGAGATGTATGCTTTTCGGATATTTTTGCCTCAGCCTTCGTGGTACACCCTTCCATGCCCACATTCCGGTACCGATTTGTTCATAATCGACTAGTAAAGCTTCCTAGTTCTCGCGGGAGATCATGCCGGTTTACATGTAATTCAGTATAATCGTTCCTTTTTCATTTTACAAATATTTCTTGCATCGGAACACGGCAGACACGGAAACATCCAGCGCCCAACGATCGTTTTCTGACTCGTATGGGACATGGGTACTCGTGGCATCCTTATGATTCAAACACGAAAAGTTCGTGCAAAATTCCTCAAAACATGAAGATTTTCTTTGGGGGTGTCGCGTGGAATTTCGCATCCTGCGCCGACAACGTAGTTTTCTCCTGCATTCTTCTGGCATGTAGCAATTTCAGATAAGACACTATCTGGTGTACCGTTCCGCAGCACCCGTACAGGATCGATGTTACCGGAAAGTATCTGGTTTCTGCCCGTGTATGAACGCGCATCGTTGATCGAGACCATGGAATCAAGGTCGAGGATGTCGCAACCGAGCTCGCAAAAAAAAAAAAAAAGCGGAGATATATTTCCGCATATGTGGAGCCGCACAAAAGCTCCTGCATCCTGTATGGTACTGATGAGCCGCTTTTCCGCAGGAAATACGAAATCCCTGTAAATATCAGGGCCCACGAGCGAAGCAGCGGCATCTCCTATGCCGATCAGGTCGGCGCCTGCATGAATCTGGGCCTTGGCAAAGGCCGATTCCATTTCGAATACGAAGTCGAACAGATCCTT
>CAZWAS010000029.1:1070-23837 GCA_964631915.1 uncultured Spirochaetales bacterium | reverse complement strand
CGAATTCCGGATCATCGTAAAAATCGAGCATAAGACGGTTTATACCTCGTAAATCGGCGGACTCAGCGCAGGGGCCTTCCACCCACCCTTCGACGACCCGGCTTCCACCCAAACGGGTTTTGAGTGTAGAAACCGTATGAAGTCGGTTTGACATCCGTTTCCCTTCGCTCGGATCGGGACACCTGAGTGTCAGCAGTTTCTTTTTATCTTCGAGCAGCGAATCGTTTTCATCCAGAGCGGGAGGCTGATTTTCGAAGAAAACCACCGAAGCACCGCAGTCCGCTGCCTCTACAGCAGGGTCGGAAATGGCGGAGACATGATCGATGTCGTACACATACGCAGTTTCGGCCTGAGCCTTCGCTTGTACGGAATAATCAGTCGCATATGCATGATAGTTCACGCCGATGTGGTCTGCTGCAAACATCATGGTGATAGGCATAAAAGGAAGCGAATCGGGTTTCTCTCCCTTCAACAATGCGAACAACCTTTCGCGCCCGGTCATGGTGTACTTCCGTTGAACGTTCGGATCGCTTCAAACATGGCAACCACGTTTTCCACAGGCGTCCTTGCTTGGATGTTATGAATAGCAGCGAATATAAACCCTCCGTTCGGAGCGAATATCTCGCACCGTTTCAGCACTTCTTTGCGTACTTCATCCGGTCTACCGAAAGGAAGAGTGTTCTGCGTATCGATCCCTCCCCCCCAAAAGGTTATTTCTTTGCCGTACTTCCTTTTCAAATCCGACGGATCCATACCGGAAGCGGAGCACTGGACTGGATTGAGAATATCAAAACCCGACTCGATGAACAACGGGATGAACGGATCTACTGCTCCGCAGCTATGCTTAAATGTTTTCCAGCCAGTATGCAGATGGATCCAATCGTTCATTTTCTTGTAATACGGCAGATACAACTCTCTGTATGTATCTATTGAGCAGAATTGCGAATGTTGTGTTCCGAAGTCGGTACCGCACAGGTACACTACATCGACGGATTCTCCTATCGCAGCGTGGATCGTTTTCAGGTTTTCCACAGCGATTTCTGTTTGTCGATCGAATACGGTACGTACATAGTCTTTCCTCATTACCGTCGATACGTACCATTCTTCGATATCGCGTATTCCTCTTGGTTGTTTCAAGAAGGGAGCAGGAACCAATGCAACGTCGCCCAACGCAGTACCTCCGAATGTCGCCACGATTCCCCGTCCGGTTTTCTGCGCATGTTCTGCCGCTTTCACGAAATGAGAGAGTGCTGCTTCGCTCACAGAGTCGAATTCTTCAAGATTGTCCTGAGGATCGAGTGTTTCTTCACGCAGCGGTACCTGACGGATGACCGCGTCGAAAAAATAGCCGTTTGCGGGCATTTTGGCGCAGGGTGGGATATGCGTGTCCCCTTCGGGATATATGAAAACAGAGCCGTCCGCAGCAGTTGTTGTATTGAATCTTTCGGGAACGAGAACCGTCTGCCCCCACGGCGTCCTCCACTCTTTCCCTCCAGTATTGGGAAAGCCGAATATCGTTTGCTCACCGAATATCCCTTCCGTATCGATGCCAAGCGCTTCCTGGAGATCCGCTTCGATGCACCCGAGCATTTGATACGGTTCGTGCACTGTTACGGGCCGCTTCGCAAGCCCCAGAAACTCTCTCAGTTCGGAAACGACGCTCACATGCATGCCAGTGACTGCTGTTGCGCCGAAATCCACGGGAATTCTTTCCGGTTCTTTGTGTGCAAGCGCTGTTTTTAAAATGTTTCTCGAACTCATAGTATCCTTTTATAGTCTCCGTATTCCAAAGCGGATTCGACCATTGCTTCAATATTTTTTGCAGGAGTATCGTACTCGATAAAGTCTGCAGTTTGAAAAATGAACCTGCCTCCGGCTTTTCCTTTCTTCATAGTCTCTGCAGATATCCTTCGTATAGAGTCGGGAGTGCCTGATTTGAGCACATTCACCTGATCGATATTTCCGATGATAACCGCTTTGTCTTTCAGAATGTTCCTCGCTCGATCGATGTCTCCGTCCCCGATCGGCGGTGGAGAAAACGATTCTATGATCATCGGTCCTACTTCGATATAGGAGTCGAGCAGGGACATAATTTCACCACAGTTATGATAGATCGCAGGGATGCCGGTAGACTGCACCACATCGATATGCTGTTTCTCATATGAAAGAATATATGAATCGAAATTGCGCTTTCCTATGAAGCCTCCTGCAACATTCGCTCCGATGCAATGTCCGTCGACGCAAGCAGCGTTCAATGCGCTCACATAATCCCGAGTTCTCGAAAGGCAGAATCTCATGAGCTTTTCATAAAAGCCGGGATCTGTGATGAAAAGCGAATACAGATCATCTTCTTTCACCAGTAATGATGCAATATTGAAGGGGCCGTGCGGGGACCAGGTTGTAACGACTCCGTCTTCACCGAGATTCTCTTTTAGAGTCCATATTTTCTCTTTCGCCATGCGGGCATAGCTCGAACCGATTCCGGGTTCGTAGCGCATGGCAATATCAAGATCGCGTTCGCTTTTGATCGGTTTCTCAGTGCATCCGTAGATGAACGTATTTGGCAGTATTTCGGTTATCTTGAATTCCTGTGTCAGCGTTCCGTCCGGTGTTTTTATTTCTGACCTGTGGATAACGCTCGTACCGTTTTTCCTGCATGAAGTTTGTACTTCCCAATTTTCTGCGAGCTCGATAATGCGACTCTCGGATTCTGGTATAAAATTGGCGCTTCCCTCTGAAAATGAGAAATTCACCGGATCGGGATGAACATTGAGCCCTCCGTACTGCAGATACATGGGAGTCAGTCCGTAGCAGATTCGCAGCAGGATATCTCCCCCCAATTGGCGATACAGCTCGATCATCTTCCTGTGCACCGCGGCATAGTCATGCGGATTCAGATCCGGGTACTCGCTTGCAATGAAATGCCCCTGATCCACTATGAAATATGTGACAGGAACTCGATCCGTGGGTTTTCCGTTCATGGCCAATTTTAACCGCTCACACGATGTCATACAGAACTTCCCCCTTCCATGGTGCCAGTGGCGGACGACATGATTGTTGTTTCGTCTATTTCCTTTCCAGTCAGGTCATTCACTATCTTTCCGTTTGCAAGCACAAGTACTCGGTCGCACATACCGATGATCTCCGGCAGCTCCGAAGAAATCATAATGATCCCGAGATCATCCTTCACCAGTTCGTTCATGATGTTGTACACCTCGAATTTCGCTCCTACATCGATCCCTCGCGTAGGTTCGTCAAGAATGAGCACTTTGGGCGTATTAAGGAGCCACTTGCTCACAACCACTTTCTGTTGGTTACCGCCGCTCAAAGCGCGCACTTTTGTTTCCACATCGGGCGCCTTTATTGATAACCGTTCCTTGAATTCATTTGCGATCTTTTTTTCTTTTGTACGCTTTATCAGAAAGGTGCGGAAGAGTTTTCTAAGGGAAACAAGCGTTATGTTCTCCCGTATTGAAAGAATCGGTATTATTCCCGCTACCCTTCTGTCCTCAGTGACCAGAGCTATACCGCATTTCACGGCATCTCTGGGCGAGTGTATTGACACTTCCTTGCCTTCGACATACATCCTGCATCCTTCGTTCCGCCTGAGAGCACCGAATACGGCATTTACCAACTCGCTTCTCCCGGCTCCTACGAGTCCTGCAATTCCGAGTATTTCCCGCTTATGCAGAACAAAGCTGATATCGTCAACGATATTCCTGCCCTTGATGTATTTATGCGGGACGGAAAGATGCTCCACTCTGAGTATTTCCTCGCCTCTGCCAATCTTGCTTTTCGGGAACATGTTTTCGATCTTCCTGCCGATCATCATTGATATAATCCGGTTCGATTCGAATTCATCCTTGCCGAGCGTACCGATATGCTCGCCGTCTCTGAGCACGCATATTCTGTTGGCGATGCGGAACACTTCCTTGAGTTTATGAGAGATATATATGCAGGAGATGCCCGATTGCCGGAGCGTTCCGATGATCGAAAAAAGATATTCGGATTCGTTCTCCGTCAACGCGGAAGTGGGTTCGTCGAGCACGAGGATCCGAGGACGTTTGTTCACTGCACGGGCTATAGCGATCATCTGTTGTTGGCTCGTGCTCAAATTACGGACCTTTTCCCGAGGATCGAGTTTGAGTCCCACCAGATCCATTGCTGTACGCGCTCTTCCATATATTTCGTCCCAGTTCATGAATATCTTCTTTGTGACCGGATAATTGCCGACGAATATATTTTCTGCAATCGAAAGATCGAGGATAAGGCTCACCTCTTGATAAATCATTTCGATGCCGACGCGTTCTGAATCTCTCGGGGTGTTGAACCTGCATTCCTTTCCCTCGAGCACGACCTTCCCCTCATAGGAATCGTGAGGATAGGCTCCGCTCAGAATTTTCATGAGCGTCGATTTACCTGCTCCGTTTTCCCCGACTAATGCAAGCACCTCTCCGTATTTCAGTTCGAGACTGACATTCTTGAGCGCCTGTGTAGAAAGGAAGCGTTTAGAAACATTTTGTATTTCGAGGATCGTTTCGTTCACAGCATGATTCCCATTTTTCAAAGTGGGCGCCGTCCTGGAAGACGGCGCCATCGAACTACCTAGAGCTTTTGTACGTATCCACGTTTTCCTTGGTTACGAGTGTTACTCCTGAATCGACTTCCGCAGGAACTTTTTTTCCCTGAGCAGCTTCGAAGGCGTACTGCGCTCCGAGGTAACCCATTTTGAAGAAATTCTGAGCCATGATTCCGTAAATTTTCCCTTCGCGGATGACTGCGAGGTTCTGTTCCACATCGTCCATGGAAACTACCGTGATCTTGTTTATTAGCCCACGCTCCTCGAGGACTTTTGCAAAACCGGGAGCTCCCCCGCCTTCAGTTCCAAAGAGGGCATTCATTTCCGGATACGCATCAATCATGGCGGAGAAGACTTCTATCGCTTTCAGGACATCGCCCCGGTCTTCACGGATATCGAGGATTTTTGCGTTTGGAAGCTTTTTGATGTACGCTTTGAGCGCATCGACCTGGATCACTTGGTTTTGGGAATCGAGGTTGCTCATGATGACACCTATTTTCATGTCGTCTCCCGTTTTCTTATGAATGGCCTCCGCCTGTCGCGTTCCGGCTTCCCATGAATTGGTCCCGATGAACGATACTCTGAGATCCGATCTCTCCGCATCGACCGCAACGACGGAAACCGGTATTTTAGCCGCTTTCGCCTTTTCCAGGGTTTTGGTGAATGCCTGAGGAGCGAACGGACACGTTATGATACCATTCGGTTTTTCTGCTATTGCGTTCTCAAGCGATTCCACTGTTTTCTCGACGCTGTGATCGTCAGCACCCATCCACACGCCCTTGAAACCGAATTCTTTTGCAGCTGCATCCATTCCTTCTTTCGCCCCGAGCCATACCGGATGTCCTATCATCGGTGACACGAACAGTATTTTCAGCATTTTTTCCGATGTCTTTCCGCTATCTTTCTGCCCCCCTGCAAATGCCAGTGTCGGGATGAGAATGACACATACCAAGAAAACAAACCAGATTTTTTTTCCTGCATTTCCCATGTTTCTCTCCTTTGTTTTTTCACGGATTATTTTGTTTCGGGAATCAAAGATCTCCCGATTTCCGCCTTTTGTATTGATCTATGGCGACAGCCAGAATGATGATCGCTCCGATAAGCACGTTCTGCCAAAACGCAGAAATACGCATCAGCACCATTCCATTTGCAAGCACGGCCATGAGAAGCGCTCCCAACAAGGTACCGAATACGGTTCCCGAGCCTCCGAACATGCTCGTGCCGCCTATGATGACCGACGCTATGACCGTTAGTTCCCATCCAGTTCCTGTGGACACCTGGCCGGAACCCATGCGGGAAGTGATGATTATTCCGGAAAAGGCTGCTGAAACGGCAGATAGCACGTATACGGATATTTTTATCGCATCGACATTTATACCCGACAATCTCGAAGTCTCTTCGTTTCCTCCGACTGCATATATCTGTCTCCCATAAATGGTATACTTCAATACGAAGTGAATTATGAGGAGCATGACCAGCGCGATGATGACAGAATACGGTATTCCGAACAACGTGCCGTTCCCGATTTCATTGAAATTTTCTGGCAAAGGATATACAGGTCGGCCTTCGGTAATGACATTCATGAACCCCCTTGCCATGTAGAGGGTGCCGAGCGTCACAATAAGAGCAGGTATTTTCCCTTTCACCACAGTAAAACCGTTGAACAAGCCGAACAGCAGTCCTACCAGCAATCCGGCTATGACGGCGACCCAGGACGGCATATGAAAATAGACTATGCTGACTGCGGAAATGAGGCCACCGAGGCCGATTATCGATCCGACCGAAAGGTCCAGCCCTGCAGTTATGAAAACCAGTGTCGATACGAATGCGACGATCGTCACATATGAAGTCTGTCGCAGAATATTCATAATATTTGTAAGCGAATAAAAAGCCGGGTTTATAATGCTTATAAGCACGCAGAGCGCAATAAGAACTGCCATAATGCCGATTTCATTGATCTTTCCGATTCGCTTTAGACTATACACCTTGCTGCTTTTGCCCATCATTACATATATCCTCGCACGCCATATTTTAAGAGAAGATTAAAATGTCAATATTTTTCAGCGGTAAATTGATCATATCAATAATTAATTACCAGATAAAGGTGATTATATATTCTAACTTTTTCATTGTCAATTAAAAAGTGAGAATATTTTACTGAACAACATCGACCCGTTCGCTACGGAATCCGACAAAGCCAAAATCAAGAAAGCGTTTGATAACGAGGGAAGCAGCGCCCAAAACATCGGCATCGAGTCCAAAGTCGGAAAATACAATTTCAGTGTTTTTCACAGGGTTCCATGCACATGCAGCAACTGCACGTTTCACCGGTTTTTCCAGAATATTTCGTGCAAGATAGTAATCGCCGCCGAGTATGACGATATCGGGATTCAGAATACCGATGAGATTTGCGACACCGACACCTAAGTATGATCCGATCGGGATTCAGAATACCGATGAGATTTGCGACACCGACACCTAAGTATGATCCGATGTGTTCGATCGCTTCTATCGAGAGTTTGTCACCTGTAGCTGCAAGAGCAAAAATTTTTTCAACATTGCGCGGGCTGAATGACTCCTCGAGGATCCCGTCATACACGGTAGAGGTCCCAAGCCTGACACGGGTCTGGAAATATTGGAACAAAGCGGGATACGAGGCAATGGTCTCGAGGCAACCGTAGCTTCCGCAGTAGCATTTCTTTCCATTCACGTCCACAACAGTATGTCCAATGTTTCCAGAAGCATCGGTTGCTCCGGTAAAAATATTCCCGTCGATCGTCAAGCCGTTTCCGATCCCGTAGCCGGCGAAAATGAACA
The DNA here is from genome assembly GCA_964631915.1 of uncultured Spirochaetales bacterium. Lineage (GTDB taxonomy): Bacteria > Spirochaetota > Spirochaetia > CAZWAS01 > CAZWAS01 > CAZWAS01. The sequence goes on along the minus strand of CAZWAS010000029.1, from coordinate 16,441 downwards.
AAACAATCCGTTTCCCAACCCCCCGGCCGAGAAGCGATTCATGCAGCGCACAAAGGTTTGCATTGTTTTCCACGAAGGTGGAAAATCCGAACTTGGTTTCGACGTATTCCTTCACATTGCAGCCCGTATGCTCTCCGATTATCGAAGAGTGCAGAATCACACCGGATGTATGGTCGACGGATGCAGGTATGCTTATTCCTATACCGAGTATTTTCTCCGGGTACTTGAATCCTGATAGCAAGGCATCCAGCGCAGAGTGAATCTGTCTGAGCATCGAGTTTTCAGTACCGTAATCCGCAGGGATCACCTTCTCTCTCACAGTATTTCCGAACAGATCCGTTATTATTCCTTTGCTTTCATACACACCAAAGCGAAAACCCAAAGCATAATACGATTCCGGATTGAATTGTCTTCCGCCTGTGGAATTCTCTTTCCCGTGTATCCGGATCAACTCCCGTTCGATGAGCTCGTTTGTGATACTGGAAATCGTCGTCGGTGTCAATGTTGTAAGCTGCGATAAGTCCTTTCGAGTGACCAGGCGCTTCTTCCATATGATCCGAATAAGGGATAATTCATTGGATTTCCTGAGGTGGGGAATAGTCGTTATTCTCGTATTCATGAAATCGAGTATATCCGTTTTTTTCAAAAAGGCAACATGAACCGTAGTAATCACTTTTCACATATGAATCACATGGATGGATAACCGTATCTCACCCTTGACGCAAACCGTGAAATACGATGTCATGGGAACAATGGAATACGATTTGTGTAATGTTCTAGACGGATTCTGCAGCGAACCTATACCAGGACCTGTAGGCATTATTATATTCGGTGCATCCGGCGACCTTACCCATCGCAAACTTCTCCCTTCATTGTATGAGCTGTACAGAAAACAGTATCTCCGCGATCGGTTCTACGTGCTGGGATGTGCGAGGACCAAGCTTTCGGAATCCGAATTCCAAAAAAGAGTGAGGGATTCGCTGAAAGAAAAGGCGGAATATGCGGGAAACGGCGAAAAGCAGCTCGCCGATTTCGTGCGCCACTGTACCTATCTTTCGGGCGATTACACGGATCCTGCTCTTTACTCCGAATTATCCGCGCAGCTTTCTCTTTTCGATGTCCGGTTCGACACTGATGCGAACCATCTCTTTTATCTCGCGACTCCTCCGTCCCTGTACACCGAAATTTCCTGCCGGCTCGGTGCGTCGGGCCTTGCACAGGAGAAAGAGAAATCAGGATACGCACACATCATCTTCGAAAAACCGTTCGGTCATGATCTCGACAGTGCGCGGGATCTGGATCAACAGTTGAGGAACGTGTTTCGAGAACACCAGATCTACCGAATCGATCATTATCTCGGCAAAGAAACCGTACAGAATATCCTGATGTTTCGATTTGCCAATACCATATTCGAACCGATCTGGAACCGCAGTTACATCGATCACATTCAGATCACCGTTGCAGAAAGCCTCGGAGTGGAACACAGAGCGGGATACTACGAGCATGCGGGACTTTTGAGGGATATGTTTCAAAACCACATGATGCAGATGCTCGCACTCGTAGCAATGGAGCCGCCTGCATCGTTTCAAGCGGATAGAGTCAGAGACGAGCGGATAAAGTTGTTGCGTTCCATTCAACGTTTCGAAACAGCCAGAGATGTTAAGGAACAGATCGTACGCGGGCAGTATTCCGCGGGGATGATCGGCGGTACACAGGTACCGGGTTACAGGGAAGAACCGGGTGTCGCTCCCAATTCCATGACGGAAACGTATGTCGCCGCGCGGCTTTTAATCGACAATTGGAGATGGCAGGGGGTGCCGTTCTACCTTCGATCCGGTAAACGGCTCGGGAAAAAACTCAGCGAAATTGTCATAGTGTTCAAAAACGTGCCACATTCGCTTTTTTCTCCGCTTAAGGCTTCCGATCTTGCGCCCAATATGCTCGTGTTCTCCGTGCAGCCGGAAGAAGGAATCGCGCTCAAAATTCAGATAAAAATGCCAGGACCGAAGCTCTGCATGCAACCGCTTTTTATGAATTTTCGTTATAAGGATCATCTGAAAGAGGAACCGCCCGAAGCGTATCAACGGCTTCTCCTCGACTGCATAGTCGGCGACCAGACGTTATTTTGGAGATACGATGAGGTCGAGACAGCATGGGCGTTCTGGGGACCCGTCCTGAACGTATGGGAACAGGAACGCGGAACGATTCCGCTCGAACACTACGAAGCAGGAACATGGGGGCCGGGATCTTCGCATGTGCTGCTCGCACGGGAAAACCGTTCCTGGCACATGCCGTGAGGAACGAGAACACATGAAACCGGAACTCCGCATCTTCTCAAGCCTTGCCGCTCTGTATGGATATGCATCCGAAAAAATTTTTTCCGCTGCGTATACAGCGATTCGCGACCATGGGTATTGCTCTCTGGTACTTTCAGGAGGGAAAACACCGCTCGGCCTGTATGAGCGTTTTGTTTCCGAAACCCAACGTTCGTTTCCGTGGAATCGTGTACACCTATTCTGGGGCGATGAACGGCATGTACCGTACGACAGCCCCGACAGCAACTACGGCACTGCGAAAAAAGTGTTATCCCGTTGCAGCCATATACCTGAAAGCAGCATGCATCCTATTCCTTTCGATCCTTCCGGTGCAGAACGATCCGCTGTGCGTTATGAACGGGAACTCAGAGAATTTTTTACCGCATATGGGAAATTGCATGCCGGTTTTCCCCCATACGACGTTGTTCTTCTTGGACTCGGAAGCGACGGCCATACGGCTTCTCTTTTTCCTGGAGATGTCGTCAGCTTGTCTGAAACAAAACGATGGGTTGTTCCGGTATGGGCAGAATCCGCTGATCCGCAAGGCTGGAGAGTGAGCCTGACTCTACCGGTGTTGAACAATGCGCGACATACCTATTTCATCGTTGCAGGAACAAAGAAAAAATCGGTCATGGAATCGATACTCAACTCCTCTTTCGATGCACATTCGAAGTATCCTGCGGCCAGGATTCGCCCCTGCGGTACGCTCAAGTGGTTGTACACGGACGAAACACCGTAGAGGAACACGTATGCAAGAGCACGTGCTTGGAATTTTGAAAAAAGGTTCGATAGATTCGCATTTTCATGCCAACGAGATGAAAAAAAAGGGGGGGCGAATAAAAGAAATATTGGAGAACTGTTTTGCATCCGGGCTTGATTTTTGTCTCGACATCGCGATTCAAGTGGAAGATTTCGAAGAGCGTGTATCTTTTGCTGCAGCATATCCCCTCATGTTTCTCACTGCAGGATTATCGCCGCATGAAGTACTGAAACCCAATCTTCCCGAACTGCTCCGGAAGCTTTCCATGCAAGCATTGCACCCGAAAGTCTTAGCCATAGGAGAAACAGGGCTCGACTATTATCATATGTACGGATCGAAGGCTCGACAGAAAGAGCTTTTTTCCGCACAGATAGAAATTGCAGCGAGCATGGGGCTGCCGATAGTGATCCACGCGCGGGAAGCAGACGACGATGTCATCGATATCATACGAAAACGGATGCCAAAACGGGCGGGAGTGATACACTGTTTCTCGTCAAATCTGCCGTTTGCAGAACGCTGCATCGAAATGGGATTTTACATATCATTCGCAGGGAATATTACATACAAGAACGCGCACGAACTGAGACAAACCGCAAGGGTTGTGCGGCTCGACCGAATACTCGTTGAAACCGATTCGCCGTTCCTGAGTCCAGAACCATTTCGGGGGAAACCGAATAATCCTTCCTTGGTGAGCTGCGTATACGAGTGTATTTCCGAAGTACGCGGAATTCCGGTTGAAGATGTGATCGTTGCCGTAAAGGAAAATGCAGTCCGCCTATTCGATTTTCAGAGATAAATTCCGTCTGAACGAATGATATGACGAAAAATCGTCTGCAGGTCCGAACGCCACGATAAAATCGATCTTCCCCGTCGACGCATCGATGTAGTCTTTTCCCGAAAGCTTTATCTCTAAAGTAGTAATCCGATCGGCTTCACGCACGGCCCATTCGGATAGCGATGTTCCTGAAACATCGCGGTGGCTGCGGCCACTCCCTTGTTGTTCTTTTACCTGAACGGAACCGTTCCGGTCGTATCCGATGATTATGAATGCATTATTCATCACAGAGGATCCGAGACCAACTGCAACCCATCCTTTTGTTTCGGCCTGGATACCCAAAAAAAGCGTAGCATCCTTCAGGCAGGAAGCGGAAAAAACAAGTTTTCCCATGGTTGTCGTAAACTCGTATTCTGAATTCTGCACGGTTCCATCGATCTTTACCCGTGCAGCAGAAACGGTTTTTATGGTCTGCTGTGCATATACGGACCAGGCGGCACAAACGATCAAGATGGAGCAGATCAGAGACTTCTTCATACGAATCCTCCTTACGCGCGCAACGGGATCGAAATGATGATATCCGTCCCTTGTTGCTCCTTGCTCATCACCGTTATTGTTCCTTCGTGCGCATCGATAATCGCTTTTGCGATGAGCATTCCCAAACCCGTTCCCCCGAGCGGAGACGCGGAATAGAATGGCTCGAAAAGCCGCTTCAGCACGGTTTCGCTCATACCGATTCCGGTGTCCTTCACATGGAAAACGAGCGTTTTGTCGATTTTTTCGGATTTAAGGAGAAGTTCGCCTCCTCGCGGCATCGCCTTCCTCGCGTTATCCGTTAGATTAAGGAAAACTCTAAACAACCGTTCCTCGTCGAGAAGCACAGGGCCCTGGAAACGCACATCCTGAATAACTTTTATATTCCTCGACGCCATTCTCTCCCCTATACCTTCGATCACGCGGTCGAAAAACGCTTTGATATCGACGATGTTCATATTGAGCCGTATCTCTCCTTTGGAATAGTCCAGAAGCTCGGAAGCAAGCCGATTGAGCCGCTCCGCCTCGCGGATGATGTTGGAAGCATATTTCTCCGTCTTTTCAGCGTCGCCGATGTGCAAAATGATCATCTCTGCATATCCCTTCAGCAAGGAAATAGGGTTGCGGATATCATGAAGAATGAGCGACGAAAATTTCCCGATAGCGGAAAGCCGTTCCGCTCTGAGTAGTTCTTCTTGAGCAGCTTTCAGTTCTTCGTACGCTTTCGATAATTCGGTGTTACGCATCCTGAGGCTATCAATAAAGGTCTCGTTGCTCTTCCGCACCATGGAAGAAACTGAAACCATGATGGAAAGAGCTATGGAGGAGTTATTCATGATGAGGCGCTGAAAGTCATCTCTCGATATGCAAAAGACAACCGTTTTCTCGCGAGCGATCACGGTAGCGCTTCTCGGTAAATCATCGATGAGAGCCATTTCACCGAAAAAATGCCCGGCGCCGTGTACGGCAAGGATATCCCGGAGAGGATCGCGGTAATCCTTCCAGACTTCGACGCATCCTTCTATCACAATATAAAAATATTCTGCAGGATTTCCTTCTTCGAAAATTACCTCGCCTTTTTCGTAGATTTTCTCGCGGCAGAGCCGTTCGACTTTACGGATGTCTTCATCGGTCAGATTCTTAAAAAAATACACATCGCGCAGGAATTCATAATGTCCCTTCATACTTTTTCCCTGTAAAAAAGGGGCTGACCCTTAAGATCAGCCCCTTAGTAGTTCAGATTGCGAACAGATGCTCGGATGCGTGAAGCCGACGAACAGCCTCACATCACCACGTGTCGACCATATCGTCTTCGTCTCGGTTATGCTCTGCAAACAGATCCGTGACCGCCCGCATATCGTCAAAGTAGATGTAATAAGAACCGTATGATTCTTCAGGGTCGCAATACACCTTGAAGCCTACGATTTTTATGCCCATCTTATTATTGTAATGGTAATTGCTTTGAATGATATTAGGCGGTATCGTAGCAGTCAGTTTCTTCCACCCTGAGAAATTTAGTTTCCCACCGTTATTGCTGAAGCGTATTTCGGCACGCTGTCCGAAAAAGTCCTCTATCAGAAGCGTCAGGATATGACCATAATTTCTCCCGGCGACCCAGATGGAAACCGTCTTCGTTATCCCTTCGATGGGAAGCGGCTTTACAGGAAAAATTGCGAATGTATTGTGTCCCCGCTTAAAAAATTCCACTTTCGCGCCCAGCACATATTCGTCCCGTTCTTTTATGCCGGATTTCTCCTCGTCCGGGATGGGCTCCTTCGCCGCAGGACCGCCTGGAAACCTTTTCAACGTAATGAGGCCTTCATCGGCGGCCATCTTAGCATCCCAATACCCAATAGTCTCAAATCTAGTGACAGAGACTTCTTTCAGTTTCTGCTGTGCAGTATCCGTACCGACCTTGCTCGGATCGGGTTCGCCGGCAGTTGTTCTAGCCCTTTCAGTTTGTCCGAACGTCAGTGAGAGTACGACAAGGCCGAAAACAAGCAGTATTATTATTCTCTTCATGATGGTTATTTACCCTCCCCCGCTTTCCAAGTCTCTTCCACAAAATCTTTGCTGGCGAGAATTTCGCCGTCGTACGGATTCTCAAAAACATCGGTAAGCACTTTCAAATGATCAAAATAGACATAGAAATCTGCCACATTTTCCGTGGGAGGCGTCCATATGACGAATTTTGTAAGAACTAATTGCTGATAGCGCGGCAGATACACTCGCTGTTGCGGAATGGTCTTCGGAATATTCACTTTCAGATTTTTCCATCCGGTATAGCGTAAACTACCGAACGGCACCACATGAGCGATTCCTCTGTAATCCAGGAAATGCGCTTCAAGATTGAAATTATAATTCGATCCCCAAACCCACAGGTCCAATTGTTGCGCTCTTCCAGGAATCGGAATTGGTTCAGGTGTCGGGTTTTCGCTGCCAGCTTCACCTTTTTTCACAGGAATTATTTCAAGATAATTGTAGCCTTTTCTGTCGAATTTGGCATGTATGCCGAATATTTGCCGTTGATCCTTCGGCGTATCTTCCCTCAGAGCCTCGGGGGACCCTTTAATGATTTTGAATTGCGGATAACCTTGTGTGACGAATTTGCTGCCCGTCACTATCCAATCGTATTCAGGCCCATTAAAGCTCTCCAATACTTGTGAAACCAGATTGACGGTGACATCATCCGCAAAAGAGAGAGATCCGAGCAGCACGAGAGGTATGATAAAACACAAAGAGAGCAACCTGCCTCGTTTCATTATCAACTCCTTTCTACAAAATGAACAACATGACATTCCTAAAAACGTATTACGCTTGAATTATATTTCTCCAGATAGTCTTTGTCAAATATTTTTCCCTTTTTTGCTTTCTTCGTACGAATGTGCCGCCTCATAGGAACTACGCACATATGGCCCGCATACCACTGTTTCGATGCCGATGTCAATCACCAATCGACGAATTTCTTCAAATTCCTTTGGAGAATAGTACCTTTTCACAGGGTCATTCTGCGGCTTCGGCTGCAGTTACTGACCGATTGTAACAATAGAAACACCAACCTGTGCAAGATCCCGGCACAAGAGAAGTACTTCCTCCATGCTCTCACCGAGACCGACCATTATGCCTGATTTTATGCCGGTTTCTCCCCTGCATCGCTTGCTGGCACGCTCCAGCAGCTGCAGGGATCGAGCAAATTCGGCACCTTTCCGAACTTCGGCATATAATCGTGGAACAGTTTCCACATTATGGGCGAAAACTTCGATAGGAAGAGCGGCGACACGATCGATCGAATCAGCAGAACCGCGAAAATCGGGAACAAGAAGTTCTATCCTGACATCAGGAAGCTCTTTCTTTATGTCGTGAACGACTCGGACAAAATGCCCTGCACCTCCATCAGGTAAATCGTCCCTGGTCACGGATGTGATTACGCAATAGTGTGTATCCATCTCCTTCATATATGAAGCGATTCGTGCCCCTTCCCCCGAATCTGGAGGGCAGGGAATGCCGTGATGCACTGCACAAAAACCGCAGTTCCTTGTGCAGAGATCTCCTAGAATCATGAACGTGGCGGTTCGTTTCGCGAAACACTCGGAAAGGTTCGGACACTGGGCGGATTCGCATACAGTGCATAAACCTAAGCCATGAATTTCCTTTCGCACTTTCATGACCTGCAGGGTCAACTGTTTCTGTTTCCTCAGCCATGGCGGTCGTCTCGCCGGCATCTGTTCCTCTATCACTCGTCGCTCCCCCCTACAAGATACCATGCTTTGCCGGGAACGATAAGGCCGGAAAAAACGACTCGTCGTTCTATAGCCTCGTTCGAAGCTATCCGTGTTGATAATAGTGCAAATCCTCCGACAAAATCGTCTTCGATGGAAAAAATCATCCTATCGTTCGATGCGAATGCCCGTACTGCATTCTCCGTGATGAAAAAATAACCTTGCGTGGAAACGAGTTCCAGAGCGAAGGAATTGAGTTCCGCAGCGGAAAAAATATACGTTTTGATGCCTTGTTCTTCCATTCGCTTCAACGACGTCCGCATCTTCTCCCTCGCCTGCAGCGACCCGATCTCTTCGGTGACAAGCGCATTCCGAGCCGTTTTCGACCAACCGTTTTTGAATGCCTCATACTCTTTTCGCCGTATATCGGTTCCGGTATAAAAAAACGCACCGATCGAATTCGTCGTACCTGCAGAATCGCGATTGGAAAGGGTTGCACAGTACTCGCCCGCCTTTTCGAATACTGTGGAGCGATCGAAGGAAATCGTATGAAGGTTAGACACAGATAACACTTGCGAACCGAAAAAGAAAAAATCAATAGCAGAGAATGAGGGGGCAAGCGATTGCATCTCGCGACTGAAAAATGGAGAGGAAATTATGTGGGTAGGATTCTCCTTGATCACCAGTGTTTTCAACAGATCGGGAAGCGGAGCATCAAGAGGGATTTCAACTAGCGTGCATCGTATTCCCGCTTTTTCGGCGCTCTCTTGAACGCTTCTGCGGTCCTGTACATCGAACAAACCGCTTTCCGACCAATACGCATCGTAGAGGATGAGTATTCTCTGCTGCTGGCATCCTACTAGCAGCAGAGACGCACCACAGAACAAAAAAATGTACATGATCCGCATGGAATCACCCTATCAACAGTGATGCATGAGGTCAAGAGAAAGGAGCACCACGTTGTTCGTGCATTGAGCAAGTTCGAAAAACGATATACGATAGCTCCATGCGGCAGACCCTTCAATTGAGAAAACATTTAGGGTTCATGGATATTTTCTGCATCGCTTCCGGAGCCATGATAAGTTCGGGTCTTTTCTTGCTTCCCGCAGTAGTGTACAAAATCGGCGGACCAGGCATAGTTGTTGCGTATCTTATCGGCGGATTCCTCATGGTTCCTGCCATGCTATCCCAGGCCGAACTTGCAACAGCGATGCCGAAAACAGGAGGCGCTTATTTTTTCGTGTACAGGAGCTTGGGCCCTTTTATCGGTACTTTTGCTGGATTCGCAAACTGGCTTTCAATAACGCTCAAAGGAGCCTTTGCTCTGGTAGGGATAGGCGCATTCATTCAGCTTTTTTACCCTACAGTCACTATTCTGCAGATAAAACTCATCGCATGTGCATTCCTGGCTGTGTTTTTCCTCATAAACAGCTTCGGCATACGGGAATCGAGCAAGGCACAGTTGGTAATGGTAGTGGTGCTTCTCGGCATTCTCGTGTTCTATGTGCTGACGAATGTCGCTGCAATCGATGTGAAGCGTTATACACCATTCCTGCCGCAAGGCATGGCGGGAGTGTGGACAGTTACAGGCATGGTGTTCATATCGTACAGCGGGTTGACGCAAATCGACGCTTTGGCAGGAGAGACGAAGAATCCGGGGAAAAACATACCGTACGGAATGATAGCGAGCTTTTTCGTCGTCACGTTTCTCTATGTCGCCAGTGTGTTTGTGACGGTAGGAGTCCTCGATCCGAACGTACTCATGAACTCGTATACCCCCCTTGCCAAAGCATCTTCGTACACGACCGGTATTGTGGGCGCAGTCCTTCTCTCTGTCGGCGCTCTGCTCGCCTTTGCCACAACAGCGAATGCGGGATTGCTAGCTGCATCCAGGATGCTCCTCGCTATGTCGTACGACAACCTCTTGCCTGAAAGATTCGCAAAAAAAAAAAAAAAACGGGAAATACCATTGATCGGTCTCATGGTTTCAGCAGGAGCCATGCTTATCATCATCCTTGCGCTGAGCATAGAGTCGTTGACATCTTTCGCATCGGAAGTTTCGCTCATTCTGTATTTCCTCCTGAACCTATCGGTAATCTTTATGCGTGAAAGCAAAATCATCACCTATAAACCGGCATTCAAATCCCCCCTCTACCCGTTCAGTCAAATATTCGGAATGGTTCTTTATACCGCCGTCATGATCGTACTCGGTTTCCATGCGATCCTGTTCACCTGTATTTTCCTGGCAGCCTGCGTCGTATGGTATCTGTTGTATTGTAAGAACAAGGCGGTGAAGGATTCCGCCCTCATACGGATCATAGAACGCTTCACCTCTCGAAAAAGTGTGGAAAACAACCTGCATAAAGAACTCACCGACATCCTTCGCGAACGGGACAATATCGTCGAAGATAAATTCGATGCGTTCATACGGAAGGCGACGATCATCGATATCAAGGAATCGATCACTGTCAAAAAACTTTTCCTCCTCATAGCCGAGGTGTTCGCGAAAAACTGCGGCGTTTCGGCAGAGGATATCTATATGAAGCTCATCCGGCGCGAAGAGGAATCGAGCACAGTTATCTACTCTTCACTTGCGGTGCCGCACGTGGTGCTGGAGGACCTTACGGAATACAAAATGTGCATTTTTCGCGCCCTCGAAGGCGTAGATTTTCTAAGGGATAACCCCACAGTGACGATGATCTTTGCCATGGCGATTCCCAAAGCAGAGCGCCAGACCCACCTCGAGACCCTGCTGACTATCGGACAACTCGTACAGGATCCGGAATTTCAAAAGGGATGGATAGCAGCGCGGGACGAAAGCGAGCTTAGGAGCCTCATACTCGTTTCAGAACGAAAACGATATTCCCCCAAACCGTAGTAAGGATCGCAACACAGAAAATCAAAAGCTCTCGGAGCGATCGAGGGGAATCGAACCCCCGGCACAAGCTTGGGAAGCTTGGGTATTACCATTATACGACGATCGCTCCGAGAGCTTGAACATTTTCCTCCTTAGTGTACCACAGGAGCATATGGCAGTCAATATTCTAAGCACATCCCAGATGAATTCGGCTTCCAGGTCCCCTCTCACTGCGCAGAAACTGTGTAACGTATCACTTCCTTATCATAAATTGAAAGGATGAGCGTGGTACCTTCTTTCTGAACATACGGAATAGAGATCGCTCCGCCTGTGTGTTTCATAAAGAAAACCAAATCCCGTTGCCCTGTATCTGAAACCGATTCGAATTTCATATCCACAGCTACCGGATATTCGGGAAGGCTGTACTGGAATAGTCCGAACACTTCACCTTTTTCCAGGCCGCGCGGTTTCGTCATAATGAACTGCATCAGAGCCCCTTGAGGTACTACAGATCCCTTCGCTGGTTCCTGAGAAACGATGACTCCGCTCTTATTCGCGCTTTCCTTTTCTTCGAGTTTGAATACGAATGGAATGCCCGCCTGAGCCAGTTTAGCCACCGCCTCTTTGTAGCCGAGTCCCACATAGTTTTCAACCGTTACTTCCCTACCTTTCGGTCCTCTGCTCACTACGAGTTCGAGGTTCGTCAATCCGGTGATCTCTGTTTCAGGTTTGGGTTTCTGCTCAAGAATCGTTCCAGGAGGAGCGTCGTTGTACACATACATGACCGGTTCCTTTATCTTAAGCAGCGGCTTGTAAGTCGTAAAGAGGGTCTGCAGATGGATTTTCACCTCGTTGATATTCTGTCCAATGTAATTCTCGACCCGATCCACTACTGCACCCTTACTCACAACAAGCGTAACTCTCTTACCAGCTTTGACAAGGGCTCCCGGATTCGGATTTTGTGAAATGATTGTTCCTTTCTCATTTGGATCCGAAGAAAATCTCAACTGAATGCGGGGATACAGCTCCTTCTGCTGAAGCTCGATGAGCGCATTGACGAGTTCCATTCCCTTCACATCGGGAACCATGGACATCTCGCTTCCGCGCAGGGAGAGCATGAAGGTGACCAAACTGGCGATGATCATGAACAGTATAAGACCGATGCTCGTATATATCGTTATTTTGAAATATCGTTTATCCGGCGTATCGGATTGATGCGGAAGAATCTTTTCTTTGATAAGTCGAATATTCATCCTTGTTCCCCAAGCACGTTACCCTGTAATTCCCTGAACCCGTTCAGGAAAGACCTCCAGTCAAGAACCTTTTTCGTTTCAAATTGCAGTTTTTGAACCGATAAAATGCCGTCCCCTGTTTGTACCAAAATTCCCTCTTTCTTGTCTATACCGACCACTGTACCGACCTTCCGCTGTTCCGCATCCGCATGCTCTTTATATGGTTTGCCTTGTAAAATATAAAGCGTTTTACCCTGCAGAACAGTATACGTTCCGGGCCACGGATCATATGCTCGGATCATCCGCGCAATGTGCTCGGAACTCCGGGTCCAGTCTATACGGCCGTCTTCTTTTTTCAACAACCCACAATAACTTGCGAGGGATTCGTCTTGAGGAATTGCATGAACAGTTCCCGATTCGATGTATCCGATGCTTTCCTCTATCATCCGTGCTCCGACTTCGGAGGCTTTTTCGCAAAGAATCGCCGCAGTGTCGCTTTCTGCAAGCGGAAAAGATTCCTGCAGCAGTATGTCGCCAGTATCCATGGCGAGCGCGATGCGCTGCACCGAGATTCCCCATACGGGATCTCCTGCGAGAATGGTGGCAGGTATGGGCGAAGGACCGCGGTATTTTGGAAGAAGCGAAGGATGGAGGTTTATTCCGCCGCGGGGGAATAAAGCCAAGAACTGTTCGCCGAAAATTTTCCCGTAAGCGAATGTAACAAGGAGCTCCGGGTTAAGAGATGAGACGACATTCCGAAATTCCCGGTCGAGCCTGTTCGGTTGAAAAACGGGAAGACCTAATGCGAGTGCTGCGCGCTTCACCGGTGGAACACTCTTTGCTTTTCCCCGCCCGGACAGATTATCTTCGTTGCAGAGCACTCCGCATACAGTATGCGAGGAATGCGTTAAACGCTCAAGGGAAGGAACAGCTATATCCGGAGTGCCTGCAAAAAAAATCCGCATCACATCTTCACTTTTTGATTGTATGTTTTCAGCAATCGCTCCCGTTTTTTCGGATTCACTTTATCCACGAATAGTACTCCGTTCAGATGGTCGAATTCGTGCTGAATCACTCGGGCGAGTATGCCGTCTGCTTCTAAAGTGAACGGTTTTTCCTGTTCGTTCCATGCCTGAATCCGTATGTGTACGGGCCGCACCACATCCGTATACAATCCGGGGATGCTGAGGCATCCCTCTTCTATGGAAACCTGTTCGTAGGACGTCTCTATTATTTCAGGATTGATGAAGACCCTGAGCTTATCTCCGTTGACGTGGCATACGAATATCCGTTTCAGTTCCCCGACCTGGGCCGCTGCGAGTCCAATTCCTTTGCCTTCGTACATGGTGTCCGACAACGCGTGGATGAAATCTACCACTCCCTTGTCTATAACTGTCACCAATGAAGAATGCTTCTTAAGGGTTTCATCCCCAATCGTCAATATCTTCACCTGCTCTTCCTTGCGCATTCGTGTTGTATCTTAAAACATAGTACTTATAATATATTTCAAAGTCAATGAAGTTCTTCAGAGCAGACTCACAGGGTCGACATCGATTTCGATATGCACGCCTTTTGGAGCGTGGAATCGGTCTGTCACCGCCTTTACCGTTGCGTGAGCCTTGCCGAATACGGCAGCCTTTACGATGAGTTGAAAACGATAGTTGCCCGCTATCACGGAAATCGGGCATTCCGCAGGGCCAAGCGTCTGCGTACCGCCTCCTTGCCCTTGTTTCAGCATGGTTGAAAAGACTCTGGCAGTTTTTTCAACTTTCTCGGCGTCTCTTCCTCTGAATACGATCCGGATGATGCGCGTAAAGGGCGGGAAACCTAGGGCTTTTCGAACCTCGAGCTCTTCTTCGTAGAATGAACGAAAATCGCCACGAGCCGCACACCGTATTGCGCTGATATGAGGCCTGTAGGTTTGAATGATCACCTTTCCATCAGGGAAGTATCTCCCTGCCCTTCCAGAAACCTGAACAACCAGAGCAAAGGTACGTTCTGCGGCGCGGAAATCGGGGAGCATGAGACTAGTATCCGCAAGTACAATGCCGACCAGTTTCACACCAGGGAAGTTCAAGCCTTTCGCCACCATCTGGGTACCGAGCAGCAGATCGATTTTCCCATTGCTGAACTCCTTTATGAGTTTTTTCGAAGCGCCTCGCTTACCGGCCGTGTCGGTGTCTATGCGCCGGATGTTCAGGTTGGGAAAAATCGAAACCATCTCTGCTTCGATTTTTTCGGTGCCGAAGCCGGAATATCCTACATCCAAAGAACCGCATTCCGGGCATACGCTGATAGGTTCGAGGCTGTACCCGCAATAATGGCAAATCATCCGTTCCCTGCTCTTGTGATACGTGAGCGACACGGAACAATTTTTGCAAGTCATCTCATACCCGCATGTTTTACAATGAAAAAAATAGGCAAATCCCCTTCTATTCAGAAAGAGAATCGCTTGCCGCCCCTCATTGTGGGTTTTTTTAATTTCCTCTATGAGCAGTTTGGAAAAACTTCCACGTTCCCGTTTCATGTCTACGACAGCTATTGACGGCACGCTGCCGCCGGCAAGGCGCCTGTTCAAAGAAAGTCTGATAAGTTTTCCTTCCTGCATAAGGTGGTACGCTTCGAGCGAAGGGGTCGCGCTTCCCATGACGAGCTTCGCACCGCTCTGTTTGCATCGATACATGGCGACCTGCCGCGCGTGATAACGGGGAGCGGATCCTGCTTTATACGATCCTTCATGCTCTTCGTCGAGCACGATGAGCCCGATATTTCTCGCAGGTGCGAAGACCGCACTCCGAGCTCCTATGACAAACCGTGCCTCTCCGGAGGCGATCCGCTTCCATTCGGAAAGCTTCTGCGACGGAGTCAGATGGGAGTGCAGGACCGCCACATGCCGGCTGAACCGTTTCTGGACCGTATCGATGATCTGATGGGTCAGGAAAATTTCCGGCACAAGATAGATTACGCTCTTTTCCTCCGCAAGTGCCATGCCCGCAGCCCGCAAGTATACTTCGGTTTTCCCCGATCCTGTTATGCCGTATACATAGAAAATGCCACGTTCGGAAGTGTGTATCGTTTCCACCGCAGCGGATTGTTCATCCGACAGCGTCAAGATATCCGTGTGTTCTTCGATTTCATCTGCAAACAGTTCACTCCGAGGATCTACTTCTCTCTTTCCG
>CAZWAS010000029.1:0-1053 GCA_964631915.1 uncultured Spirochaetales bacterium | reverse complement strand
GCGGATAATGCCTCGCCCGGGGAGCAGAAATACATATCGGCCATCCATTCGGCGAGGTCGATGAGGATTTGATCGAAAATAGGTTCTTTGTCGATAGTTTTCAGTATGGGTTTCACCTCCGAAACATGCCGAGGAGCTTCTTCTGCCTCGCCCACAACGAACCCGACCATTTTCCGTCTTCCAAAATAGACGGATACGCGGCATCCTGTACGTGCAGGATCGTCTTCGAGATTGGCATACGAAAACGCTTTGAGAAGCGGGATGTTGAACACGACCTGCAGATATTTACTCATTGCCGAGTAATGCCTTAAGTCGTTTCAGATCTTCCCACACAGGTCGCTTGAGATCAGGATTCCTCAATACGGCACTGGGATGATAGGTCGGCACGAGAGGGATTCCCCGATATGCGTACACATTTCCGCGAAGTTCGCCGATGCCCGTTTTTTTTCCTATGAGGAGCTGGCTCGATATGCGTCCTACCGCGAGTATCGCTTTCGGTCCGATGCATGCGAGCTGTCGAACGAGAAAGGGAAAGCAAGCCTCAGTTTCCTCTGGTAGAGGATCCCGGTTTCCAGGGGGACGACATTTTACGATATTTACTATGTAGCAGTTCTTATTTCTATCCAAACCTATCGCTGCAAGCATTCTGTCAAGGAGCTGACCGGCAGCTCCTACAAATGGCAGGCCTTGCATATCTTCTTCGGCTCCGGGACCTTCTCCTACAACCAATACGAGAGGATCCGCTGCTCCGGTGCCGGGAACCGTATTCTTTCGGGTTTTTGCCAGAGCACAGTTCGTGCACGAAGCGATTTCCTCTGCGATACGCTGCAGATCATCGGGGCGGTTGTAATCCGCTTCGATGTGTGCGGGCTGCTGTACCCCTGGATGCGGAACAGCACTGTGTTCCTTGCGGATGCCTCCGGATACGTAATCGCCGAACGCTTCGAGAAGCTCATAAAATTCAGTATAGGTCGTTTTCGCCATCGTAAATAACCTTATGAAAGAACAGACCTTTTGCAGGCGCCGTAGGTCCGGACCTGCTCCAGTCTTTCG
>CAZWAS010000028.1:21999-40109 GCA_964631915.1 uncultured Spirochaetales bacterium | reverse complement strand
ATAAGTATGGCTTTAGTTAAACATAAAAAACCAAATGCTTTCTACGATGTCTTCGAACGAAAAGGGGATGTACCACATTCTACGCATTACTGCCCAGGATGCGGCCATGGTTCTGCGCACAAGCTGATAGCCGAAGCGATCGATGAACTGGGCATTCAAGATAGGGTCATCCTCGTGTCCCCAGTTGGATGTTCGGTCTTCGCCTATTATTACTTCGACACCGGCAATATCCAAGCTGCTCACGGAAGGGCTGCAGCCGTAGCCACATCGATCAGGCGGGTACGGGAAGATGCTATTGTCATTTCCTACCAGGGGGACGGAGACCTCGCAGGTATCGGTATGGGCGCCATCATTCACGCGGCAAACCGCGGCGAAAATATGACCGTATTCTTCATCAACAATGCGATATACGGCATGACAGGTGGACAAATGGCGCCCACAACCTTGGTGGGTCAGAAAACCCTCACTACCCCCTTAGGCAGAGCCCCCCAAAGGGACGGACTTCCCATCGGCATGTGCGAACTCATCAATTCCTTGACGGCTCCTGTGTTTATCGAACGCGTTTCATTCGCCGGAGCTCCGAAGATCATGAAAGCGCGAAAAGTGTTCAAGAAGGCGCTTCAAAACCAGGTGGAAAAGAAGGGCTTTTCTTTCGTCGAAGTGCTTTCCGCATGCCCTGTGAACTGGAAGATGACGCCTTCAGATGCGCACAAGTGGATAGTGAATAACCTCGAACCCATATTCCCAGTTAAAAACTTCCGCGATATAAATGAACCTCCCGAGAAAGATGTCAAAATACCCTATATGGAGGATGCGGAACTGATAAAACTCTTCGGTTCCGAAAGCGACATACAGGTAAAACCGAAAAAGCGTGCAATAGAAGATCAATACGTGAAGATAGCCGGTTTCGGAGGGCAAGGAGTCATGTCTGCTGGGGTGCTTCTCGCAAACTGCGCCATCAAAGAAGGACTGAAATCCACATGGCTTCCCTCGTACGGACCGGAAATGCGTGGGGGCACCGCTTACGCCAGCGTCATCGTTTCGGAAGAGGCGATCGGTTCTCCTGTTGTGGATACGCCAAATGTTCTGTTCGCTATGAATGGTCCATCCCTTCATGCGTTCGAGAGCAAAGTTGCACCCAACGGGGTCATATACGTCAATTCATCGATGATTCCGGACAAGGTGAAACGCAACGATGTGAAGGCGTACTATGTCCCTGCTTCAGACATAGCAAAAGAGGTAGGGCTCATCGCCATAGCAAATATCGTGATGCTTACGATCTATATGCTTCAGTCCGGCACAATAGACGTGGATACGTTGAAACAGGTCATTCCTCTTTCCATAAAAAAGAAGGATTTGACCGATATCAATCTGAAAGCGATCGACGCCGGCATCGAGTATTACAAAAAGAACTTCGCATAAAAACCGCAGCCGCTTGAAAATAAGAACGGCGCACGGTTTCCGAAGAAGCAGTGCGCCGTCTCTTTTTTACAATCTTCCTTCCAGATCACATGCCGAGCGCTTTCTTCAATTCCTGGAGCTGCTCTTCTTTCATGGTGAAAGAATGTTCGTCAGTGGGGAACTTCTTGTTCTGAACGTCGGATATAAACTCTTTCACCGCATTCAGTTCCTGCGTATACAGATCCATGTACACTTTCACGAACTTCGGCGTAAACCTTCTGAACAGGCCGACCATATCGTGAAGAACAAGCACCTGGCCGTCGCAATGGATGCCGCCGCCTATTCCGATGGTGGGGATCTTCACCTTTTCGGTTATGAGCGCTGCAAGCTGTTTTGGAATCGCCTCGAGGATAAGGGCGAATGCTCCTGCTGCTTCGAGGGCCAGAGCGTCGTCAACGACTTTCTTCGCATCATCGATCGATTTACCCTGAACTTTGAATCCCCCGAGAAGCGCTGCCGTCTGAGGTGTAAGGCCGATGTGGCCGAACACGGGGATTCCCGCCCTGTGTATCGCTTCCACGACTTTTGCCATTTCCTGGCCGCCTTCGAGCTTCACGGAATCGGCACCGCCTTCCTTGTACAGGATGCCTGCATTCGTCACCCCTTGTTCGATGGAAATGTTGTACGACATGAAGGGAAGATCTCCTACGACATGAGCACGTTTCACCGCTCTGGTGACCGCCTTCGTATGCATAAGCATCTCATCCATGGTCACTGGCACAGTATCCCTGTACCCGAGTTCGACCATTCCCAGGGAATCGCCGACAAGAATGATATCGATGCCCGCTTCGTCCACCACCAGTCCCTGCGGATAGGAATAAGCGGTGATCATACTGATTTTCTTTCCTTCTTTTTTCATCTGCCAGAGATCTGCAACCAGCAGTTTTTTCGTCTGTTCCGGATGTACACTCATGTAACTCTCCCAATTTATAGTATTTGATCTATATCTAATACTATCGTTCCTTGCAAAATTGTGCAATATGACACGGAATGGGGTCCTTTTTGTTGACAAGGTTTTATGCCTGATTTATCTTTGAAAGTCGTTCATATAAAGTATGAGCGCCTAATACCGGTGGCGGTTCAATCACAGCCGGCAGAGTAAAAAAACCAGTTTTGCGTAAGGAGAAACACCATGAGGTATAACAGCATTACCGATGTTCCGGGTATCAAAGTCGGACATGCTCAGAATAAAGAAGCGGCAACAGGCTGCACTGTCATACTATGCGAGAAAGGGGCAGTGGCCGGGGTCGATGTTCGAGGCGGCGCCCCGGGGACCAGAGAGACCGATTGTCTGCACGCCGAAAATCTCGTTTCGCATGCGCATGCCGTTTATCTAGGGGGTGGAAGCGCTTTCGGTCTGGATGGGGCTACGGGGGTTGTACGATACCTCGATGAAAAAGGCATAGGTTTCGATGTGGGAGTCGCAAAGGTTCCCATCGTTCCGGGTGCAGTTCTCTTCGATCTCACGCTGGGAAGCGCAACGATACGACCCGATGCCGCCATGGGATATGCGGCATGCCAAAACGCATCCACACCCAATACCATGCAGGGTACACTCGGAGCCGCCACAGGCGCCACGATCGGTAAGGCAGCGGGCCCGCAGTACATCATGAAAGGAGGGCTCGGCACTGCGAGCGCTACCTGCGGGAACCTCATCGTCGGTGCCCTCGTGGCTGTGAACTGTTTCGGCGACGTCATAGACCCGAAGACAGGAACCATACTCGCAGGAACGCTCGGCCCCGACAAAAAAAGTTTCGCGAACTCATACGCCATCCTTTCGGCGGATCCGAACGATTCGAGCGGAGTATTCAAAAGCAATACGACCATCGGAGTAATTGCGACCAATGCACGGCTCACCAAAGCTCAGGCCACAAAAGTCGCCATGATGGCGCATGACGGGTTTGCGCGGGCCATCAACCCTATCCATACTTTGTACGATGGCGATTCGATTTTCTGCCTGGCGACCGAAGAAGTAGCAGGTGATGTGAATGTCATCGGGGCCATTGCGGCAGAGGTTATGTGCTCTGCGATTATCAACGGCATAAAGGCAGCTGAAAGCCTGCACGGCGTGCCCGGTTATGAGGAAGTGCGACGGCGAAACGGCTGATACCATCGCTTTTTGCATCCCCAAAACACCTTGGATGTTTCGATACGCATGTTTCTTCGGCAGCACTGACAGAAGCGACCATGCCGTTCCAGTAGTATTTCATTCATCGCAATGATATACTGTAATCCACAGCAAGATTATACGAACCCAAACGTGAACCTGATGACTACAGAGAAAAAAAAGATACATATCCGATTCAATCAAGCAGCTGCCATGGTCCTTCAGTATGCAAAACGCAAGCTCCTCGAGCAAATAAAAGCCGTCGCACTCATCGTGCTGTTCATGTTTTTCTTTCAACTCATCATCATAAAAGTGCCGGTTATCGGCGCTTTAGGAATTTCTTTCGGAATCGGATTTGTCGTTTTCGGTCTCGCTTTTTTTATGGAAGGACTTTTTTTGGGCATAATCCCTTTGGGAGAAATATGCGGCCTGCGGCTTCCGCAAAAGACCAGTATAGCACAGGTTCTCGTCATAGCATTCATAGTAGGAGTAGTCGCTACGTTCGCAGAACCTGCGATCGGAGTGCTCAAAAATGCGGGGATGTATGTAAAAGCATGGGAAGCCCCCCTTCTCTATCTATTGCTCAATAAGTACTCGTTTCTTCTCATCCTCGCCGTCGCGTGCGGAGTAGGCATAGCGGTTCTTCTGGGAGTACTCAGGTTTTTTCGACAGTGGTCGTTGAAGCCTTTCCTGATCGTCCTTATCGGCATAGTGTCAGCCGTATCCATATATGCGTATTTCGATCCGAACGTGCGCTCCCTCACGGCCCTCGCATGGGATTGCGGCGGAATAACAACAGGGCCTGTCACTGTGCCGCTAATCATAGCCTTGGGTATCGGAATATCCAGGATGACCGGCGGAGAAGATAAGGGAATTTCCGGCTTCGGCGTAGTCACTCTTGCATCCGCCATTCCAATCATCATGGTGCTCGCTCTGGGTATCTTTGTATCCCAGGGGCTGCCCAAGCCGATGAGCAAGTCGGAATTCTTCAGCCCTGCACACAAGGACAAAGCTCTTGTGTTGTTCAAGGATATGGAAGCACTTCAGGCATACGCATTGCTCAATCAGTCGGCGGATAGGGTTGTGTATTCCCTGTTCGAAAACGACAGGGCAAAACTCATAGCATTTCTCAAAAAAATGGCCGGACATCCTTCCTTGAGCGCTGAATACTTCGGTTCCCACACGGTTTTTATCGATACAGTCCCAAAAATGTGCGACGAAACCGAACAACACTACATTTTCGAAGGCAGCGAGTCGAAAAAGGGCGGCAGCACAGCGTCCATGATGCGCACTGGTGCTTCGGTTTCGGAATTGATCATGCGGAACGGACTCTCAACCCTCCAGGCAGTGCTTCCGCTCACCTTTTTGCTGCTGTTCATCCTCGCGGTGATATTGCGGGAGAAAATACCAAAGGCGGACGAATTGTTCCTTGGTATAGTCTTCGCCGTCATAGGAATGTTCCTGTTCAGCATCGGTATGCAGATTGGTCTAGCCAGGCTCGGCGACCAGACAGGGAAGAGCCTGCCTTCCGCATATACCGCGATCCCGCTCCCGGAAGCACAACGGGTCATTTCGGATTTCGATACGGATATCGTGCAGAAAGCGGTGGATGAAGGTGGAAAACAGATCGAGTTCTTCTACCTCCAGCAGGAGGGGAAAATCACCGCTGTTCCTTTCATTTCGCAGCAGTATGACGCCGCAACCCATTCGTATCTCTATACTCCGGTGAAGGATCCACTTTTCGGCGAGCGCGCCCGCCTCGCAGGCGTTTTCATCGTCATCTTCTTCGCCTTTGTCATGGGCTATGCTGTAACGCTTGCGGAACCGGCTTTGAATTCGCTCGGCGTTGCCATCGAGGAAGTCACGGTCGGCACCTATAAAAAACGCTTCCTCATTCAGACTGTGGCAGTGGGTGTAGGAATCGGCATGGCATTCGGCATAGTCAGAATTGTGTACGATATACCTCTCATATTCCTCCTGCTCCCGCCCTATTTTCTGCTCCTCCTGCTGAGCATGTTTTCAACCGAAGAATTCGTAAGCATAGCGTGGGACAGCGCAGGCGTGACTACCGGCCCGATCACAGTTCCTCTCGTCATAGCCATGGGGCTCGGAATCGGCAACCAGGTCGGACTTGTTGAAAGCTTCGGCATCCTCTCCCTCGCTTCGGTGTATCCCATAGTATCGGTACTCATTTCCGGTTTCTTGGTCAATTACAGAAGGAAACGAGCCATGATCAATCCTGTATGAGTGCGGCTAAGGAGACCAATCAATGAATTCCGTACAGCTTATCAAAGTCACGTGCATTGTGAATAAAAGCATTTCAGTGGTAATATATAACGCACTCAAGGAGTTGCACCTTCCGTTCGTGCTCGTTCAGTCGGCCAGAACATCGGTCCTGAAAGAAAAACACTTCATCTTCGATTACAGAACTGCTACCAAAGTCGAAGAACATCTGGTAGATATCTATCGGTTCTACATCCCGGAGCAGTACGAATATGCCGTCCTCTCCCTTTTGGCAAACGAAGCCGATCTCTCGATCCCGGGCAGAGGAAGCATATACAGCGAGGATGTCGAACTAATAGGCATGCGGCAGTGTACGTTCGATGAAGACAGACTCAAGAAGCTTTCTGTGCCGAAACCTCATCTCCTGTCAGGAATCATGGGCATATGCTGCATTGTGCAGCGCGGCCAGGGTACATCGCTGGAAAAAGCAATTCTCGACAAAGCAATCTCCGTTCCTGTCATCACGTATGGTATTGGCATGGGTCTGCGAAACAAACTCGGCCTGCTGCGTATAACCATTCCAGTGGATAAGGAGGTGCTCTCCCTCACCGTTCATAAACAAGACGCGCTCGCCGCTATGAATCTCATCATAGACGTTGCCAGACTCCACCATCCGGGCAAGGGCTTCATTTACATGTATCCGATCCGACACGGCATCATCGACACCAAACTCTATCACGGCAAGGCACGACACGTCGCAAGCATGGAACAGATAATCGCCGCCATAGACGATATGAAAGGGAACACCGATTGGAGAAGGAAAACCGCCTCAGTAGCGAGACACGGAGAACATCGGCGTTATCTCACGGACCTTATCAATTACACGATAATCTGCAACGAAGGGAAAACAGAAGATATTATCAAAGCCGCGATGAATGCTGGAGCAGGCGGAGCAACCTTGAGCAATTTGCGATGTTCCAGATTTAAGGAAGAAGACCTATCATTATCCTCTCATGCAAAGGAAATGAGCGACCTCATCATCGCTTCCAAACTCCGCGAACCAGTTTTCGCAGAGATGGAAAAAAGCGGTTTGTTCGCCGAGGATACCGACGGAATAATTGAAATTTCTTCCGTGGACAGGGCGAGCACATATTTCGGTTCGCAGAAAAAGTAAAGATCGTGCCAGTCATTATTCTCTCATCGAGCAAGATTTCTACAAAAAAAGCTATTTTTTGTAAATTTTATGTTCTTATTATTGACAAATTCTGTCGAAAGTGTATATATAAATTAATATCGGTGAGAGGAGGCATATATGTCGGCGATAGGCGTACCGATACGAGAGGCGAGGGGGAAACCGCTCGTTGACAGGAAAACGCCGGAGCTGTTCAGAGATCAATTTCCTTACGATCAGGTACCGAAGATTCTTTTCGACGGGAAAATAATCCCACCCTGCCCACCGGATGACATCTGGATAACGGATACGACGTTCAGAGACGGTCAGCAGGCGCGGCCCCCCTATACGCCGGAACAGATCGTGGACATCTACACGCTGCTTCACCGACTCGGCGGGCCGAAAGGGATCATCAGGCAGAGCGAATTTTTCGTCTATAGCCAGCGTGACCGCAAAGCGGTCGAGGGTTGTCTTGCAAAAGGCTATCGATTCCCAGAAGTAACTGGTTGGATACGCGCGAATGCGAAGGATTTTCAGATAATAAAAGAACTCGGTCTCAAGGAGACTGGTATTCTCACATCCGTCTCCGACTATCACATCTATTTGAAATTGAAATCCGACAGAAAACAAATTCTCGAGGAATACCTCTCCATAGTCAAAGAGGCACTTGCGGAAGGTATACGGATTCGCTGCCATTTCGAAGATATAACCAGGGCCGATATCTACGGATTCTGCCTTCCCTTCGCCGAAGAGTTGCTGAAGCTTTCGGAAGAAAGCGGCATACCGATAAAAGTTCGGCTCTGCGATACTATGGGATACGGCATCAGTTTTCCCGGAGCCGTTCTACCGAGAAGTGTTCCAAAACTCGTAAGCGCTTTTCGGAACGAGCTCGGTTATCCGTCGGAGCTTCTCGAATGGCACGGACATAACGATTTTCACAAGGTCCATATCAATGCGGTGACCGCATGGCTGTACGGCGTATCGGCTCTCAATGCTTCGCTCATCGGGTTCGGCGAGCGTACCGGAAATCCACCCCTTGAAGGAGCGGTAATCGAGTACATAGGGCTCAAGGGTACTGACGACGGCATGGATACGAAGGTGATCACGGAAATCGCCGATTATTACAGGAATATCGTGAAAGCGGATATTCCCTCAAATTATCCGTTCATCGGCTCGGAATTCAACGTTACGCGCGCAGGGATCCACGCCGACGGTTTGCTGAAAAATCAGGAAATATACAATATATTCGACACGGAAAAAATTCTGAATCGTCCGATCAGAGTCATGGTTACGGATAAGTCCGGTGTTGCAGGCATTGCCGAATGGCTCAATGAAAATATCCCGTTCGTCGTGCAGGGCAAAGTGGAACCGGTCAGCAAACGGCATCCCGGCGTCAGACATATCAACACATGGGTCATGGAACAATATGCTCAGGGGAGAACCACGAGCATTTCATCCGAAGAACTGATAGCCCAGGCAAAGCATTATATCCCTTCGCTCTTCGAATCCGATTTTGCACGGGTCCGCGAGGAGGCGAAAAGAAAGGCAAAGATCTTGGCAGAAAGGATTTCCAATTCCCCCGAAGTGCAGTCGCTCGATAAGGACACCATGGAGCCTTTCCTCGATAAAGTGGTGAAAAAAGAAGCTTCTATACAACTCCTCGCCATCACGGACCGCGAGGGGAAACGGATAAGCCAGGTCCATACGCAGCGAGGAGAAAAGGGGCTCTTCAGAAATCTTCTCGATAAAAATTTCCGCGAAAAGGAATGGTTCGTGGAAGTCATCGAAACCGGCAAACCGTATTATTCCGATCTCTTCTTCTCGAAATATACGGGAGCGATGATTTTCACCGCCGCTCTCCCGATCTATGATGTGAAAGGTGAAATTTATGCAGTCATCGATATAGACTTCAAATTCGACGAAATCGTGAAGCTCATAAACCCAATACCCGAGGAAATATTGCAGAGCCATTCCGATTGACTACTGAGTTTCAACGGGTCGCACAGGAAAGAGATCAACTTTTTCGTTTTTTGTCCGTGTTCCTGAGCTCTATGGTTTCGATGTCGGTTCCGATTTTCACAGCGCAGTACATACCGTCTCTGAAGGCTCCAGGATTGATGAGGCAGGTCGAGCCGAAGGTGCTTACGCTCTTGCTCTCGTGGATGTGACCGGTAAAACAGAGAAGCGGTTTCCGTTCGAGGATGAACCGCTGTACAGTTCTGCTCCCCACATGGCGAATACCCATGGCCTTGTCTGCCAGGCTCCCGTGAGGCGGCTGATGGGAAACGAGAATCAGAGGACAAGCAGGATTGACTCCTTGCATCGCTTCCGCGAGGAACACTTCGAACTGCTCTTCCGTATATTCCTGCGGAGTTTTGAACGGCGAAATCAGCCCGCCACCTAAGCCTACGAAACAGAATCCCCCTGCTGTTGCATGCTTTGCATGCAGACCTATACCAGCCTCTTCGAGATAAGTCCACACCGATCGATCGTCGCAATTGCCGGGTATTGCGAGCACGCGGCGGTTAATGCTCGCCACCCTACTTATGACCTGCTCCGCATCGCTTCTGTTTCCGAAATGGGTTATATCTCCGGTGAGCAACACGAGGTCGGCTTCCGCAATTTCCTGCTTCAATGAATCGAAATGTTCCACGCTTCCGTGGATATCGGAAAACGCGAGCAGTTTCATGTCGGTCCGTTATCCTTCGCTGCGTTTCGGCTTTCCTCATCATCCTGGTCCTGATGCGTTTTTTCCTGTTCATCCTGCTTTCTATATTCATCCCGTGCCTTGGAAAAACCTTCCAGGACCGATGAGAACTGTTTCATGCCTTCTTTCACGCCTTTTTCCGCGAACGAAAAAAAATCTTTCACTACTTCTTCGGTTTTTCCTTCTTTGATTTTTTCCGCAGCAGCCTCCACCTGCTCCTTTATGGTCTCGGCAGTCCGCTTAACACGATCCGTAAACTCCTGTCCCGAAGCTCCCGTGGATGCAAAATCATGCATCTTCCCGAACATATTCCATGCTGAATCTTTAGAACCAAATACAGCACGCATCTGTTCCTTATATATGCGCGCAAGGCCGGGGGTATCCTGCAGTATCCAGATGAGGAGAGAGCGGTAATAGACCTGCTTCTCCTTGTTTCCCGCTTGTGCAGAGAGCTCTTCTACGAGCCGTTGAATAACGACCCCGGTGTATTCGACGACTTGAATATCCCCTAAAGTCGAATTCCTCACGAAATGGTAGGCTCCGATATAATTGCCTTCATTCATCAGTTTCTCAAAATAAGCATTTCTCGCTTCTGTGTTCATTCGTTCCTCACTCGTATTGATCCGCTGAGTCCAGAAGTGTATCGTAGAGCTCTTTTTCCAGATCAAGAATTTCCGGATGGCGGAGGCTCCTCACTCTGTGCGGTACATGGTTCTCCACGATTCTTCTCGTTTTTGCGGGCCTTTCTGTAAATATAATAATTCGGTCGCCTAAAAGCAAAGCCTCATGAATGTTGTGAGTCACAAGCACGCAGAGTTTTTGTTCTTCCTGCCACAAGCATTCGAAAGCACGGATAAGAGAAAGTTTGAGATTCATGTCCAGAGCCTGGAACGGCTCATCCATGAACAGCATGTCGCCCGGAAACGCGAATGCCCGCGCTATGGCAGCGCGCTGAAGCATCCCTCCGCTCAATTCGTCCGGGTAATAATCCTTGAATGCAGAAAGATTCACCATGCCAAGCGCCCAAGCTATTCGCTGTTCACGTTCGTCTTTTCCATAGAGACGTCGGAGCACGAGGTCGATGTTTTCAAATACGGTACGCCAGGGGAGGAGCCGCGGTTCCTGAAACAGGTATCCTGTATTTTCTGCCACGCCTTCCACACTACCCGAATCAGGATCCATCACTCCAGACAATATGTTGAGGAGCGTGGTTTTCCCACAGCCGGAAGGTCCGAGTATGGCGGTTATAGCATGATCCGGGAATTCCATGGAAAGATCGGAAAACACCTCCAGATCTCCGAATCGCTTGGAAAGGTTCCGAATCTTCACGCTCACCGCTTGTTCCTCCTGATCCTCGGGAAAATTCGGGCGAACAAACCTTCGAACACAACGCCGAGCAAAATCGCCACAATGGTCCACGCGAATACCCGCGCAGTCTCGAGCATGATTTTTGCATTCTGAAGCCCTGATCCTATGGCATGCACAGGTTGGCTCAGGACTTCGGCCGCCACAACCACTTTCCATATAATGCCCATCGAAGTTTTGGAACCAGCGAGTATGTAGGGGAAGACAGACGGTACATGGATATTGAGGATTTTATCCGAAGCGGACAAGCGGTACGCATCTGCCATCTGCAGGAGCCGCTGATCCACGTTGTGTATTCCTTCAATCACGTTTCCGCAGATAATGGGAAACCCCATGAGGAATGCGGAAAAAACCGGCACAAAATCGGTCTTGAACCAGATGAGGGCCAAGAGGATGATGGAAAGAACCGGCGTTGTCTTGATAACAGCGATAATCGGGCTTACGAGATTATGCACGACTCTGCTGTATCCTGCAGCGACGCCTACAAGAATTCCGCATGCGAAGGAAATCAAAAAACCGAAAACGACTCGCAGCACGGTTCCCAATACCGCATGCCAGAACGAAGCAGTGATCATCAACCCCAACACCTCGAGAAATGTTTTTTCAGGGGATGGGATGATGATTTCAGCATCTACTGCGAAGGAAATAAGCTTCCACAGCGCGACGAGTATGAGCACAGAACCGATCTTAACGAGGGGCATCGTGCGTTTCGATAGTATTCTGGATTTGCGGAGCAGCACGGGAGCAATGCTACAATGGATCGCAGCACAGAATCAACCGGTCGTGCTACGAAACAGAGACCAGAGTTCTCAGCGAAGGTAAAACCCTTCATCAGGCAAGGTTCCGCCTATGGATTCCGGGTTGAATCCGAGGAGCACAGACAAAAACTGGTCCATGAGCGGTTTAGCATCGCCGGCGGATACGAATCTGAGATTACAGCGGGGTATGGCGGAAGCAGCCACAGCTTTCGTCATGCCGAGTTCGTGCTTTTCCACGAGGCCGCCTGCGAGGTCCGGATGTGCATTCACCCATTCGATGGACTTCGCGTATTCTGCGAGAAACTGCTTTACTGCATCTCGGTGTTTGTCCGCGAAATCTTTCTTCAGAACCACGCAGGACATAGGATACGATGCCTCGGTGTGCTGCACAGTCGACCACTGTTTCTGCAAATCTACGGCAACTCTCGCCTGCTTTGCGCCCATAAGAACCATGGTAGCAAAAGGTTCGGGAAGAACCGCAGTGCTGATTTTCCCCGCGATCAAAAGCTGTGCGAGCTCCTGATGGGCATACGCAAAATTCACCGCAACATCCTTATCCGGATCCAGACCTTCCTGTTTTACGAGATAGCGGAACAGAACATCCGGAGTCGCTCCTTTGCCCGCGTTATGGATTTCTTTACCCCGAATATCGCTCAACGATTGGATCGTCGGATCGGAAGAGAGCATATAAAGGACGCCGAACCCCGTAACAGCGCCCATGACTATAGGAACTTTTTTCGCATAGAGTTTCGCCGCTACATTGGTCGGGAGAACTGCTGCATCCACTTCGCCTGAAAGGAGTTTCGACACGAGAAGATCTGGATTACCCGAAGCTTCGTACGCCGATTCCACTCCCGTACCGAAGAACGGTTTTTCCTCGAACAGCCGGATCATGCCTATGCCCGTGGGGCCTTTCAGCGCACCAATTCGGAAAACGATGTGTTCCTGTTCGACCTTCGGCGCAGAAGCATCTTTCATCCCTTCTGCGGAAAGCGTCCCCATCCCTATGCTGAATAAAACGATCAGCATGAATACTGTCCGTACCTTCATAACAACCTCCTTTCGCATCATTCGAAGACGATGCGGAAATAGCGTTTTTTACCCGCTTTGAGCATGAGAGCGCCGTCCTGAAGCCAGGACATATCTATTGTTGTGTCTACGCTCTCTACTTTTCTTCCATTGATCTGAGCACCTCCCTGCACGATGAGCCTGCGCGCCTCGCTTTTCGAATCGCAGAGGTCTGTCTGCGCAAAGAGGTCCAAAACAGGAATACCTCGTTCCAGATCGTTCTTTTTCAGTGCCTTCGTGGGCATACCGGAAAGGTCTCCGCCTCTGCCGAATGCGGCACGCGAGGATGCAAGCGCCTTATCCGCTTCGGCCGTACCGTGTATAAGAGCAGTGACTTCGTACGCAAGCCGTTCTTTGGAAGCGTTTATATCTGCATCCGATGATGCTCCTAAGCGCCTACATTCCTCTGCAGGCAGGAAGGTGAACATGAGCAGAAATCGCTCCACGTCCTCATCGGAGACATTCCGCCAATACTGAAAAAACTCGTAGGGGCTTACCACTGCTGGATCCAGAAATAGGGCGCCTTTTTCTGTCTTGCCCATTTTCTTACCGTCCGATGTCGTCACCAGCGGAAAGGTAAGTCCGTATGTTTCCGCGCTTTTCACCCTTCGGATGAGTTCTATCCCGGCAACGATGTTGCCCCACTGATCGTCCCCGCCTATCTGAAGCCTGCATCCGTGACGTTCGAAAAGCTGGAGAAAGTCATAGCTCTGGAGGAGCTGGTAGTTGAACTCTATAAATGTAAGCCCTGTCTCCATGCGTTTCTTGTACGCCTCGAAGCTCAGCATCCGATTAACGGAAAAATGTACTCCAACATCCCTGAGGAAATCTATGTAGTTCAGCGTGGCAAGCCAGTCTTTGTTATTCGCGGCATACGCCGTTTTTCCGTCGAACCCTATGAACCTGTCCAGTTGAGCGTAAATGGATTCGGCATTCCGATCTATGTGCTCATAGGTGAGCATTTTTCTCATTTCGGTTTTGCCCGAAGGATCTCCGATCCTCGCTGTTCCGCTTCCTATGAGCGCTATACCATGATGTCCTGCTTCCCGTAAGTGCCTGAAAGCGAAAAATGGCACCATGTGGCCTATGTGCAGACTAGACCCGGTGGGGTCACAGCCTATGTAGAACGTAACCGGCCCCTCGTCCATGAGCCGCGATAGCCCTTCGAAATCTGTACATTGCTTTACGAATCCGCGTTCCGTAAGCACTTCAAGTGCTTTATTCATTCTCCGACCCTCTTGTATTCCTTATTCGCTTTTTTGATCCGCGGAACGATCTCGTCTATTTTTATCCTGACTTGTTCCATCGAATCCCTGAACCTCAGCGTGACAGTGTTGTCTTCTTTGGTCTGGTAATCGACGGTGATGCAGTATGGAGTACCTATCTCATCCTGTCTGCGGTAGCGTCTGCCTATAGCTCCTCCTTGATCGTAAAATGTGAAAAAATCTTCTCTGAGGTTTTTTTCGATGCTTTCCGCAAGCTCGGCAAGTCCATCTTTTTTCATGAGGGGGAACACTCCCACTGTTACCGGTGCGATTTCCGGATGGAGGCGCAGCACGACCCTCGTATCTCCCTCTTCAACTTGCTCTTCATCATACGCGTCGCACAGCACCATGAGCACGCTCCGCGTAAGCCCTGCTGACGTTTCTATGACAAACGGAGTGAAACGTTCCTTTGTCTCTTCGTCGAGATAGGATAAGTCCTTACCGGAGAACTCGGTATGCCTGCGGAGGTCGTAATCGCTCCTGTTGTGAATGCCTTCTAGTTCCTTCCAGCCGAAAGGGAATTCGTATTCTATGTCGTATGCATCTTTGGCATAATGCGCGAGTTCTCCGGGTCCATGCTGGTGGAAATGGAGTTTTTTCATGCGAATGCCGAGTTTCTTGTAATATGAAAAACGTTGTTCTTTCCAATATTCGAACCAACGTTCGTCTTCTCCAGGCTTTACGAAGAACTGCATTTCCATTTGCTCGAATTCGCAGGTTCGGAATATGAAATTCTTTGTGGTTATTTCGTTTCTGAACGCCTTTCCGACCTGAGCTATGCCGAACGGCACCTTCACCCTGCTCGTCTGGGAAACGTTTTTGAAATTCACGTAAATGCCCTGTGCTGTTTCGGGCCGTAGGTACACGACACTCGCCGCATCTTCCACGGGTCCGATATGAGTCTTGAACATGAGATTGAACTGCCTGGGTTCTGTCAGCTCTCCCCCGCAGTCGGGGCAAGTCTTCTTCGTCCGGTTTTCCTCGGGAAGCTGATCCTCTCTAAACCGGTGTTTGCAGCTCTTGCAGTCCACGAGGGGGTCATGAAAATTCTCAACATGACCCGAAGCTTCCCAGACTCTGGGATGCATCATGATTGCAGCGTCTATCCCCACGATATTATCGTGAAGCTGAGTCATCTCCTTCCACCAGAAACGCTGTATGCGGTTCTTGAGCTCCACACCCATGGGGCCGTAATCCCAGGCGGAAGAAAGCCCGCCGTACACCTCGCTCGACTGGAATACGAATCCTCGGCGCTTGCAGAGCGAAACAAGTTTATCCATTGTCAGTCCATTTTCCATAGTATTTCCTCGTGTATCAATTTTGCGTGCAGCGGAACGGGGAAGAGCAATATGCCGTCTCACAGCTCCGCAGCTACCCTCTGTTCTGTTCCAGTAACGTTATGACCGTATCGATCCTCGCAAGAGTCTTTCCGATACCGAGCACCCGTATGGATTCGAAGAGCGGAGGAGAAACTGTCGATCCTGTGATCGCCACCCGGATGGGCTGGAGGATCTGGCCAAGCTTGACTCCGCTCTGTTCGGAAAAGGTTCTGAACAACTCTTCGATCTCGGCATCTGTTCTCTCCGAGAGGAGCGCCACTATCTCCCTGCTCTTTTTGAGCGTATTGAGTGTCGAAGCCGCATCCATTTTCTTCGGTATCACATCTTCAAGTCTATAAGATTCGATGTCCTTGAAAAGAAATTTCAACAGAGCCGGAGCCTCTGAAAGATACCGGAGCCGTTCCTTTACGAGAGGGATCGCTTTGGTTATCAGAGCATCCTCCTCGGAAGATAGGACATCGCCCACGAACCCTGCGCTTCGTAGGAACGGAACGATCGCATCTTTCAGAGATGCATCGGTCTTCTTTCGAATATACTGCCCGTTGAACCACTCGAGCTTTTTGTAATCGAAGACACCGGGCGCCTTGTTGAGCTTGTCCAGCGTGAATATTTTTTCGAGTTCTTCTTTGGAGAAAAATTCAGTGGAGTCGTCATAAGACCAGCCAATGAGAGATATATAATTGATGACGGCCTCTGGAAGGTATCCGGCTTGTATGAACTCCCGCACCGCAGTTGCGCCGTGACGCTTCGAAAGCTTCTGCCCGTCGGTTCCCAGCACCATAGGGAGATGACAATACTTAGGCGGTTCCCAGCCGAACGCCCTGTACAGGATAACGTGCAAAGGTCCGGAAGGGATCCATTCCTGGGCCCTGAGAATGTGAGTAATTTCCATAAAGTGGTCGTCTATCACGTTAGCGAGGTGATAGGTCGGGAATCCGTCGGATTTCAGGAGCACCGGATCCGGGCTTATATCCTCATTCTTCCGTTCGATATCGCCGAGGAGGAGATCATGGATGGTCGTGCTCCCCTCGAGGGGTATTTTCAGCCTTATGACCGGACGGGTGCCCTTGCTCAAGAACTCTTCGATCTCCTGCTGCGAAAGATTTCTGCAATGGCGGTCATATCCGAAACCACCCTTTTCCGCTGTCTGCTTCGCCCGCAACTCCTCGAGACGCTCCGAACTGCAGAAACAGTAGTACGCATTACCCAGCTCTACGAGCTTTTTCGCATACTCGCGGTACAATTCCACGCGCTCGGACTGCACATAGGGGCCGAAGGCCCCGCCCACATCCGGCCCTTCATCCCAGCGTATCCCGAGCCACTTGAAAGTAGCATACAGATCGGAAAGAGCCTCTTCATGGTACCGCTCTTGATCCGTATCTTCTATCCTCAGGATGAATGAACCGCTCTGCGAGCGTGCGAAAAAATAATTGAACAGAGCCGTACGGATGCTTCCGATGTGCTGAAGCCCTGTTGGGGATGGTGCATAACGAACTCGAACAGACATACGATCCTCAATCTTCGTGTTTCGCCGGGGACATCGATTCTACTGGGTTATTTCATCAGGAGAAGCGCCCTCTTTTCCGTTTCTACGATTATATAGAGAGGCTTTTTCACCGTCAAGCATTCGGTCCCGCAGTGGATGCACGAATGAATATCCTGTGTTCCACATTCTTGAGCCCGCGGTCGAGAAGGAAGACGCTCAGAGTGCTCGAAACGCTTCCTGCCGCGAAATAGGGGATCCCGAGCATTCGGACGTCCCCGATATGAGCGACGATAATGCTCCCGATCAAATTTAGGAGGAAATGCAGGGCGGCCGTAAACGCCGCATACTCATACGACTCGATATAAAAAAAGAAAATCATATAAGTCATGAACAGAAACTGGGAAAACACTCCACAGCTGTAAAACCGTATCACCTTCGGATCAACGGAAAGACCGAAAACCACGGAAAGCAGTTCCGGGGCGATGAAGAGAAACGCTGCACAGAACAGGGCGAATGCAAGGCTCTGCCGCATAATGTCCGAATGCACAGAACGTATGAGTGCGAATTTTCTCCTTTGGATATCTATGAAGGTTCCTCTTTCGAGAACCTTCACCAGCCACTTGAGTTTCGTATGGAACGAGGTTTCCGTGAACATGATGAAATAAAGAAATCCCGGAATGAACACAAGATTTGCGATATACGCAGGGATATCGTAAAAATCGAAGGTTTTGAAGAATGTATTTCCAACCGCCGATCCGAAACGAATCCACGCCACGACTTTATCGATCCACATGCCTGCATAGTAGAGGGTACCGGCGACGAAAAGAAGCTTGTACCGTCTGAAATAGGAGAACACGGGGATCCCTGCAGCTATTCCCCTAGGTTTGAACTTCCTTAACGCAAGCGCAGAAAGTGCTCCGACTACGAGCCATTGACCGAAGGCGAAACCAAAAAGAGCGCCGCTTAAGGAAAACAGCCTCCCTCCTAAAAGCACAAACAGATACGAAAGTGCCATACCGAGGAGATAGATGAGGAATACAGTACCGTACTTTTTCAGCAGCGAGATAAACGCCATGAGAATCCATGAGATGTTTATGGCGACAAACAGAAGCGCGGCAGAGCATCTGAACAGCCAGGGTCTGGACACGGACTCCAGCCT
>CAZWAS010000028.1:20516-21989 GCA_964631915.1 uncultured Spirochaetales bacterium | reverse complement strand
CGGCAAGGGGAATGAAGGATAAGGCGAAAGCGATGAGTGCGACAATAAGCGAAAAGGCGATGAGTGCGGATCCCGCATCTTCTTTCCTTTTGAGGTAGATCAGATCCGAAATGTACCGCGTGAAAATGTAGTGGGAACCTCCAAATACGATAAGGGAGAACGCATACGAATATGTCACCGCCGCATTGAACAGGCTGGGCGACTCAGCTATGGCGGAACCTGAAAATCGCTGAATCACAAATATGCCGAGTATGGACAGTAACCAGGGACCTGCGACGATCATGGTGCCTGCAGCGATCGCCCTGAACATGCCCGAGATCGTCCCCTGGTTTAGCACTTTGCGCAATTCGAACCCTATCCCTGCCATGTACCATCTCCTGCCAAGTCTCTGTACATGGTTTCATAAGTTGCGAACAGGTCTTTTCTGTTGTACAGCTTCATCACTTTTTCCCGATTGTAGCGGCAGAGCGTCGCCATTTTCCCAGGATTCTCATATATGTATTTGACCCCTGCCGCGAGTTTCTCCGCATCTTTGGGGGGAGAGAGGAACACATCCTCGAAATCCAGCAGTTCGGGCACATTCCCCACTTTCGTGGCTACCACCGGAACCCCTGCGCAGAATGCTTCGAGAATGACAAGCGGCTGCGCTTCTCTCAGGCTAGTGAGAACCAGCACATCGAGAAACGCGTAATACGTGCGTACATCCTGCCTGCCAGTGAACTCGAATATATCCGAGAGCTTGAAGCTTTGAACAAGCAATTTGCAGTTCTCGTAGTAGCCTTCGTCTTCATCCGTAGGACCTATGCAGTAAAAATGTACATCGGGGATCGCTTCGCTCACGATCTTAGCCATAGCGATGAACGTCTTTATATCCTTTATGGGAACCACTCTTCCGACTAATCCGATGTGAAACCCCGACCGCTTTTCCCTCTTTACGGAGGAAAAATGCTCAACATCTATGCCGTTCGGTATTACCTGTGTTTTCACTTTCTGAGCACCCAGCTCAACTTGGAGCTGCCTGTTGTACTCGAAAAGCGCAATGATACGGTCGGCATGAAGATACGTTATACGACTGATGTTGTTGTATATGTGTATCCATAAATCTCGCTGATACCCGCGTATTTGGCGGCTTCTGCGTATCTCCATTTCCCGTTCTTTATGGTACAGCCCGTGTTCCGTTATCATGATCCGCTTCTTTTTCCTGATCTTGGCGCACACTGCAGCGAGCCCTGCGTATCCGGTAGACACGGAATGGTACACGTCCGCATCCGGCAGATCAGAGCCGAGCACCGTGAATATGAGGTCGTGGGCTGTTTTCCACGACCAGAAGTACTCCGAAAACGGATACACAGGATTTTTTTCGCGGTTTTTCGTCGAAATCATGTCCCAGCCGATTTTTTCCCGCACGGCATCTTCATACAGATAACAGCCTAGGGGAATGGAATCGAGAAGTCCGGCACTCGACCCGACATC
>CAZWAS010000028.1:11869-20478 GCA_964631915.1 uncultured Spirochaetales bacterium | reverse complement strand
TCCGGATGTCCTGCATAAGCTTCTTACGCGCCGTTCTCGGCAGGGAAACACTCTCCCTATGACTGGATATGACGATATCCTTATGCTCGATGACATTCGACGGCAATGTGTATTTCAACTTCTGATCAGGGTTCGGAGAAAGCGTAAGCAGCATGAACTCGAAATGCGGCAAGCCGTTGATGAGTTCATGAACCCATGAGGAGACTCCTCCGGTGATGAACGGATAAGAGCCTTCGGCTATAATGCATACTCTAAGTGCCATAATCCTCTTTCCAGGAAAGCCAATATCCCAGGCAAGTGCTCAGGTTCTCGTCCAACGGCGCATTGAGGGCTTGCAACTCTCCTGCGAGTTTGCATACGTTCTGATAATGCTTCTGAAGGAATTCCACCTTGAGTTTCAGCACAAGCATCACGCTTCGATCTAAATAGCTCAGGCTCTCGATATACGACATGGCCTGATGGTACAGCTTCAGATCGGACAATATTGAGACGTAGAGCTTCGCATCCTCCTCGCCGAGGGGTTCCCGTTTCCGTACTGCATTCAGGTACCGATAGGATTCCCTGAGGTAAAAACGTCGAATCGTTTCCTTTGTCCTGTTCAGAACGGAGAGTTCGAAGAAAAGCCGTGCGAGCTTTACACAGGAAGACAGTTTCTTCTTTCCTTTTTTTAAGCGTTCAATTTTACTGAAATAGCGCGATTCGATAAGGTTGATCCCTTCCGCAGCGAACAACGCAGTCTCGGAACTCGTACTCGAAATCAGTTTCTCAAAAATGCCGAGCAGTATGCTGTTCGTGTTAAGGTCCAGATCTTCTCGTGCGAGAATCCGTTCTAGATCGTCGAGATCGTAAGGTTCCTCGTCCAGGGCTTTCACCGAGGTTCCCAGATGGATATACGATTCCACTACCGGATACCCTTTCTCGATTCCTCGAAGCGATGCAGCAGGGGTTTTTGGAAGGAACACTGCGTTTCCTTTGCGAAAATAATCGAACTTATCCATACACTCCGTCTATAGTTTCTGAAGCTCGAGCAGGTTTTCTGCGGACATGAGTACCTCTTCGGGGTTGCCCTCCGCTCCGCTGAAAACTGAATACCCTACAATAACCCGTTTATCCGCCGCCACCCATTCCTTGACATTCACCATCTCGAGAATTTCCAGGCTGAACAAAGACACGCCGTCATAGTCGATGTGCGGATACACCAAAGCGAGCTGGTTCTCCTCTTTGTAGTGAAAGAACCTGGCCTTGTTTTGCGTAATCGTCTTGAGCTCTTCCACGAGTTCGGAAACAATTTTGAACACCGCGGTCTTTCCCACTTCGTCCACAAGCTGCATGAAATTGCGGATCTCCACAAGAATGATAAACAACGTCTCCGAGCCTGCCCGTTGCACACTTTCCATTTCGTTCTCTATGAACCTGTGAAAATTAGAGAACGACGGAAGCCCTGTAATAGGATTCATCTCCGTTTTTTCCAGGAGGTTCTCGTATTCGAGAATCCGTTCCAGAGCAGGCGCTGCAAGCGCCAGAATCATGAGAAGTACCTTTTCTGTATACAGGTTGAACTTTTCGAAGGGCATCTCTTCTATATTGAGCACTCCCCAGATCTTTCTCCCCGCGGAAATCGGAAGGGTGTAAATATTTTCCCCTCTGTCCATCTTTTGCAAGTTCTCGTAGTTCAGAAGAAGCTTCACGGAAAACACCATATTGTTGCGCAGCACCCAGCCTTCAATGCTCCCCTCTTCGGGAATCCTGTTCCGCTTTTTTTCCGCTTCGCTCCATCCCACGCATGCTTCCCGGATAAGCGTTCTGCTCTGAAGGTCGTGGCGCCATACGGAACAGCGATCGGCATTCGAAAACTTGCGCACGAGTTCCAGTATGAAATCGAGCGCCTTGTCGAGGTTCAAGGAGTACAGAACTTGCAATCCGGAAAAAAGCGTCGTCAAGGAATCTTGCTGGCGAGATATCCTCTGTTCGAGTTCAAGATTCACGGTTTTCAATGCCTGCACTTCACGGACGAGAATATCCTTGTCGTGCCTCAGTTTCCAGAGATACTCGTGTATTTCGTCCGTCCGCTTTACGAGAAAGTTCCTCATTAACCCGAATGCCGCTATACCGCCAGACTCTAGAGCAAACACCCTGAGAGAGCGTTCACCTACGACACTCCAGTATTGCAATGTCCATGCTTCTTGATATAATACGGAAAGAAGGAAAGGAAGCAGTAAAAAAGTAAAAAACGAAGAGAATGCCCAACCGAGAACAGCATACTGTATGCCATAATACACGGAGATGAGGAGAATGGCGTAAAGCGAAAAAAAAAAAAAAGCCTTGAAAAATCCGGGATCGTCAGGAAATGCGAGATTCAGGAGCCCTATGCAGAGCATTACGATCAACGTGTCGCGTATTTTTACCTGAACGGAAACCTGTTTTGAGATACTTTTTTTATTTATGTCCTCCATAAGAAGGCATAATAGAGCATTCAATATAAATGCACAATAAGTCGGATTAAAAGGAGCCTGACATGAATCGGAATTCCCGCTGGTTTCTCCCTGCGAGCGTCTTTGTATGGATGCTGTTTTCCGCATTCTTGCTTTTTCCGCAAAACCCTTCCGCCGTCCCCAATGCGGAGGCAAAGGAAGCTCAGCAGAGATCTGCAAAGAGCCTCATCGAACCGGTTTTTCCGGATACGAACAAAACTATCATCCATATCGAAGGAGAAAAAGCGGTATCGACGAATTTCACGTCAGAACCGACGATCAACTACGGATGCTCGGGCGGAAGGGCCATACAGCTCAACAGGCCGGGCACTGCTGCCGTGACATTCTATGCAGATTTCGCTTTCTTCGCAGAAGAGGCAGGCGATTACCTTTTACTCTACGGAGGAACGCCTCCCGGACCGAACGACGAACTGCATCCTTCCTACGCTTCTCCGTTCAAATACAGCATAGACGGCGGCGAACCTGTCTCGGTGTACGAAGAGACAGCTGAAGCGGTGGAAGATTACTCCCCGCCGTTTTATTTTGTATCTATAGGCACAGTGACTCTTTCGCAGGGCAAGCATACAATGCGGATAACAGTCACGGATAAACGGCGATTCGACAACAGGTATTTCTTCTACCTCGATGTACTCTACCTCATCCGCACGGAAGCAGGAAAACCGGTCAGAGGTGAACAGACTCCGAAAATTTTCCCGAAACAGACGTTGGGTGTGCTTCCGCACTATCCTTTCAAGACGATCGACGATTATCTCATCGCCATACGCGATAATCCGAGCAATCCGAACTTGCTCTATGAATTGTCCCTCCTATACACACTCCTCGGAGACAACCTCAATGCCCTCAAATTCCTGAACAAACTGATATTGATCGAACCAGGGCACGAAAAGGCAAAAGTGCTCGCTGCGAAAAATCGCATATGGAAAGGCGAGATCGCAGAAGGGTTGGCTCAGTATCGTAAGATTCTCGCGGCAGCACCGGAGAGGACGGATCTCTGGCTCGAAGCAGGGAAACTTGCAGCATGGACGAACAGGTACGATGAATCCATAGCTCTGTTCCTCGAGGCGCTAAAAGCACATCCGGACAGCATCGACCTGAAAACGAATCTGGCTTTATCATACCTTTGGGCAGGGAAACCGAAAGAGTTTGCGGATATGACTGCGCTTATTCTTTCGGAATCGGAAAAGGATCCTGTGCTCCTGAAGGAAGCGGCGGAATCGTACGGTTCGAACGGATATCCGGAAGGAGCTGTTCAGATCTATAAACAGGCGATACAAAAATACCCTAGCCTGCTCGAAAATTACCTTCTTCTGCAGGATACCTATGTCTCGCTGGGAAAAAATGATGAAGCTGCATCCATTCGTACAGACATAGAAAAGACGTTCGTCGCCTCGGACACGTTGGACAGGTATCTTTCTCAGTATAAAGAAAAACAGGGTATGAAAAACGAAATCATCGCGGAATTCCAATCCAGACTTGCAGAAAATCCCGACAACCTCGAACTGAGGGAACTTTTGGCGCAGACCTATTTCTGGAACGGAAGAAGAACCGAGGCGATCGATGAACTCTTGAACATCATCATAAACCATACGTATCGGACCATTGAGGACATGGAGAAAGAAGCAGTACCGCTGTACGACTTTCTGAATACAGGATCTATCATCGGCAATACGTTGGCGCTCATGCCGAAAACACTTTCGGATGTAAAGAACACCCTATCCGCTCAAGCATCGAAACTAACGAACGCGATCAAAGCTCTCGACGAATACAAGGTCAAGCTCGAAGCTGCAAAAGAAAAAGGACAGACCATGGCAGATGCAAGCCAGACGTACCTCGACGCTGTGAACAAAGAGCAGGGGACCATGAACTTGATCTTCGCATCAGCGAAGCGATATGTCGATGTATTCTCCAATATACTCGCACATATGGACCGACGTACTGCAGCATTATCCGGCATCAAGGAAACAGCGAAGCAGAAACAGGAAGCATTCAAGGAACTGACGAAAAACAGCAACTGGCGTTGGGACAGGGATTCTTTCTTTCTCGAATTGAATATCACATCAAAAAAAGGTCTGGATCTAGCACTGCACATCATGGGCAAGGTGTATCTGGTCGAACGCAGGTTCCAGGCATTCGAAGAGATATTCAGTAAACTTGCAGCGACGCAAGCCGAAGATCCGGACATTCAAACCCATATCGCAATCGCCGCTCTGTGGGCAAACAAGAATGAATCGGTGAAAAAGGCTGTGGAAACCGTCCCATTTTCAAGTCCACTCATGGAATCGATCAGAGAGCTGTTTCCTGTCCTTTCTCTGGAGCCGCTGACGGTGCTGCCTCTCGATTTTTTCGCCCCCTCCGAAGAAGAGCTGAAAACTCTGCTCGCACGATTCGACGAGATCGCAAAGCACATTCCGGAACTGAGAAACAAAAACGACGATATGCAGAGAACAGTCCACGAAGTGCTCTACGAAAAGATGATTCATGCGATATACCGAAACCAAGAAAGCACGGTGGAACAGAGAAACCAACTCGGCGAGTATTATCTGAAAGAAAACGATCTGGATTCCGGAATCAGACAGTTCAGGCAAGTGCTCGACATCGATCCGAACAATATACGTGGAATCTACAGGCTCGGCTCAATCTATCAATGGAAACAGGATTGGAATAAGGCCATGGAATACTATAAAAACGTTTATACCCTGGACCCCTTCTATGAAAATACCGTATCCCTGCACAACAAACTCGCAGGGGAACATGCGCATTCTGTTTCCTTGCACACGAATTATTTCACGGATCCGTATACGCATAGATGGCAGTCGGACGCCTCGACTCTTTTGCATCTGAACACATTCATCGGGGTTGAAGCTGCATACGGTATGGATGTCGTAACGCTGCGAAACCAGACTACCTATCTCGTGCATGATGTACGTGCGTTCTTACCCTTGACGTTTCCTGCTCTCGCACTGAGCGTACATCCCGGTGCAGGCATAGCACTCGTGGAATCGAAAAGTACGACTGCTTCCTCTTCGCCTGCAGATGGATTCGACTACGCACGATATGTCGCCGATCCTTCACCGTATGCGCATGTCGATATATTGCTCGGCCTGGGTCGGTACCTATTTCTCACCGGGTCGTACCGGTGGGGCCAGTATGAAGAGACCTATGCGCCGTTCAGGGAAAGTCGGACGGCGCATAGCTTCGATATCTCTTTTTCCGTAAATCTTGGGTTCATCAATTTATTCCCTTTCAACGGAATCTCTTTCAGGACCTACGGGAAAGGAGACGCCATCTCGGACAGCAATTTCATCCTGACGGCTGCGCAGGATATACTAGTCCCCGTTTTTCAGGGAGGAAATCCATACTTCAGCATACAGGTATATGGAAACTTCACCTTTCAAAACGGATTCGGTAGCAGCATCTATCAGTACTACTCTCCTCCAGGCGTGCTCATAGCAGGGGGAGGATTCACTGCTTCCACGTGGATCGCATTCGCACAGAACACGCTCGGCATTTCTTTCCGAGGGTTCGTGGCGAACTACGACGAACAGATTTTAACGCCTGAAAACCTAAAACGGCGCTTAAAGCTCGAAGGAGAGCTGTCCGTGAATCTCACACTGCAGAATGCCGAGATAGCATGTGGAGGAGTGTTCAGCGCTGCATATAACTATGCGGCGAACATGCTGAACTTTCAACCCTCTTGGGATTATTCCTCTCTGTCCGTGCGGTTGGCATATACGGTGAAGCTGCCCGACTATATTCTTCCGTAACCGAAACTGATCCGTCAGGAAATACCGAACAGTTCTGTGAATTGCTGGAAAAGCGGATCCTGCAGCATCTCTGCAAGGAATTCTTGTTCGTAGAAAGCGATATCTTCCGGCTGCAGACA
Source organism: uncultured Spirochaetales bacterium (assembly GCA_964631915.1). GTDB lineage: Bacteria > Spirochaetota > Spirochaetia > CAZWAS01 > CAZWAS01 > CAZWAS01. The sequence goes on along the minus strand of CAZWAS010000028.1, from coordinate 14,103 downwards.
GGAATGCGGGAGCAACTGATTGAAGAGTTCCGTTTTATACGGGATATCTGTCCCTATGGTGAGTTTGTCGGCAAGGAGATCCGCCAGCGATACAAATATGATGACGTTTTTGTACTGCGATATTATATTGAGCGAACTGTGTTCCCGCGCCGTATCCACAAAGATCTCGGGGAAATTCCAATACCCCATGAGCATACCGCCGATTTTCCTGTGATTGGTACCGTATTTCTGTTCCTCCAATTCCTCGATAGGAGCTATACCGCGTTTTTCGTCTTCTATAACGGCGAGGTACTCATCCCGGTAGTCGTTGAACAAAAGCAATTGACCGATGTCATGGAGCGTGCCGCTCAGGAACACTTCTTCTTTAAGATGTTCCTTTCCACACCGTATGCACATGTGCCGCGCCAAAAATCCTGTGCGTATGGAATGTTTCCAAAAATGAGGATAGAATGCCGTCTTTTTAACCTGACTGAACAAGTTCGATGCAGTGACGAGCAGAACGACATTTTTTAAATTCTTCAATCCGAGAAGACTAATGGCCATCTGAAGGTTTCGTATTTCTTTTTGTCTGGCATAGAGCGCCGAATTCGCTATTTTCAGAATGCGAGCGGTGAGCCCGGGATCGATTTTGATAATATTCTCGAGATCTCTGAAGGATACCTGCATGCCGTCCGTCGCCATGCTGAGTATCTTCGTCGCAACTTGAGGCACTACCGGCAGGTCTTTCACGTTTTTTATATATTCGTCGGTCAAAGCAGAGCCCCCTTGCCATTGCTTTGGTTTTTCTTGTTACAATATCGGTCGTTTGTCGCTGAGGTATGAAAAAAAGCCGTTGTTCCCTACACCAGCTTCACACACGGCTCACAGGGATCGCGGGAATCCACGCCCCACGGCAGGAAGCGTTTCTTGCACAGAATCCTGACAGAAAGAAACGGTATGCTTTCGTAGCAAAAAAAAGCGGAAAGGGAGGACCCTTTCCGCTTGAAACTTTTCCGGAAAAGTTTCGAATGGATTCTTCAGCAGACAGCTACGGCTGCATCTGCAGCGGAAGCAGCGTCGGGCGCATAGAGGTCAGCGCCGATACTCTTACAATAGTTGTCCGTCACAGGAGCTCCACCGATCATTATCTTCACTTTGTCTCTGATCCCCGCTTCTTTGGCAGCTTCTACAACGCCTTTCATTTCGGTCATAGTCGTGGTGAGCAACGCAGAGCATGCGATAATGTTTGCATTTTGTTCTTTTGCGGTGTTGATGAATTTATCCGCAGGAACATCGGTGCCGAGATCCACGACTTCGAGCCCTTTGCCTTCCATCATCATCTTCACCAGATTTTTGCCTATGTCGTGCAAATCCCCTTTCACGGTGCCGAGCACGACTTTGCCTTTCGCCTTCACTCCTGCCGAAACGAGAAGCGGCCGCAGAAGCGCTATACCGGCGTTCATGGCCCGTGCTGCGATCAACACTTCGGGAACGAACACTTCATTCTTCTTGAATTTCGCTCCGATGATGTTCATCCCTGCCATAAGGCCTTCTTCGAGGATCTGTTTCGCATCCATTTTCTGGTCGATCGCCTTCTGCACGAGATCCTTCACTTCGTTCGCCTTTCCCTTCTGTAGAAACTCGGAAATTTCTTGTAGTAAACCCATTACACTACCTCCTTGCCTCGTAGTTCTCTGAATTTCCCAGGACTCATTCCTGTCATTTTTTTAAAAACCTTGGAGAAGTAACTCTGATCCTCATACCCTACTCTCAGAGCAACGTCTACAAGGGGAATCGCTGGATTCTTGAGCAATTCCTTGCCGACATGTATGCGGACCTGATTCAGGTACGCATTGAAATTGCACTTCATTTCTTCTTTGAATATTTTGCTGAAATATGACGGACTTAAATATACGTTTTTTGCCACATCCTCCAGGGTAATTTTATTCATATAATTCTTCCGCACGTACTCGGCTGCCTTATAAATCACATCCACATGCTTGACGTCCGTCAGATTGAATACGCAATCGACAAAACGCAGCATGATCGTAGACAGCCACATGGCGAGTTCATCCGCGGAATGGAAATTGTGTATCTGTTCGAGGTATTTATAATTGAGCCCGAATATTTCTTCTGCATCCGCTCCACCTTCCATGGCTGCACGGGAAAGAAGCACGATGAGTTCGAGCACTCGCGCCTTTATGACGTCGAACTTGCCCCCGCTTGCGAAGAAAATATTGCCGAGCACTTCATTC
>CAZWAS010000028.1:0-11851 GCA_964631915.1 uncultured Spirochaetales bacterium | reverse complement strand
GAACACGTTGCGAACCTTCTTTGTCCCCGATCGAAATGAGAAACTGGAGTTCCCGTTCCTTTTCTATCGGATACGGAGCAGTGGAATCCTCTTCCCCTCCGAAGGTCTTAATGTACTGCAGGTAATCGGATACTTTGACCTGCGCGGTCTGGGGTTCGGATTCCGCTTTCCCCTGCACAGCAGGTTTTGTTATGGAAAGCTGCGATGCCACAACGTACAAGAGTTCCGACATGGAATTGAGACGGTCCTGCCGGACCTTCGGGATTCCGCGCAGATACATCCGTATCTCCTCGATATGGGCGGACTTTATCTGATTCTTCTGCACAAACTCATCGATGAGCGTATCTTCCGCATCGGTCACAAGCACAGGGCCTGCGATCAGCGCAGCACGCATCATGTCATCCACCATAATCGGAGAGGCCCAATGCGCAAGATAAAGGGGGCAGAAAAAGATGTATTTGCCGCCGAACCGTTCCGCCTGATAGCTTCCGTACAGCAGGGCTTTTTCACAATTCACTTCTTTATTGAGCAGTTTCTGTATAGAAACGCAGGCCGGACATACGGTTCCTCCGTTCTGCGCATTGTACAAATAATTCCCTTCGTTATCGATAAGGATGCATCCGACGTTCACCGCTCTGCTATAGTCCAAGGCAAGCTGCTTCGCTTTTTCAAGATCGAAAAGAAGCGTATTCTTATTGATCTTCATCTCCATAGCCTCATCCCCTTGGGCATTATTCCGCATGCAGTACTGCCACCCTCATATGATGATCCATAGTAGCTATTAAACACCTATTTTCCCAGGCTGTATTGAAGTATTTTGGCTATTTTTGTACTTTCTCACTAAATATGAGATTTTTGCCAGCGTTCGCACCGGGAGAATTATTCATATTTCATATAAATTGATCAGGAATGATCATTTCTCTGATCGGGGAATGCCATGTGCGCGATATATGCGTCCATGAACTCAGGAGTCGAAGACAGTTCCAGATATTCCGTTTTTCGCTGTATGATGTCGCAAGCCTCGAAACAGGAAACGGAAAGGGAAACCATGACTGCACCGGTTCCGGCCGCATTCCCTAACACTTTGATTTTTTTCTCGAGTTCTGCAGGAATGAGCCCCAATGTCACCGCGCTTCTTTTGTCTATGTAGCTGCCGAATCCTCCTGCGAGGTACACGACATCCACATCCGCATACGTCTTGCCCGCTCTTTTCACGAGCGTTGCTATACCTGCGGCAATCGAGGCTTTGGCGAGTTGGAGCTCCCGTATATCCCGCTGCTGTATGGTAATGGGCTGTTTCTGTTCTGTGTCCTCCGCTTCTGCGATAACGAACTCGTACGAATCGTCCGCTCTCCGTACCCTGCCGTACAATCTCTTGGTGCACTCGGTTTTCAATTCTTCCTTATCCACAATGCGACCCGTTTCGTCCACGATGCCGCTGCGGAGCAAACCGGCTACGGCATCGACAATTCCGGACCCGCAGATACCGAGAGGAGCTTTATCGAGTATCGTCGTGTATGTCACTTCGCAGTCGGACATCTTTACGGTATTGATCGCTCCTGCTATACCGCCAACGCCGTACTTGATGTGTGCTCCTTCGAATGCGGGCCCTGCTGCTGTGGAGCAGGTGTATATTTTTTCTTTGTTGCCGAACGCGATTTCTCCGTTCGTTCCGATATCGATAAACAGCGCAAGTTCTTCCTTATCCGCCATGCCGCAGGACAGTATGCCGGACACGATGTCCGCTCCCACATAAGCAGCCACACTCGGCACGAGAAAAGCAAGGGCGCACTCTGCGAGCGAAAATCCCAGATCCGAGGCGGGCAGCACGAGCTTGCCGGTGACTCCGGGAATGAACGGAGCCACGGAAATGTGGAACGGCTCGTAGCCGGCTGCAAGATGCATCATCGTGGTGTTTCCCACAAGCACTATCGAATAGATGTCCTTCAGCGCTATACCGTGAGATGTTGCCAACGATTCAACGAGTTCCTGTATCTGATCGATTATCCGTTTCCGTAATACCTCAAGGCCTCCTGGATGTTGGTTCGCATACTGGATTCTGCTGATCACATCGTCGCCGAATGCTTTCTGCGCATTCAGTCCGGAGGCTGCTCCGAGCCTCTTACCCTTTGCGAGATCCACGAGATACGCGACCACAGTGGTCGTTCCTATATCCACCCCTATTCCGTACTGCACGGATTGCGTGTCGCCTTTTTCTATGGCGAGCACAGATGAACCTCTGTGTACCACAGTAACGCGGAATTCCGCTTCGCGGAGATCCTTCGTAAGGCGCTTTTGTATGGTATGGGGAATATAGCTTTCGGGATATCCCATAGCTTCCAGAACGCGTCTTGCATCGTCGCGTTGGTCCTCGAGCGAAGGAACCCGAAGTTCAAGATACATTTTTTTCAGAGGAGGATCTATTTTCAAGTCGCCGTAATCCGCCCCCTCTGTCAGTATCTGGGCATTCCTGTTCCTGTATTCAAGAGCTATGGTGGTATCGCCATGGATCGCGGTCATACATGCGAGTCTGACATTCGCATTGATTTCTCCATCGCTGAGCTTTTTGCGCTCCTGCGAGGACAAGGGTGAGACATCGCCCGAGGTAAGACGCACCTTGCATTTGCCGCAGGTTCCCTTTCCTCCGCAGGGGGTAGGAAGGGCGAACTGTCCGTCGGAATTGAGCACGGAGTATATCGTTTCTCCTTTCCTGCACGCGATGTGTTTTCGTACTCCTTCATCCAGAACGGTGAGTGTGCAAACCCCGTCGCTTCCCATACCTACCTCCGCCCGCCTTTTCAACCATGATAAAACGTATTCATCCGCATGTATTGTACTTATGTGTGTTTTCTCCGATTTTTCCGCTCTGGTCAGTTCAACATCACCTGGCCGCCTGTTACAGGTAGCGCTTGGCCTGTTTCGTATTTCTGCTCGATGAGGTAGAATATCGCTCTCACGACATCTATGGCAGTACAACCCCGGCCCATCGGCACTTTCGATTCGTAGAACTTACGCACATCCTCCACGGTCTTAGCGCCCGGCACCTTGTTCGCCCGCAGATACTGAACGAACAAGCCGTTCTCAGGATCCGACCAGAGCGGCCCGTCGAAAAAATTGCCGGGACATATGGAGTTTACTTTGATATTATCGGAAACGAGCTCGAGCGCGAAACTCTGAGTGAGCCCTATGCCGCCGAATTTGCTCCCCGCATACGCGCCGTTGCGGTTCGACCCTTCGAGCCCCGACTTGGAGTTTATCTGTATAATATCCGAAAAATAGGATTTGGTCGGCATGTTCTGCAATGCCAGAACCCTGGCTGCGTGTTTGACGCACAGAAAATATCCCGTATAATTCACATTCGTCACGAACTGAAAGCTCTTATAGTCCATGTCCTTCACGCTGCCGGCTTTCAACACTCCTGCATTGCTCACGAACACATCCAAACCGCCTGCATTCAGAACGATCTCGGACATGAGCGCATGCACGGATTCCTCGTTCGACACATCCACCCGCACAGGAAGAGCGACCGTAGAGCCTTTCGTTCTGTTCAGCTCGTCTGCGAGCCTGCGCGCTCCTTCGAGATTCAAGTCCGCGATGAATACGAAACTTCCGGCGTCAACGAGGTACCGCACTATACTTTCTCCGAATCCCTGGGCTCCTCCCGTGACTACAGAGACCTTCCCGCGCACCACACCGTCGCGCGCGGCTACAGTGTCCCCAACCGCAGCCTTCCGGGCGCACATTCGGATTTCCCGCTTCTGCTCCTCCTGCGGAAGGAATTTCGTCTCTCCCTGCGTTTTCATGATCGCCTGCACTCTCCTGCCGAATCCTCCTAGAATCATACCTGCGGAGTCGAACGAACTACCGAGCGCAACCACGCCTTTTCCGGCTATCACTGCTATACGGGGTTCCACACCGTACTCCGCTACGAAGCTGCGGAAAAGCTCAGGCAGTTTTGCGGTCGGATCATTCAGCACATCCTCTCCGATCGACAAAGGGAAAGCCCCGCAGAGGCCTATCTCTTCCCGCGAGAGCGCGCCTTTCGCGATCAGGCCGGAATTCGTTTTTTCCGCCGCATACCGACACCACGCTTCTGTATCAGCGAAACGCACGATACTTCCTTTTTCTCCGTCGAACGTGAGTCCGCGCAAAAGCGGAAGAACGGTTTCAACTAATGCATCCATGACAATCTCCTAATGCTTTATAAGGTGCATAACGTTTTCAGGACTCCGGTGGTCGATCTTCATGCCCAATTCTGCATACGTGGCGATCCGTTCCCGAAGCGGGGCGTTTTTCATCGGGTTTTCCGGGTTGAACAGTCCGTACTTCATATGCAAGCGAGAGAATTTTTCGTGGGCTATGAGCGCCCATGTGGAAACGACGAGATTCCGGAATTCGGGTTGCAGAATAATCGGGCAGTTGAAACTCTGCCGCGAACTGTTTATGTCCACGCCGCTTATCTGCATGAAACCGTATTCGTCACAGAGCCTTTGGATCCGTTTTAATTGCTCGAGCGTGTTGCGCGGCGGCATGTATGTTACAGCCTGAAATCCCAGCCTTTTAAGCTCCGCCATGAGTTCGCCGAGATAATCATCCTCGAATTTTTCGGCCTTCTTGTCCCCTGTGGGGGAATCCGTCACATCGCCGAGATATGCGTAAGCCGGGATGGCTCCGATCGACACTGCAAAATCCACTACAGCCTTCACGGGAATGCATTCTTCGCTGTTCGGTTGAATGAATATCCGATCTATAAACGAACTCTTCAAAAGGCCGAGCAGATCGTATTCGTAATGGACATTCGTGTCGTCTTCGAGAAAGTTTCTGATTTTCCCCTGGACGGGAACCTCGAGTCGTTCCTCTAAAAAATGGATAAGCCGTTCACCCTTGCCCGTTTGACGGATCAGCTTGTTCGCGAATGCATAGAGCACATGGCGTTCGGTAACGCTACCGCCTTCGGTCGCGCATGATATGGCAAGCACATCCCGCTCAAAGACGATTTCCCCCAGGCCGGAGCGCGAAATGACTCCGTTCAGCCGCTCAACCATACGCCTGTTACGCGTATTTCTCGCTTCCTGCAACGGAACAAGGAAACGCTTCGCCGTTTCGATATATTGCTCCGGTATGCCGTGTATCGCGATGTATCCGATATTAAAGGAGTCTGGATTGTTGAGTTTTCTCCCTTCGACCGCAGTCCCGGAAAAGTTCACCCGCAATTCGAATCCGACAGTGGATGCGATCCCGAGCAGCCTGCATGCCTCTATCATCTCGAAGCCGCCGGATACGGAATCGTGATCCATGATCCCTACTGCCTTAAGCCCTGCCAGGTACGCTTTAAAAGCGGCCATGGTGGGAGCATAAGGGCTGAACGAGTAGATCGTGTGAACATGATTGTTTACCTCGTCGGTTTGTACGACGTCTGCACCGAAATTTTCGGTCGAAAGCACCAATGTTTTCAGAGCGCCCAGGCGCTTTTCAGGAACCCCGTTGTTCATCGCTTCTATCAGCATCGTTCTTTCCCTGTCTTGTAAAGATCGGAGCTATTATGAAAGAAAAGCCGGTCTTCGTCTATCGGTACAGTTCATGCAAAACCAGCGGAATAGGAGATTTGAATGTTTTTCTTCAAGGGGTATACTATATATATTCCATAATGCAAGGAGGAAAAGGAGTATATGAAACAGAAGCCACTTCTCGTCTTGTTCATATTCTTCTTCGCAATCTTCGGATTCGCAACTTCCACTGTGTACGGAATAGGAAGCAGCTCATCGCTGGAATTGTCGAACATCGGTATGCCTCATTCCATGTCATCGCTATCCAACGCCGATACCGGTAATCCCGACAGAAAGGATCCGATTCTCCCCATCGTATTGAACATCATTCCGGGGTTCGGTATCGGATCCTTTGTTCTCGGAGACGTATGGGGGGGCGTTCTAGGGGTCGGAGGAGAGCTTGTGGGAATCGGTCTTATTATCACAGGAACAGTGCTTTTTTATTACGATCTGGTCAGCGCAACACTCCATGCTCTGGTAGGAGACCGCAAAGAGGATATTTCCGCAGGATTCATCATGGTGCTCTGCGGCGGTATTCTGTACGGAGGCACCAAGATATTTGGTATCATAAAGCCGATATTCTTTGCCGATGAATACAACAAAAGAAACCTATCCGACGGGACGAAACAGCTTTCTTTAAGCGTAAGACCGATTTTTTCTTCTTCAACGGAAGGAAGCCTTTTTCAGCCGGGTATTCAGGCAAGACTGTCATATTGAGGCTTTATCCCCCGCATCCAAAGCCGGAAGACACCAGGGACGGCCGAGACCTTATGCCGAACTGTGAGCATCTCTAAACACTCTTTTTTTTCACATGCGAAAAAAATAATTCCTTACGCTACCTGCGATTAGGTGCCCGCTCTGAACCGAAGGTTAAGAGCGGTTTCCATGTTGTCATACGGGCATTCAATACCTACACTCGGCCGCAGACTCTGCGAAGGTTTTCAAATTCTCGACCGGTGTTTCAAAAAAATGATCCGAGCAGGAGCACACGTACCCACCTTCGTATCCGACCTTTTCGAAGAGTTCCCTCGTCTTTTCCCGGATATGCTGTTTCGAACCCGAAGTAAGGGTGTTGAACTGATCGAGCCCTCCGATCAGGGCTATGCGGTTTCCTACTTTCCGCTTCAGATCCCACGGTTCCTGGTTTCCTCCGACGCTTATCGGTGCAAGCGTTTCGGAAGCATCAGCGCCGTTCGCCACGATGTACTCCTCGATTCCGAATGTACCTCCGCAGGTGTGGTACGTAACGAGGAAGCCTATGCTGTGAAGACTGTCGTGCATCTTTTTGTCGTAGGGCAGACAGAACTCTTTGTGCATATCTGGAGAGATGAGCGTAGAAGACGCAGAACCTCCCCCTGTCTCTATGAGATCGAATTTCGCTCCTTTCATGGATTCGATGAAATCAAGCTTTTTTTTGAGGAGGATAGAAAGAAGCTCGTGCACCCAGTCCGGTTTATCCACTGCAGCGAGAATGAGGTCATTGATGTCGTATAGACAGGCCGCATGCTGCCAGCATCCGGCCTGATCCCCCCACACGAAGCCCCGGAGTATTCCTGCATCGCCGATTTCGTCGTAGCGCTTCGCCACAGGTATAGGATTGAGCCTGGTGACGGGCATGTATTTGTCTATAAGCTTTATATCCTCGTCCCGCTTTATTAGGTATTCCGTAATCCAGGTGGTCTTCCTGTCGCCTGCGGTTTTATAGGTGAGCACTCCTTCGGGTGTGTAGATGGTATGGTGCGTGACGCGGTTATCCGGATCATTGCTCACAATCCGCGGTTCGTCCCGCCACTGCGGAGTATTCATCTTGGTAAAATCCGCATCCACGAGCCAGAATTGGGCCATATCCTGAAAATACTGAATCTGAGCATCCAGCCCCGTAGCCTTGAAGGCTTCGAGATCGCTCATGCCGTTCATGTACGTGCTGAGGTGGTAGCCCTGCCACTGATGCACTGTCGCCGGCAACCTGTCCGGTTTCTCCTTCTTCAAAGCAAGCATGATGCGTTCTTTCGATGTCATACGGCCTCCTCGTTCCTGGAAAACACATTCATGATAAATCAAGAGGCACTAGAGCTCAACATAAATTTTTATTGATTCCGCTGTAAAAACTCAGAGGGATACATACCGGTGAATTTCTTGAAACACTTGTAGAAGTAATTTGCATCCTGATATCCGACTTCCTTGGCTACCAGGTTTGACCTATCAGCAGTATACAGGAGAAGTTTTTTCGCTTTTTCGATTCTGAGCTCGTGGAGATAATTCGAAAAGCTTTTCCCGGTTTCGCGTTTGAAGACTTGTCCAAGGTATGCAGGAGAAAAACCGAATTTCTGGGAAAGAGTTTTCAGGGAAAGCGGAGCTGTAAAATGCTTCTGCGCATAGAGGATGATCTGCTGTGCCGTGGTATTCAGATTCTTCTTGTTCCTCAGAAATCCGATGATTTCCCTGCACACCTGCCTGAGCCAGCGCAGAGTCAGTTCAAGCGTTTTCTGCCTGAACAAATTTTTAAACACCGTTTCATAATCGCCCAGGATCTCGTCGATGGAAAAGCCCGCCTCGTCGATGACTATGATGAGGCGTGAAATCGCCTCGATTGAAAACCCGCGGAAAAACTCGAGCGTGATTATCCGTGCGTCGAGGAATTTCCGATACAGGGAATCGAAATAGCAGTCGACCTCCTCCTCTCTGCATTCCCTTACCAGGTCGCAGAGCAGTTTCAGATCGATCGTATCTATTTCCGACTTTCGCGATCTGAAATCGTCGACATCGTCTTTGGTGATGATATGGATAGGGAGGTAGCGCAACGGTTCCACCGCCAATCCGTTGAACCAGTCGACCGCCGTTTTCACCGAAAGGGCACCGTCTTCCTCCGCGGATTGGAACGTCATGGCATGAAGCTTACCCTGCTTCATGAATTCGAATCCCACATCGCTCGAGCCGTTCGCAACCCGTATGATATCTTCTCTGTCTGCCTCCTCTATGGCTTTGTTGATTCCGATCTGCGCGACATTATCATCTGCGCTCACTATGCCTTTCAACTCTGTGTCGTACTTGCCAATCCATTCAAGGACAGTCCGCCGGGTCAGTTCCGCATCCAACGCCGTCGAACGCATATCCAGAAGCTTCATGCCAGGAGCTATGGCGCATAATTCGGTGATTACGGCCCACGTGCGTGCATAATATGCAGATGTGCCTGAGATGTGCTGGACTATGCAGTAGCCGCCCTTGCTGTTCATAAGCTCGGCAAAACGACGCGCAAGCATGCGGAATTGCCCCCAATCATCGGGGCCCGTCCATGCAAGAATATATCTGAATCCTTCCTCTTCGGGCATCATGTTTCCCGCTATGACCGGTATACCGGCTCTGTTGATCATCTCATACCAACGAGTGGCAGCCCGAGCGTTTTCCGGTACGAGTATGATCATATCGGGCCTTTCGGCTATAGCTTCGAAAACCTGCGCCGCCTGCGTATCCGTATTCCAATCCGCAAACCGCGCTGTAAGTTCGACACCGAACGCTGTTGCCACCCGTTTCGCGCTCTCTGCGTATGCAATGAGGTAGGGATGCTTCCCTGAAAGGAGACAGACAATACGTTTTCCCCTCGGACCGTTCGAGGGAGATTCGGGAATATCGACTTTTTCGGTTCCCCATCCTGCATATTCCAAGTCGTACCAGTGTTCGGCTTTTTCCATCGGGAAAGAAGCGGGGTCGAAAGGACGCAGAGGAATCATCTTCCGTCCAGTATCCCAGAGCAGTATCTGAGGCTCTCCCTGTACGCGGCTACCGTCCATATCCGCACATTATACAGAATGCCCGGATTTCACGTCAAACCTACGCTCCGAAATAGAGCTCTTCAAGGCTCGTATTTTCTCCCGGAGCTCCAAACATGGGAAGCTTCCGCGTTGCCAAGATATTGTCGAGATTCCTGACATCGTCCCTGCTTATTTCCTTCACCCTTCCGATCGAGAGTGCATGAATAATCGTTGCGGATGTCATTTCCAGAAGTTCGGTGAGCATCATAGCCCAGGTGATGTCCTTAGGGCTCATGATGACAAGCCCGTGGTTTTCCATGAGAAAAGCGTTGTACTTTTTTAGGTACGGCAAAAAATTGTCTGCAAGTCGCTGGGTGAGCGGCTCTCCGTAGGGGACCACTGGTACCGGCCCCACTTCCGTAGCTGTTTCGGGGAACAAAGGTCGCATAAGCCAATTCTTTCCTTTGGAAAGGGCGAATGCGCCGGTATACGGCGGATGACAATGCACTACAGACCTGACATCCGGCCGTTCGCGGAAAAAGTTGAGGTACATGGGAGTCTCGCCCGTCGGTTTTCTGTCTCCTGCGACGACGGTTCCGTTTAAATCGATGAACACCACATCCTTTTTTTTAATATCGCCTTTATTCATTTGGGTAGGGGTTATGATGATGCGGTCATCCTCCACCAACCATGCGAGATTCCCGCCGTGGCCCGTTACGTATTTGTTTTCAGAGAGCCTCCGGCATACCGATACGAACAGTTCGATCTCATCGTCGTATTTCTTATACAGATCCATATTCTATCCTCGTCCCCGGGAGGCCCCGCGCTTATGCGCGAGCCTTCCCTGCTTTTACTATACCGACAAATCGTTTGTATTCCTTTGCCCAGCTCTGCGCATCCTTCGGTCTGAACTCTTTGATGGGAAATGCGCCACGGATGAGAGGGAGCGCTCCGTCCATTGAGTCGATCACCCCCAATCCGAGTGCCTGCACCATGGCGTTGCCTACTGCAGTGGCTTCCTCGGGTCCCGCAACGACGCGAACGCCGAGAGAATCTGCCGCCATCTGATTGAGAAGCTGATTCCTGCTTCCGCCGCCCACAATATGCGCTACTTTCGTCGCTTTACCGCTTATGTTGCTGATCTCTTCGCTCACCATCCTGTATTTCATTGCGAGACTCTCGTAGACCATGCGGAGCAGCGTGCCTCTGTCTTTCGGCGCATCCTGTCCGGTACGTCTTAAAAAATCCGCTACAGCCTTTTCCATATCCTGAGGGTTGTAGAAACCAGGGTCGTCCGGGTCTATGAAAGCAGAGAATCGCTTCCCTTCTTCTGTTATCCTGTTCAGCTCTTCCCATTCCATAGCCACACCGTCGCGGTTTTTCCAGGAACGCCTCAGCTCCTGAACGATCCAGGTGCCCATGCAGTTCTTGAGGAACCTGACATTACCTATTCCTCCTTCGTTGCTCAAGCCCGCTTTGAACGCCTCCTCGGAGGTGATCGGCCTGCGCACGAGTTTCCCTATGAGAGACCATGTGCCTGAGCTGATGATGAGAGCCGAACCGGCGCTCCTCACCGGAGCTGCTGCAAAGGCACTCGCAGTATCGTGCGATGCGACTGCTATGATCTTCGCCTGGTTGAGCCCTACGGATTCGGCTACCGCTTTGCTCATTTTCCCGATCACCGTGCCGGGAGGAACGATTTCCGGAAGCACCCACGAAGGAATTCCAAGAGCGCGGACGAATTCCCTGCTCCACTTCTTTCTCCGTGCATCCATGAGCTGCGAAACGCTCGCCCATGTGCTGTCGACCTGAACTGCTCCTCCGAGATAATAGCCGAAAAGGGTCGGTGCGGGCAAAAAAATGACGCCTTTCTTCAGCAGTTCCTTCCGATTCTCCACGAACCAGGAAAGCTGGTTTGAAAGATTGAACGGCTGAAACGTGATGCCCGTGACTGAATACATCCGTTTTGCATCTATTTTTGCCTTCACTTTATCGATCATCCCGTCGAGCCGGTGATCCCTATACGAGTACATCCGTTCCACAGGCAATCCTCCGGGAGCCATGAACATACCGTCGGTACCCCACGTATCGATGCCGATCGAATCTACAACAGTTCCGATTTCGCGCCTGTATGCGTGGAGCCCGGCTACGATATTGCCGTACAGGTATACATCGTCCCAGAAAAGGCGTTCTTCCATGACGCCGGCTTTGTTCGGCAGATGGAACGCTACTGCCTCGTGGTTAAAACGGTGAATCTCCTGCATGGTGAAGGTTTCTTCGGAGAATGAGCAAGCGAATACCTTTCCTCCGGATGCTCCGAGATCCACTGCGATTACTTTGTTTTGTTTTTTCATGTTTTTTTCTTCTTTAAGTTTGTTTTTGGATTTGTCTTACCTCGGCAAAGCGCCGAGGACATGGTAGTACAATACCCTGTTCCCAGTCAACCGGCGAAGGCGAAAATACGTAGGTCTCCGAGTCGGCTGAATACGTATAATATCCATAAGATGACATAACGTCGGAACTGACTCATTTGTATTGACTGTATGCAGGGGAACC
>CAZWAS010000027.1:36266-40684 GCA_964631915.1 uncultured Spirochaetales bacterium | reverse complement strand
CTGAAATAGAATATAGTGAATTGAAGGCTTCTATAGAAAAAGTCGTAAGAACGTGGAGATTCACCAATATAAGCACTGAAAGCTCTGAGACGATTCAGGGCGAATTCGAATACCGCATCCAAGTGAGGTAGGATGGAGATCAAGGCTGTAGCATTCGATATCGACGGGACGCTCTATCCGAATGCGAGTATGTACCTGAGGTCAGCCCCATTTTTTCTCACCCATCTGAGGCAGTTCAGCTGTTTTTCCAGGGTGAGGAAGGAAATTCGTACCATGCGGCCTGTACGGAATTTCAAGGAGATACAGGCACAGCTGTTCGCCAAGTACATGGGAATTCCTGAGGAAAAAGCGAAGCGCATCATAGAAAACAGTTTTTATAAGCGGTGGGAATCGACCTTCCGCTATGTCAAACCATTTCCCAATATCAAGGAAATTCTTTCCGATTTCAAGGCTGCAGGGCTGAAACTCGGGGTCATGTCGGATTTTCCGGTGGACAGGAAACTCCGCCTTCTGGGTCTCGATGACTATTGGGATTGCATGTTCTCATCCGAGGATACCGGATATTTAAAACCCGAGCCTGAGCCCTTTCTCGCTCTGGCCGAATGTCTTAAAATCCCTCCTGCGAATATTTTGTATGTGGGAAATAACTACGAGTATGATATAATCGGAGCTAAGAATGCCGGCATGCTCACGGCTCATTTGACGAAGAAACCCATATCCGGGGGAAAAGCGGATATCAGTTTTTTCGATTACAAGGAGCTGCGGGATATCGTGTTACGGCATCGCGCTTTGGGATAAACCGGAGGGATGTATTCCTTCATTCGGCTTTCCCTGTGACCAAGGTAGACTGGGAGAGGGAACATGGTTTTTACACTGGGAAATCTTCTGACCATCGGCGTGGTTCTCATCATATTGATCGTGTACAGGCAGCTTGACCGGAACAACAGATCCCTGGATAAGGTCAAGAAATTTTCCGACAAGATGATCGAAGAGATAGACGGTTTCGTCGAGCAGCGGACGACGGAGATGAAGGATATAGCCATAGAGGTCGAAGTTCATCAGAAAGCTGCAAAGGAAGTGTTCAAGCGCATCAAAGAAGCGGAAGATACGCTCGGCTCCAGGGCTTCGGATATCGAGAATATGCACGCGCGGATAAGCCAGTACGATCAGGCCCTGAGCGAACTCGTGAACATGACTGCAAGGGTGGATGAAAACCTCAAACGGATACGGGAAGAATCCGAGTATGTGGACAAGGTTGGAAAGAATATAAAAGAGTTTTCCGTGAAGCTTCAACAGGTGGAACGTTCCATTCCCGGTCTCGTAGACGAGTTCGGAAAACGGAACGATCAGAACTTTTCGGCTCTGCAGGAAGCTTTGTTCAAAGAAACCCAGTCGCGGATCGCGAAAATCGGCAATGAGATTGGCAGTACCGAAAAACGGATAAAAGAATTCGGCGAAACTCTTGTGCAGTTCGACAAGAAACGCGAAATGCGCGAGCAGGAGGCGGAGAAAAAACTCTCAGCCATAGCGGATGCTTTGGAAAAAAAGGCGGACGCGCATGTGCAGACGCTTTCAGCACGAATGGACACGAAAGTTTCCAAATACAAAGAAACCTTCGACGCAGTGGAAAAAGACTATCAGTCTCGGCTCGAAAAGGTAGCAGAGAAGGCAAAGACGCTCCAGCACGATGTGTTCAACCTTCTCAAAGAGCAGATCAGGGAAGACGGCCAGGCGCTCAAGGCGGATCTCAAACAGGTAAAAGAGGATATCCAGAAGGATTTCAAAGGGGAATCGGCGCGCATCAGCGAACAACTCGAAGTGTTTTCGAGGGAAGTGCTCGATTTCGAGCGAACCCTCAAAGACCGAATCGAGAGTCTCGAAGGCAGCGTAGGCACCTTGGAAATCTCGAACAGAAGTAGGCTCGAGGAAATTGCGCATCAGGCCGAGAGTTCCATAGATGTGCTGTCGCAGGACCTTGCGAAACGGCTTTCGAAGGTACAAGCGGACAGCGACAAACTGATAAAAGAGCATGTGAAGGCGGTACAAGAAGAGCTTCAGGAAGTGAATGCCCTGAAGCAAGAAATAGTTTCGCGCTCCGAAGAGGTGAGGGCTCAACTCGCAAAGGATGTGGAGCTCATAACGAAAAACATGAAGGAGTTCTCCACGGATTTCGCAACCAAGCTCCAGCGGTCGAAAGAAGAAGTGGAAACAGCAGTCATAGCCAGCATTGAAAAGCAGCTCGAAGATTACGAGCGGACCATAGAGCATCGGTTCAAGAAGCTCGAAGACATCGGGGGCGATATCGACGACCTTGAAAAGAATCTCCGCCTTACCATGGAGCGCATAACCGCGAAAGTACAGGAGGACTTCAACGCGTTCGCGCGGCAGCTCGAGGAACGTCGAAGGCAGGACAGGGATCAGGCCGAAGAGCAGATGAAGGCGATCTATGCCTCGATGAACGAACTCGAAAGCGGGTTGAACGAGCTCAAATCCCGCGCGTACGAGAATGTGTCTGAGAAGCTCAAGGTATTCGAAGACGATTTTTTCAGCGATCTCACCGTGCGCGGCGAATCGATGAACAAACGCCTCGAGGAATGGCAGGCCGAGCGGATCAAGGAGCTTGAAGCGTTAGGCGCTAAATCTGAAGAGGATCGTGCTCGGATCGAACGTTCGTATGCCGAAGAACTGAAAGCCCGGCTCGCCGAACTTTCGCAGCGGCTCTATCAAAGCCTCGAGAAGACCGAACAGCAGGTATCCGATTATCAGAACAACCTCGACGAACGGATGAATGCGACGAGGATCGCACTTTCGGAGCTTCAGGATTCTCTGAAAGAGGAGTTGGAGGAAATCCAGCAGGCGAGCCGATCCCTGTTCGAAAAGGAGTTTACCCAACACACCATCTCTTTAGGCGAGAGTATGAAGAAGTACGAACGCGAGATCGAAGTACGACTGAAATCGCTGTCCGAGGATGTGGAGACGGGCAGGAAGGAACACGCCGCCATGCTCGAAGCCTCGAAATCCGATGTGGCTGTATGGCAGGCGAAAGTGCTTCAGGAAATGAAAGAGGCGGAAGCGGACGTGAGCGTACATTTCACTACGCTGAAAGCGGAGGTGGCAGGCACCATAGGCAACCTGCGGGACGATTTCAACGCTCAACGCGAAGAGCTTATAGTACAAACCCACGAAGAACGCTCAAGGCTCAAGGAAGAGCTCCAGCACATCGGAATCGGCGTGAACCAGCTTTCCGAAGAGCTCAAAAAGCGGAGCGAACAGGCTCTCGAAGCCTTTGCGAAGGATTATGACGCCTTTATCCTCGATTTTCAGAAAAAAGCCAGAGAACTCCAGACGGATGCGGATCAGCGCATGAAAGATTTCAGAAACTCTGTCCAGGAAACAAGGGAAAAAATAGACGCGGTACAGAAAAAACTTTACGGAAAAGTCGAAGAGAATTACAAGGTGCTCTCCGTTAACATGCAGGAGATAGACAAGAAACTCAAGAATTTCATTGCACAGACGAAAATCTTCGACAGAGCGGATTCGCTGAAGATCGACCTGGAAGCGAATATAGAGGATTTGAAGGCCGGGCTTGCAAAGGCGGAATCCTACCAGAAAGAGTTGAAAGAAATAGAGGCGCAGTTCGTGAAGATTCAAAAACTGTCCGAAGAGTCCTCCGTCAAGCTCGCGCGATTCATGGCCGAGAAGCGCAGAATCGAAATAATGGAAGGCGATTTCAAGAAACTCATCAATATTTCGCAGGCTATTGACGTGCGCCTCGAACAGGTCACAAACAGCCACGACACGCTTCAGGACGTACAGGCGAAGATCCGCAACATCGAAGAACTCGGCAAACAGCTCGATGCCATGTACGAACGGCTTGAGAAGAAACGGGTTGTTATGGATGCCACTGCAGAAGGCGTGGAAAAGAACTTCCAGCTCCTCGAGAAATTCGAGGAGGGCCTGAAGAACATGGAAGGGGATGTGATCCGCATACCATCCCAAATCGAAGAAATACAGAGACGTATAGAAGTGCTCGCGGCGAACAAGGAAAAGGCGGATGCTGCCGCTTCCCTCATAACGAATATAGACACCGTGCTCCACGACCTCGAAGAGCGCATGGATTCCATGCAGAAAGCGCGGCAGTGGCTCGCGAGCACGGAGACCCGGCTCGAGGAAATAAGTCGTCAGGCTCAGGAACAGGTGAAGCTCCTTTCAAGTATCGTGAAGAACGAAATGAAGCAGGGAAAACGCGAGAAGGGGGCGCCTCCCATGGATATACGGGAGACGGTCACTCGCCTCGCTCACGAGGGATGGAAAATCGAGGAAATCGCCAAGGTCACCAAACTTTCGCGCGGAGAAGTGGAGCTCATCCTCGAACTCGCTCCGAAGTCCTGAGCCGCTTCCGGCATAGGGTGGTTCCG
>CAZWAS010000027.1:35018-36256 GCA_964631915.1 uncultured Spirochaetales bacterium | reverse complement strand
ATGGTGTGAACTGGTACAGCTGATTCTCGCGAGCGAAAGAATGCAATAAACACCAAGGAAAATCGTCTTCAAAGGCGGATGCTATACAGGGGGAATAATGAACACGCCGGTGAGAAACAGAATATGTCCTGTTGAACATGCGGGAGCCTTGGAGCTCAATATCCGTAGATTGCTTCAGAATCCGAAAACACTGTTGCGCCCTTATATCAATGAAAACATGACGGTATTGGATGTAGGCTGCGGTCCCGGTTTTTTTACTCTCGGGATTGCCGAATTGGTGGGTGAATCGGGTAAAGTGATTGCAGCGGATGTGCAGGAAGGCATGCTTGAGAAATTGGCGGAAAAGGTCAAAAAAAGCGATATCGGTCATAGAATTCAACTTCATGCATGCCGGCATGACGGCATAGCCCTATCGCAGAAAGTCGATTTTATTTTGGTTTTCTATGTGCTCCACGAGGTCCCCGATCAGGAGGCTTTCCTGAAAGAAATCAAATCGTTATTAAGGCAAAACGGAAAAGCTTTTATCGTCGAACCAAAATTTCATGTTTCGGAAGATGATTTTCTCAAAGCGATACGCATAATGAAACAAATCGGATTTACCGTTGTCGCGGAACCGAAGGTTTTTTTCAGCAGAGCGGTTCTTGTGAGCGCATAAGGGAGCCATGATGCCGGACGCCTTGCTATGCTCCGGGCATTCCGCTACTATGAGAGTCTCAGTAGGTAGCGATACTAAAAAATGGGGAATGTTTTCGATTATCTGCAATGGCGCGGCGATCTCACCTTGAGGAATTCCGAATTCAACATAGTCGACAGCCTGATTCTCAGTATCCTTTCGTACATTCCTTTTGACGGTATCGTCCGCGGGTTTTCCGGAAAGAACAACCTGACGATTGCCGAGGCGTCTTCGCTGTTCTTCGAATCCGATATAGAAGCCCTGCCGATTCGCGCACAAGAAGATGTACGCCTCCTTTCGATACTGGCGGCCTCCGAGAGGTTCGGCAGTATGCGCATAACCGGATACGCGAATATCATAGACAGCAGAGAGGAGAAACAGTTTTCAGCCCTCACGATTCTGACCGGCGACGGCCTTGCCTATGTTTCCTACCGGGGCACGGATTATACGCTCGTGGGATGGAAAGAGGATTTCAACATGAGTTTCCTCACCCCTGTTCCTGCGCAGAAAGAGGCTGTGGCATATCTGGAAGCAGCAGCTGCGCATGTACCCGGGAAGCTGAGGA
>CAZWAS010000027.1:32130-35008 GCA_964631915.1 uncultured Spirochaetales bacterium | reverse complement strand
CGGCGGGCACTCGAAGGGCGGGAATCTGGCTGTGTATGCCGCTTCGTTTTGCAAAAAAGCGGTGCAGGACAGAATCGTCGCAGTGTACAACAACGACGGCCCGGGCTTCGATTCCAAAGTTATCTCAGCGGCCGGCTACCGGGCTGTACAGGACAGAGTGCGCACGTTCATTCCGCAGTCCTCCATAATCGGAATGCTGTTCGAGCATGATGAGCAATACACCATCGTCCACAGCACCCAGGTCGGAATTCTCCAGCACGATCCGTACTCATGGAGCATTCGGGGAAAAGACTTCGTATATGCGGAAACGATCACGAACAGCAGCCGTTTCATAAACCAGACGCTGAAAGAATGGGTCGCCGGGATAGAACCGGCAAAACGGGAACAGTTCATAGATGCGCTCTATGAAATACTGAGCGCGACGAACGCAAAGCACTTGCACGATCTAACGAAAGACTGGCTTAAAAATGCAAAGGCGGTGGTACGATCGCTGAAGCACATCGATGCATCGACCAGAACCATGATCCTGAAGACGCTGCTTTCGTTGTTTCAAGTGATGACGAACAACATCAAACTGCTCCTTCCTTTCCGCGATCAGAAGGTGATCCCGAGGCCTGAAGACGGCCTCTAGTCGATTTTTCTGCAACTCCCTGTATTATATTATCTTCCCCCGCCGTGTCACTTCTTCAACTTTGCGAACAGGTCCTTGTAGTACTCGTTATGTACAACACACCCTGCGTGCGTATACGACACGAGGAGTATGCCACAGCCCGAACATGCGGTGCAGTAGTTCACCGACGAGGCATTGCCCGAAAGAATTTTTTTCGGGAAGTAAGGATCGGCTATCGCCTGTCTTCCTATTCCCACGATATCGGTGTTGCCGTCCGCGATATTTTTTTCGGCCCAATAGAGAAAGCTTTTCTGTTCAGGGGAGCACGCGTGGAGGCTGTTCGCTCCGTTTGCGAGAAAACTGTAGCCGGCTCCGATCATGGGAATAGATACCGCCTTTTTGATCGCCTTTGTCCATCCGAAATGCCGGTACGCCGCTTCCGGGAACCTGGATGTAGGCATCAGGATGTCGAGATTCGCAGCTGCGTTTCCCGCAGAAACGCTCAGCAAAGTAAGGCCGAGGCGTTCCGCAGTCACCGCAAATTTCACGGGCTCGCTGAGGTCTTCCACGACTTCGTCCTTTCCTCCTGTGCCGAACCCTCCGGTTATTCCTTCGTACGCGGATATGCGCGCTCCGTAGAGAAATGTTTTCGACGTGATCCGGCTTTTCATGTCTTCCATGAGCGTTCTGAAAAAGCGAATCCTGTTCTCGAAGTCTCCCCCGTACCTGCCTTCCCTCGTATTCGCCGGGTGCAGGAATTCGTTGCCGAAAAATCCGTGGCTCAGTTTCAGTTCGATTCCGTCTGCACCTGCTCTTTCCGCAACCACAGCCCCTTCGGCGAATCGCTCGCGGATGCGATCTATCTCGGCATCGGAAAGTACCCTCGCTGCAGAACCGCAGCGAGCGTATACGGCAACCGGCTCCGAACAGCTCGGATCCGCAAGGCTTCCCGCATGGTCGAGCTGAAACACGATGAGGGTATCGGGGTTCGCTTTTCGCATGCCGGAAACGAGTTCTGCCAAGCCCCGTTCGGTTTCGGCTGATGCAAGGAGCTGATTTTTCCTCGCCCTGGCGTTATAGTCTACGGTCATTGCTTCGGAGAAGACGATACCGGCTCCCCCTTCAGCGAGTTTTCGATACCGCATCCGTGTGCGTTCGCTGGGCATGCCGTTGTTTTCCGCATCGTTGCTCTCAGTGGGAAGTACGGCGATCCTGTTCTGTGCCGTTTTTTCTCCGATGCGTATGCTCTGTGCAAGATAGTTCGCTTCCATCGGTTCCCTCCGTAATCAGATTCGTTTTTTCGAATAAAAGGCCACTGCTATGATGAGCACGAGCCCCTTGAGCACTATTTGATAGAATGGATTCACGTTCAGCAGATTCATAAGATTCGAAAACACGCCGATGATGAGGACTCCTCCGAAGGCGCTGAACAGGTTACCGGAACCTCCGGCGAGGGATACTCCTCCGATGACTATCGCGGTTATGGAATCCATTTCGTACCCCACGCCGACTTTCGGACCGCCTCCTCCCATGCGGGCTGCGAGAAAAATGGAAGCTATAGCAACCAGGGCTCCGCCTATCAGGTAGGCGAGAAACCGGATCCGGTCCACCGCTATGCCAGATAGTTTCGATACCTGCTGATCGGATCCGACGGCATAGATGTGTTTGCCGAGCCTGTTTTTGTTGAGCAGGAAATAGCTTAAAGCCATGATCGCTGCGAAGAGTATGCTGCTGAACGGAATTCCCGCTATGTATCCGTCCGCTATGAACCGGAAATCCCTCGATATGCCGCCTATGGTTTTTTTTGCGTAGAACAGGGCTGCCCCTTGAAAAATGGACATGGTGGCAAGTGTCGCCATGAACGGCGTGACTCTGAGTTTCACGACGATCAGTCCGTTTATCGCGCCTATTGCAGTCCCAAGCCCGAGGAGAACGAGGATTACGAGAGCAGGAGACAGAGTAGGGTTCGCTTTGTACATGCCTGCTGCTATAGAAGTGAGGAGGGAAACCACGGAGCCGATGGAAAGGTCTATGCCACCAGATATGACGATGAACACCTGTCCGAGAGAGGCGAGGCCCAGGCCGATTGGCTGAATCAGGAACACATTCGTAAGGTTGTTCGGCCGTATGAACACCGGACTCGCGATGAGGCACACCACTATGAGCATAAAAAGGATGACCCACACGAGCCTGTCCGGAGTGAGTACCATGCCTTTCATTTTTTTTGCGAACGCAATCATGACAGTTCCTTCAAATTCCCGGATTTCT
>CAZWAS010000027.1:24932-32086 GCA_964631915.1 uncultured Spirochaetales bacterium | reverse complement strand
TTCCTCTTCGGTCGCCTCGTGCCCTCTCTGATCGAGGATGCCTGCAATTCTTCCCGACCGCATCACCAGGATCCGGTCGGACATTCCCAGTATTTCCGGCAGCTCCGATGAAATCATGATGACAGCTTTCCCTTTCGAACAGAGATTCCGCATAATGCGGTAGATCTCCGCTTTGGCTCCTACGTCTATACCTCGGGTCGGTTCGTCGAAAATATAAACGTCCGGCCCTTTCAGAAGCCATCTGGAAATGAGGACCTTCTGCTGATTCCCTCCGCTCAGATTCATGAGCCTCTGCGCAGGGCCCGAAACCTTTATATCGAGAAGATCTATCTGGTGTTTCGTATCTGCAAGCTCTTTTTTTCTGCGCAGAAAACCGAAGCGCAGATTCTCTTTCCGGTTTCCAATGGTTGAGTTTTCCCTGACCGTCATGGATCCGAGGATGCCGTAGTCTTTTCTGTCTTCGGAGATATACCCGAAGCCGTGATCTATGGCGTCGTATACGGAATGATTCTGTTTCGGTCCGTCTTTGCATATCAGGTCTCCGCTGTCCTTGGGAACAATGCCGAGGAGGCATTTCACGAGGAGCGATCTGCCGGAACCGACCATGCCCGCAATGCCCAGGATTTCCCCTTCATAAAGGGAAAATCCGATATCGAAGAGCTTGCCCCGTTTGGAAAGATTCCGCACTTCGATCATGACTCTGGCGGTCCGCGAATTGCGAATAGGGAAATAATCTTCTATCTCCCTGCCGACCATCATGCGAATGAGATCGTTTTTGTTTATGTCCCGTATGTCCCTAGTGCCCATCATCTTCCCGTCCTTGAGCACCGTGACCCTGTCCGCTATCTCAAAAATCTCTTCCAGCATATGGGAAATATAGATGACAGTGACTCCGTTTTCCTTAAGGTTTCGGATTATGTCGAAGAGCTTTTTCAATTCCCGGTCGGTGAGCGCCGCCGACGGTTCGTCCATGATGAGCACCTGAGCGGTCACGGAAAGCGCCTTTAGGATTTCCACGACCTGCTGCTGCACAACGGACAAGTCCTCTATTTTCCTGGTCACATCCAGTTCGAATCCGATGGAATCGAGGAGTTCCTGAGTCTTTCGTCTGGCTTCCTTCCTGTTCAGATGTCCTATTCCGTTTGCAGGTTCCCGGTTCAGAAACACGTTATCCGTGACATCAAAATTTTTTATAAGGCTGAACTCCTGGAAAATGATGCTGATGCCGGAAAGCTGCGCCTCGTGGGGATTTCTGAGGTGCAGTTTTTTTCCATTGAAGATGATTTCTCCTTCGGAAGGATGGTACACCCCCGCAAGTATTTTCATCAAAGTCGATTTTCCTGCTCCATTCTCTCCCACCAGAGCATGAACTTCGCCTTTCATGAACGCAATACTCACGTCGTCCAGCGCACGCACGCCGGAAAAATCCTTGGATATATGGTTCAGCTCAAGCAGTATCCGCTCGTCTCGCATAGTGATTCCACCTTTGAAAGGAAGCGCCGTTCAATCGAAGGGCGCTTCCCTGAGAATCGTCAGAATTGCGGGAGAAATTCGGCAGGCATCTGGTCATCGCCGATCCACCACCAATCCGAAAGGTTCGGCCGTACGAATTCTTTAATTTTCTCCGGCCCAAGTCCCTGTATGGCGATATTCGCTTTCTTCTCCACTTTTTCGCCTTTTACCGCTTTCAACGCGACGCGAACCGCTTCGGCGGAAAGCTGGGTAGTCATGGGATACACGAACCCGCGTATGTTGTTTTCAACAAGGAACTTTGCATAACCGTTCAACTGGTCGCCTGTGGAAGGAACAAGGGCCCGTCCCGCCTCTTTCAGTGCCTGGAGAGCGGGCCAAGACATGAGTCCAGAATCCGCCCAGATGCCGTCAATTTTCGGGAATGCCTGGATCATGGTTTCCATGATGGATTTCGCCTTGGGCGGCGACCAGTCGCAGTACTGGTGATCGAGAATCTCAATCTTCGGGTATTTCTTGAACACTTCCCTGGCGCCTGTAAGCCGGTCTTCGGCAGTGGTATTTCCCGCAATACCGCTTAACATAACGATTTTCCCCTGTTCTTTCAGCTCCTTCGCGAGCCATTCGGCCTGCGCCCTTCCGAATTCCTTGAGGTCCTGAGTCACCAGGCAGGTGATCTTGTCCGTTCCTATGGTACCGCCGAACACGATGACCGGTATACCCGTCGCATAGGCGCGTTCGATCGCCGGCACGATCGCGTCGCCTACCGTCGGATACACGATGAGAGCGTCGATGCCTTTGACCAAGAGGTCGTCAATGTCCGCGATCTGTTTTTCGGGCTTCTCGTCGGCATTCGTTATGTAGTACTGTTTGATTTCTTTGTATTTCGCAACTTCCGCCTTGAAGTTCGCTACCAGGAACTGTCGCCATGAATCCCCCATGCCTGCGTTGCTCCAACCGATCACTATGCCGTCCTTTTTCGGTCCCTTGGCTTCCTGTTTTCCTCCGGCGTACAGAGAGAAAACCGCACAAAGGCAGACCAGGAGGAGAACGATGATCTTTGTGAACCTTTTCATGCTTATCTCCTTTTAGAAATATTTTGTGTCTGTCGACAACAGACAAGAATCCGAATTGTATTCGTCATGTTTCCTTTCTCCCGTTCATCCACAGTGCGAATATGATCAAGAGTCCTTTAATCAGCATTTGGCTTTGAATAGGAAAATGGACGAGGAGCAGAAGGTTCGTGATGATGAGCATGATGAACACGCCGAGAATGGTTCCCCGGACGCTTCCGGTTCCTCCTCCTATGACCGCTCCCCCGAGCACTGCGGCGGCTATGGTATCCAGATCGTATCCTTCGCCGATGAGCTGATCGGACATTCCTGTGTATCCGCCGAGGAGAATTCCCACGAGAGCCGCGGAAATACCACATAAGATATAGGCCGTTATCGTTATTCTGGCACTCCTGATGCCACAGAGGTTGGACACCGCGTTGCTGTTCCCTACTGCATAGAGTTTTCTTCCATAACCAGTTTTAGATAATACTATTGATATTATTATAGCGATGCCGACGAACACGAAGAAGAGGTTCGGAATTCCGATGAATGTGCCGGTCCCGAGCTCCTTGAGATTTTCCGGTATTCTCCCTCTTGGGAGCCCTTCGGTCCAGATGAGGCGTATTCCTTTCAATACGATAGAGATGCCGAGCGTAGCTATGAAAGGAGGTACCGCCCGTTTCGTAACAAGGGCTCCGTTGAGCAGTCCGGCTACAGCGCCGAACAAAAGCGTCACGAGCGTTATGGGAAGGAAAAGGAAATTCATGCCGTTCATGAAGGTTGCTGCGAACACGTTCGCAGTAGATATGACTTCCGCGACAGATAGGTCGAGTCCACCAGAAATGATGACGATGGTCTGCCCCAATGCAGCTATCCCGAGCATGGAGAATCCTCTCGCTACGCTCAACAGATTGCTGAAACCGAAGAAGTTAACGCCTGTGACGAAATTGATAAAGATGGCGGCAACTAGCAGAGCAGCAACCGCGATGTATAATCCTCTATGCGCAGAATCGATATTCAGTATGTAGGAGAGTCCTTTTTTGACCGGCATACAATGCAGTGTACAGCCATTCATTCCAGTTGCATATAGACAAAACCGATCTGTCATATGGATTTTTTTCTTGACAAGGCATACGGCCGATTCTATGATCTAAGACCATGAGAAAGAGATGATTGCAAAAAGAAAAAAAAGTGTCGGTTCCACTCTTTTCTTTTCCTACGTCATACTTGTGTTGTCGACGATTGTCACATTCACCGCAGTATTTTATTTTTTCACCACGGACCTGCTCAAAAACAAGGCTATGGACGCCTTGCGGGATATTTCTTCCTCCTTGGTGAACAGTCTAGATTCGGAAATATCGCGGATGAATATCGTTTCCCTCAACAT
Organism: uncultured Spirochaetales bacterium; assembly: GCA_964631915.1. Classification (GTDB taxonomy): domain Bacteria; phylum Spirochaetota; class Spirochaetia; order CAZWAS01; family CAZWAS01; genus CAZWAS01. The sequence continues at coordinate 28,174 of CAZWAS010000027.1, read as the reverse complement.
ATCCTATTCGACGCTCCTGAAACAGCTCGTGGCTGAACACCTTTCCTTGAACGAGAGAACTCAGGATGCGGAGCAGCGCGCGCTGAAATACCGTAATACAAAAAATATAATCGATGTTATTTCAACGATCATCGGCCCGTTCAAACCGGTCCCTCAGGTGAACTATTACGATTTCAAAGGAGAGATGATCGGGGCTGGCGTTTTTTCCCAGGCGGCGCAGCTTTCGGTACGAAACATTCCATGGCTCGAAAAAGCGGATGCGTATTCCGGAACGAAATACCTGTCCATGCCGCACAGCGATACGCTGCTCGAACAGACATTTCCTTTATACAAGAATACCAAATACATTTCCCTCTATCGGACGTTTTTTTCAACGTACCGTGAACCTGCCGGTGTCATCGAGGTGAAGCAGTTCACGGATATGGTGTTCAAGGATTTCCCAAATGAGGCGTATCAGGTACTGGTTCTCGATTCGGCGGGCAACCGGATATATCCGTTCGGTAATGCCCGGGACTCGAAATACGCCGAGCCGGTTCGTCCCGAAACAGAAGAAGGTGAAATAAAAACAAGGATCAACAGAGAGACGCGAAGGCGCGAGATGCTGATCGTGAAGAATTGCAGGCAGTCCGACTGGAGGATCGTAGTAGCGAAGGAAGAGCGGGAGCTTTTCAAACCTGTATACGATTTTACGAAAATCATATTCCTTTCCGGTTCTGCGTTTATCCTCATGGCGGTATTCGTCGCTTCGCGCTTGTCGAGAAAGCTGACGACTCCCCTGAAAGAAATTCACGATGCCGTTTCCGACCTCGACTGGGAAGCTATCTCTTCCGCGAGCCCTTCTGCCATTCCGTCCGATCTCAATGAGCTCGAAGAGCTTCAGCTTGCGTTTCAGCGTATGCACAGAAAACTTCAGGATTCCATGCAACAGGCCCTCGATGCCCGTACGCATGAGATACAGGCGACCATGTTCGCGCTTCAGGCGCAGATGGATCCACATTTTATATACAATATGCTCACCACGATCAGCATCATGGCGGAAGAAGGGCAGAGAGAGAAAATCAGCGAGACCGTCGATAATCTGACTCATCTTTTGCGCTATATTTCTTCGAGTAAATCCTCCTACGTTACGATAGCGGAAGAGGCCGAATATGCCGAGCGCTACCTCGCATGCATGAAAATCCGCTTCCAGAATCAGCTTAACTACAGCATCAGCATTCCCGAAAGTCTCTTGGTCGTGGAAGTGCCGAAACTCCTCATACAGCCTATCATCGAAAATACGATGAAATACGGCATAGACAGGGAACCTCCGTGGAATATCGAGATCAAAGGAGCGGCGTTTCAGGACGGGTGGACGATCACGATTACGGATAACGGTCCTGGGTTCAACGAAGTGAAGCTATCCAAACTTTCCGAAAGGATCGGAGGAACGGCGGAGGAAGAGCGAAATACGGCTATGCAGATAAACGGTATGGGTCTTCTGAACATATACTACAGACTCATGTTGTATTACGGCGATGCAACGGTGTATTCGGTTGGAAACAGTGAGTCGGGAGGAGCGAGAGTGATCATTGGGGGGCCGTATGCACGGGGAAAGAAAGTTTAAAGTAGTTGTCGCGGAAGACGAACCGCTCATACGAGAAAACCTCATCAAGAAGATCGGACAATGCCATGAGGGCTTCGAAGTCGCAGGAGAAGCCCATAACGGGGATCATGCGTTCCGGCTCATAGAGGAGCTGCATCCCGATGTGCTCATCACCGATATACGGATGCCGGTCAAAGACGGTCTTGCGCTTCTGGAGGAAACCTATTACCGCTTCCCGCACCTGAAAACGGTGATCGTGAGCGGATATGACGATTTCTCTTATGCAAAGACTGCGATCCGTTTCGGCGTGAAGGACTACTTGCTCAAGCCGATCAAAATCGAGGAGCTCAGGCGGGTATTGGCGGATATTTACATGCAATTGGACAAGGAAAGATGTGGTTTCGAAAGTGTGCGTATGAATTATTCAGAGCATGCTGCTCAGGAGGCGCTTGCACAGGACATGGTGGAATATCTGCGAAATCATTTTGCGGAACAGATCTCAGTGACCGAAATAGCACGCGCTTTGCACGTGCAACCGCCGTACGCAGCAAAAGTTTTCAAGAAGATCACGGGGAACACTCCGAACCGTTATCTCATAGAACTGCGCATCACCCATGCGCAGAAACTCCTGACCGAATACCGGGATATGGAAATAAAGGAAATATCGAGCATCGTAGGATACGAAGATCAACTGTATTTCAGCCGGATTTTCAAAAAAATCTGTGGAGTAAGCCCCCAGGAATACCGACAGAAGCTGTAAGCTGATACATTGCGTTTTCCCCCAGTTTTTCATGCGTTTCCTTATGGAACGCCTTACCGAGTAACCAGTAGTAGTAATATTTCTTATTTACGTAAATAAAGATAAATTTGCTCGAATTTGTGTTGCTAGTAAGAAATAATGTCCAAAAATTAAGAAAAAAATTGACAGTTAACTACTCAAATGTTACGATTTAACGTAAACAAGGCGGAGGAAATTCTGTGATCACCATAAAGGCTGTAGCCCGGGAAGCAAACGTCTCGATCGCGACAGTCTCGCATGTAATCAACAAAACGCGATATGTCAGCCCTGAATTGATCCGGCAGGTGAACGATGCTATTGCGAAGCTCGGCTATAAACCGAATGTTGTGCCGCAGGGTGTTCCCGGCAAAAAGATGAAGACCGTGGCATTGATAGTGCCCGATATCACCAGGGGATTCTTTGCGGAAATGGCGAAGAGCATCGAGGAATACTTGAAACAGAAGGACTATGCCTGCGCCATCTACTCGTGCAACGAGGATAAGGTACGCGAACACATCTACATTCGGCAGGTGTTGCAGGACAAACGGGTGGAGGCTCTGATTCTCTCTCCCCTGAGCAGGGATCCCGAAGATTTGAAACCGCTTCTGGATTCTGCTTTGCCCTTCGTGTTCGTGGATAGGGCGGTCGATGATATTGAAGCGAACGCGATTCTCTCGGACAACATAGACGGAACATATCTGGCGACATCGCACTTGATAAAAAGCGGGCATGAGCGGATCATCATTTTTCTCTGGACAGACAGGATAACGACGAGCCACGAGCGTTTGGAAGGGTATAAAAAGGCGCTCGCGGAATATGAAATACCGTTCGATCCGGATCTAGTGGTCAATACGGACGAAAGCGACGCTGACTACAAAAACA
>CAZWAS010000027.1:18486-24914 GCA_964631915.1 uncultured Spirochaetales bacterium | reverse complement strand
ATAAATACATGAACACCAAAAATAGACCCACCGCCGTCATCTGTACCAATAATAAACTGACCCTCGGTGCCCTGAAATACATATCTGAGCACGGCATGGAATGCCCGAAGGATATATCCATCATAGGATACGACGACTACGAGTGGTGCGCACTGTGCAATCCGCCGCTCTCGACGGTCGTTCAACATCCTGAGCGCATGGGAAGGGCGGCGGTCGATGCCTTGCTGGCCGAACTCTCCGGCTCGAGCGTTGAGGCTGCGGTGAAACGGATCCCGGTGGAATTGCGGATAAGGAAATCCACACAAATAATCGGACGGGGACCTTTCGGCGAGCGGGCGGTGTATCCGGATGAATTGGCGCTTACCGAAGCGGAAATCGAAGAGTTGCAGAAAGGAAGCCACACTGCTGCGATCTCTTTTCATTATTCGGGAAAGGCTTGGATGCGGCTGCATGAACAGGGCATGAAAGATGTGTTCAACAAAATCGGCATAAAGCTCATCGCAGTGACGGATGCGCATTTCGACGCCGCCCTGCAGTGCAAACAGTTGGAAGGCTTGCTTCTCCAAGAACCGGACATACTCATCAGCATTCCCACGGACGAAGTGATAACCGCCTCGAGCTACCAGAAAATAGTGAAAAGCAGAACCAAGCTGATACTGATCACCAATGTTCCTATGGGATTGAAGCCCGGAGATTACGTGACCTGCGTATCGGTGAACGAGCGGGAGAACGGCTATAACGCAGGGAAAATTCTGGGCGACTGCTTCAAGAACGAATCTATTGCAAAGGTAGGATTCATCAAGCATGGTGAACCTTTTTTCGCCACGAAACAGAGGGATTTCGCAGCGGAACAGGTGCTGAGGGACGAATATCCCAACATAGATATAGTAGCAATGGAGAGCTTTCATAAGGAAGAGCGGGTGTACAACATATGTCGCGAGATGATGAAGACTCACCCCGAAATACAGGGGCTCTACGTGTCCTGGGAAGGCCCTGCGTTGAAGGTGTTGCACGCGCTGTCGGATATGGGTAGGGAGGATGTATCGGTGGTGACATGCGACCTCGATCTCGATGTGGCGATCAATATGGCGAAGGGCCGCATGATAAAAGGATTAAGTTCCCAACGTCCCTACGAACAAGGAATGGCCATGGCATATGCGGCTGCAAATGCCTTGCTCGGCAAGAAGGTCCATCCCTTTATAGGCGTGGAACCGTACAGCGTTACGCGGAACAATTTGGCAAAAGCCTGGAAGGAGATAATAAAAGAGAAAGAGCCTCCGGCTCTACTCGAAGCGTTGGGAGGGATGTAAGAGCAGGACCGTTACAGCTCCTTCCCATTGGACTATGCAAAGGAGAAAACCATGAAAACAGGGTATATGACGAATGCTTGGGGATCGGTCGTGGGACATCCTGCAGGAGTGACCTCGATAAAAGACCTGTACTATCTTTCGACGGGTAAAGACGAGGAAGCGATCGGTGCCATCGCAAAAGCAGGATTCGATATGATCGAGATATTCGACGGAAATCTTGTCGAATATGCGCAGAAGAAGACCATGTTTCTCGATATGTTGAAAAAGCATAACGTGAAGCTGCTCGCAGTTTATACTGGTGCCGACTTCATCTTCGATGAAATATTCGCAGAAGAGCTTCACAAGATCGAAAGCGTCGCGGATTTGGCGACCGAATTCGGCGCCAAGCACCTCTGCGTGGGCGGAGGAGCAATACGTTCGGACGGAATCAGGGAATCGGATTTCGATAAGCTCGCCGCCAATCTCGACAGAGTGATGAGGCTCGCTGCGGACAGAGGCCTCATAGCGAGCTATCACCCTCATCTGGGGACTATGGTACAGAGCCCGGAACAGCTGGATAAGCTTATGCCGAAGACGAAAATATCCCTTTGCCCCGACTGCGGACACATCGCAGCAGGAGGCGGTAATCCGGTGGAAACAGTACGGAAATATCGGGACCGCATCCGTTACATCCATTTGAAGGACTACAAACAAGGAGGATTCTATCCTCTCGGCAAAGGATCGATTTCGCAACCATAGTCTCTATTCTTTCGCAAAGCACACATCCGGTCGATTATACCGTGGAAGCGGACGGCTATGCAGGCGATCCGGCTGAAGCGGCTATTGTTTCCCGGAAATATATCGATACCCTGAGTTCCTGATGCTTCCGGAAAAATCCGGCGGTTCCAGTTCGTTCATAACGATATGACCCTTTTCGGGTAACCCAAAAAATATGGAGGTAGTAAAATGAAAAAATCGGTAGTAACGGGATTGGTCGCATGTGTATTCATTACCGGCCTCTTGCTTACAGCATGTTCTCGTTCGTCGGGGAGCGCACAGACGGAGAGCAAGGCACCGACCGAATCGCAGACTGTAAAGGAAAGGTCTATAGCTGAGCAAGGAACCGGGGAAATACTGAGCACCGGCCCCCACGGAGAGAAAGCGACTTCCGCGAAAACGCTAAGCCTGAGCGATGAGGAAATAGCGAAAGTGAAAAGCGGCAACTATTCAGCTGCGATCGTGTTCCATTACGCGGGAAACGACTGGTCGACTGCGCAGCTTCAGGGTCTGAAGGATACGTTCACCAAACTCGGCATAAAGGTTGTCGCAGTGACGGATGCCAACTTCAAGGCGGAAAAACAGGTGGCGGATATCGAGAATGTGCTTGCGCTCAAGCCGAATATCATAGTGAGCATACCGGTCGACCCGGTTTCATCCGCTCCGGCTTTCAAAAAGGCAGCAGATCAAGGGGTGAAAGTCGTATTTATGGATAACACTCCGAATGGCCTTACCGTGGGAAAGGATTATGTGAGTGTGGTTTCCGCTGATAATTATGGGAACGGCGTGAAGGCCGCCGATATTATGGCGCGGGAATTGCAGAACAAAGGCAAGATAGGCGTCATTTTTTATGATGCCGACTTTTTCGTCACAAGGCAACGCGTCGAGGCCTTCGAGAAAACGATCAAGGAAAAATATACTGGTATACAGATCGTAGACAGGGGTGGCTTCAACGATCCGAATAAAGTGACGGAAGTGGCCGATGCCATGCTTACGAAGAATCCCGATCTCAACGGCATATTTGCGGTATGGGATGTACCGGCCGAAGCTGTTGTGGCGTCCGCAATCGCAGCCGGAAGGAAAAACCTTGTCATAACCACCATAGATCTCGGCAACAACGTTGCCCGTATGATAGCGGAAGGCGGTATGGTGAAAGGGCTCGGGGCTCAGTTGCCTTACGACCAAGGAGTAGCCGAGGCGACTCTCTTTGCTCGGAAAACCGGCTCCGGATTATGTAGCGGTACCCGCTTTGGAAGTGACAAAACAGAACATTCTTGAGGCATATAGGATCGTATACCATAGGGAAGCTCCTGACGAAATCAAAAAAGTTCTCAAATAAAACAAAGGAATGAAATGTGCGGGATGCTTAGAGGAAATTGCGAAGTGTCCTGCACAATACAAATTATCCGCTTGGTTTAAAATCATATCATGCATCGTATCCTGGGAAGATATGGTGTACTGTAAGGGAAGGAAGAAACGGTTATGAAACAGTACAATGTAGGCTTGATAGGCGCCGGATTCATGGCAAAGGCTCATTCTATGGCATATGCGAGCATGCCCATGTTTTTCTGGCCGGCACCGGGCCTTCCGTTGAAGAAGGCTATCGCTGATCTGACCGAAGAGTCGGCACAGGAAGCTGCTCTGCGCTTCGGATTCGAGACACACGTAAGCGATTGGCGGAAGATCGTCGAAGATCCGGAAATCGATATTGTGGACATTTGCACACCGAACGACTCGCATATGGAAATAGCGGTGGCAGCGGCACAGGCAGGGAAACACATTTTCTGCGAAAAACCAATCGCGCGGACGAGCGAAGAGGCAAAGCGCATGCTTGATGCGGTGAAAAAAGCGAAGGTGAAAAACATGCTCGCTTTCAATTACAGAAGAACCCCTGCGGTCGCTCTTGCGAGGAAATATATCGAGGAAGGAAAGATCGGGAAAATCCTCAATTTCCGCGGTACGTATCTGCAGGATTGGTCGGCTGATCCTAATTCGCCTTTGTCGTGGCGGTTTCAGAAAAAAATCGCAGGCTCCGGAACCCTTGGGGATATCGGCACCCACATCATAGATATAGCGCGATATCTGGGAGGAGAAATGGAGGAGGTGTGTGCTAGTCTGAAGACGTATATCAAAGAGCGACCGATCCAAAACGGAACCATTGACAAGCTGGGAACCATAAAAAGCGGAAGCGGAGCACCAAAAGGTGCTGTGGATGTGGATGATGAAGTCAGTTTTATGATACGATTCAGAAACGGAGCATTCGGAAGCATAGAGGCAACACGGAACGGATGGGGCCGCAACAATTTCATCACCTTCGAGATACACGGCGATAAAGGGTCTCTCTTCTTCAACTACGAGCGGAGGGACGAGCTTCAAGTGTTTTTCGCGGATGATCCAGCCGATTGTAGAGGATTCAGAACGGTATATACTGGACCAGCTCATCCGTACGGCGACGGACTCTGGCCTATCCCTGCTTTGGGAATCGGCTACAGCGAGATCAAGATCGTCGAGTGTCGCGATTTCATCAAGGCCGTCGCCGAAGATTCGAACTGCTCCCCCGACTTCGAGGACGGTTACAAAATCTCCTTGATATGCGATGCAGTGACCGCCTCTGCGGTCACTGGAAAGTGGGAAAAGACGAATTGCTGAGAAGAATATGCATCAGGAGCGGATTGCGGAAAAGAGAGTGATGGTATGAATCGTTATGTCTTGGAAATGCACGACATACGAAAATCTTTCGACGGCGTAAAGGTTTTGGAAAACGTGTCGTTCTGTCTTGAAGAGGGGCATGTGCACGCGCTGGTCGGGGGAAACGGAGCGGGTAAATCGACACTCATGAAAATTCTCACCGGCGTATATTCCCCCGATTCCGGCATTATCAAGGTGCACGACAGAGAAACTCGATTTCATGGCTATGGCGATGCGAGCAGGCATGGCATTCGGATGATCTTCCAAGAGCTGAGCATCATCCCCACGCTGACCGTGGCGGAAAACATATTTCTCAATCAGGAAAAGAGAAAGGTTGGGTTTTTCCTCGATGAACGGCTGATGTTCAGAAAGGCGAAAGAGCTTTTGGACAAGTTCGGCATACAGATCGACCCGAAAGCAGTTACGAATACGCTGAGCGTCGGCTGCTGCCAACTCGTGGAAATCGCTAAAGCGCTCTCCATGGACGCGAAAATTCTAATCATGGACGAACCTACCGCCTCTCTTTCCGAATCGGAAGTAGGCATTCTTTTCGATCTGATAAAAACTCTCAAGGAGAAAATGGTCTCCGTTGTGTATATCTCCCATCGCATGAACGAGATACTTCGGATCGCGGATGAAGTCACCGTGCTCCGCGACGGAAAGAACGTCATAACGGAGCCGGCTCGGAAGCTGAGCATCGAAGCGATCATAACGTATATCATGGGAGAAAATGTGGAGAAAACCTTCGAATGGAAAGATCGGAGGTATACAGGAGACGGTGCCCCTCTGTTCGAAGTGAAAGATCTGCAGGTGGAACACTGGATCAAGAACATAACGTTTCATGTGAGAAAAGGTGAAGTGCTCGGAATAGCGGGGCTCATGGGAAGCGGAAGAACAGAGATACTCCAAGCCATATTCGGCATACGGCGGCCGGAAAAAGGCGAAATCCTTTTAGAGGGGAAACCGGTGAAAATCCGATCCGTCGCGGATGCCGTAAAGGCGAAGATAGCTCTCGTGCCGGAAGACCGCCGTTGGCAGGGGCTCATCCTTTCCCATACCGTAAAGCAGAATATATCGCTGCCCATCCTAAAGCAGCTCAAAGGGTTGCTCTTTCTCGACGACCGCAAGACCGATGTGCTGGTCTCGGAAAGCGTATCGGAACTGAACATCAAAACCGACGGTATACACAAGATTTCGAGGTTGCTGTCAGGCGGCAATCAACAGAAAGTCGTTCTGGCAAAATGGCTTAGAACAAAGCCGAAGGTGCTCCTGCTGGACGAGCCGAACGCAGGCATAGATGTCGGCGCCAAAGGAGAGATCATCGACATCATACGCAAATTTTCCGACAGTGGGAATGCGGTTATCCTGGTCTCTTCGGAACTATCAGAGCTGTTGGCCGTATGCGACAGGATTCTGATACTCAGCAAGGGGAGAATTCTGCATGAGATGTCGAGAAAAGACATAGAAAACGAGGAGGTCGTCCAGCATGCGATCCAAGCCTGATTTCAATAACAGTACCACAGGCGTTAAGCGAAAACCAGACTGGAGCAAGTTGATAGTATATCTGGCTTTCGTGTTCATGTTTGTTCTTTTCGCTGTTTTGCTTGGCAACCGCGGATTTCTTTCCATGGTGAATCTGTTGAACATAACGCGTCAGACCGCCATGATATCCAT
>CAZWAS010000027.1:17290-18476 GCA_964631915.1 uncultured Spirochaetales bacterium | reverse complement strand
GGCCATCGCGATGACGTTCGTCATAGGTGCAGGGCAGATAGATTTGTCGGTCGGAGCCATAACGGCCCTCTCCTCCATTGTAACCGCTCTGATACTGAATGGCACAAACAGCATACCTTTGGCTCTCATGGGAGGGCTCACCCTCGGAGCAGGGATAGGAGCGATCAATGGGCTATTGATAACCGTCGTGGGAATTCCGGCTTTCCTGGTCACCCTCGGTACTATGGGCATAATCCGGGGATTCGCCATGTGGGTGTCTGATACGGCGGCGATTCCCATTCTCAACGAGAGCTTTACCTTCGTGGTCGGAACCGGCGCTATAGGAGGGCGCCCCATTTTGGCGGTATGGACGCTGCTCTTTCTCGTATTCGGCTTCCTTCTTCTCAATAAAACGCCTTACGGGAAAAAAGTGCTTGCAACGGGCGGAAACGAAATTGCAGCGCGCTTCACGGGCATCAAAACGGACAGAATAAAGTTCCTTGCCATGCTCATGTGCGGTCTGTTTTCGAGTATAGCAGGCATACTGTATGCCGGCAGAATGCAGGCGGGCAGGTATACCTTTGGCGAAGGGGACGAGTTGTCCGTCATAGCCGCAGTCATACTCGGTGGTACGAGCATGGCCGGGGGCACAGGAACCGTCATAGGAGCGGTAGTAGGATCGCTTCTCATGGGCATGATCAACAACGGGCTCATCATAGCCGGCCTGAGCGTCAGTCAGCAGATGATCATACGCGGAGCAATCATCATTCTCGCGGTCGCCTTGGGAAACAAGCTGAGGAAAAAATAGAGGCTCTGCCGGATTTCAGGCTTCCCTTACATCCGTTATCTCTGCCACATGCGGGGAAAGGGCTGCAAGGAGCTTGTCCTTTTCCACGCCTTCCACTTTCATGACCATGAGAAGCCGCGTGGAATCCTGGCCGAGAAAGGTCCCGAGGGAAACGATGTTACCGTTTTCGTTGTACACCGCGGAGCTGATTTGCGAAAGCACGCCTTCCACATCCGGAACCGTGAGTGTGAGCCGGATCCCCTTCCTCCTCGTACCGAACAGCTCTATGAAAAGCCTGAATATGTCTGACTCAGTGATGATGCCTACGAGCTTTTCGCCTTCCATGACGGGAAGCCCCCCTATGTTGTTGTCGGCCATGATGCGCGCTGCATCCAGCATGGCGCGGTGGCCGGCCGGCCC
>CAZWAS010000027.1:16760-17280 GCA_964631915.1 uncultured Spirochaetales bacterium | reverse complement strand
GAGTATCCGCATGTACGGTTATGACTTTTTTCTGCATCACTTTCTCGACATGGATTTTTTCGAGGAGGTTTCGCATTTCATATACATCCAAAGTCGATGCGGGAGAAGGCATGGCGTAGAGCAGATCTTTTTCCGTGACGATGCCCACCAGCTTGTTGTGCCTGTCGCATACTGGAAGGTGGTGTATTTTCTCCCTCAGCATCATCGCATGGGCCTCTGTTACTGGAGTTTCTGGCCTCACCGTTATGGGGTTCTTGGTCATTTTAGGTCCGACAAACATGTATACCTCCCCTCATGCGACATTACGCGCCGAGATATGCGGCTTTTACCTTTTCGTTTTCCAGGAGTCGGGCTGCGGTATCTTCCATCGTTATGACTCCCGTTTCCATGACATATCCTTTCTGCGAAGCCTGAAGAGCCATATGGGCATTCTGCTCCACGAGGAAAATCGTCACCCCTTCGTCTCTGTTGATCCTCACTATCGTGTCGAATATGTTCCGGATGATGAGGGGCGCGAGGC
>CAZWAS010000027.1:12588-16744 GCA_964631915.1 uncultured Spirochaetales bacterium | reverse complement strand
GTCGAGAAGGAGGAGCTTCGGCGAGCTCATGAGCGCACGCGAAATCGCGAGCATCTGCTGTTCGCCGCCTGAGAGCGAGCCTGCCTTCTGTCTTCTGCGCTCTTTGAGAATGGGGAAGAGGTCGAACATTTCCTGCATTTTTGTGCGGATATATTGTTCGTCCCGCTTCAGGAACGCCCCCATTTCCAGGTTTTCCTGTACCGTCATATCTGAAAACATACGTCGACCTTCGGGAACTAAGGCAATTCCTCTGGCTACGATCTTATCGCTCGTGAGTGTAACCTTCTGAAGTGTGTCGGCATCGGCGGCTTTCGTTCCTGCGGAAGCTATGAGATCGTCTTGAAACCGGATGGAACCTGCGGATATCGGCTCGAGTCCAACAATGGCTTTCAGCAAAGAGGATTTCCCCGCGCCGTTCGCACCGATGAGGCACACAATGGAACCGACTTCCAGGCTTATGCTCACGTTTCTGAGTGCAGCTATGTTTCCGTATTTCAGCTCTATGCCGTTTACAGAGAGGATCGGCGTCATTCATCCCTCCCGAGGTAGGCCTCTATGACCAGATCGTTCGATTTTATTTCAGCGGGCGTACCTTCGGCGATTTTCTGACCGTAGTTGAGCACAGTGATCCGGTCGCATATGTTCATGACGAGTTTCATGTCGTGTTCGATGAGTATGATGCTGATTCCCGTATCGCGGATTCTTCGTATGGTTTGCATGAGCTCTTCGGTCTCGTTGGGGTTCATTCCTGCCGCCGGTTCGTCCAGAAAAAGAAGTCCCGGTTCAGTAGCAAGAGCCCGCGCTATTTCGAGCTCCCGCTGTTTGCCGTAAGGGAGGTTCTTCGCAAGCCGATCTACGAACGGGGTAAGGCCAAAGAATTCGAGCCATTTCATCGAGGACTCGAATATGTTCTGTTCCTCGTTCTTCTGATTGATGAGCGATGAGAATACCCTGAACGTTCTATTCTGCTCATGGCCTTTGAAGTGCCTCCCGATCATGACGTTTTCGAGCACGGTCATCTCTTTGAATAGCCTGATGTTCTGGAACGTGCGGGCTATACCGAGCCTCGTTATGGCGTATGCCGGCTTTCCTGTTATGTCCTTGCCGTCGAAGAATACCTGTCCCCTGGTCGGTACATCGAGTCCGGTGATATTGTTGAAGAGGGTGGTCTTGCCTGCTCCGTTCGGTCCTATGAGCCCGCTGATGTCTCCTGTTTCCGCATGGAAATCCACATCCGCGACTGCTATGACACCGCCGTACTCCTTCCGTAGTTTTTTCGTATACAGGTAACTCACTGCCGCGCTCCTTTCGTCGTGCCTTTGAGGAGATGGTAGATTGCGCTTTTCTGCCTGCCGAGTATTCCCTGGGGTCTGAAAATCATCATGGCAACAAGCACGATGCCGAAGAGTATCTGTTTGAATTGTGCGGGTATGAGTGAAGAGAAACCGAAAAGCCGCGGAAGCTCGGAAATGAACACGATGAGGAGAGCTCCTATGATGGCTGCGAGGTTGCTTCCCAGGCCGCCGAGCACGATCATGCAGAGAATCATTACTGAAAGCATGAAATCGAACGTATTGGGGTTCACGGATCCGTTGAAGGATGCCCAGATACTTCCTGCCACTCCTGCGAAAAAAGCTCCAATGGCGAACGATATCACTTTGTACTTGAAAATGTTGATGCCCATCGCGTATGCGGCTATTTCGTCTTCGCGGATCGCCTCCAAGGCTCTGCCGAAGCGCGAGCGGATGATGCGCCTGAAGAAAAAGTATGTTATAAGCACTACGACCCACACGAGGATTATGAACGGCCATTTCTTGAGCGGGTCCACAACAAGGCCGAAAAACTTTGGCGCTGGTATGCCGTTTATACCCATAGGGCCGTTGGTCAGCGCATCCCAGTTGATGATGATGTTGCGCACTATCTCTCCGAATCCCAATGTCGCTATCGCGAGGTAATCCCCTTTCAGGCGGAGTGTTGGTAGACCGATGAATATACCCAGCGCCGCAGTCATGCAACCGGACAGGACCATGGCGAACCAGAAGTTCATGTGCAGTTTCACCATGAGTATTGCGGTTGTGTACGAGCCGATGGCGTAAAAGGCTGCATGGCAGAGCGACAGGAGTCCCGTATATCCGGTTATGAGGTTGAGGCTGATCGCGAGTATGGCGTACAACCCGATGAATATCACCAGCAGCAATAAGAAACTAAGCATGGTGCTGCCCCGTTCTATGGTTTAATGTCGGTTTCATGGCTATACCTTCTCTCGTGTCGATTTTCCCAGCAGCCCGGATGGCTTTATGAGCAGGATGAGGATCAGGATGGAAAACGCTATGGTATCTTTGAAACCCTGAGGTATGCCGAGTATCACGACTCCGAAGGTTTCGAGGATGCCCAGGAGAATGCCGCCCAACATGGCTCCACTGATGTTTCCTATGCCGCCCACCACTGCTGCTATGAAGGCTTTCAGCCCTGCCATAGTTCCCATGGTGGGGTACACTTTGTATTCTAAGGCGATGAGCACGCCTGCGGTAGCAGCGAGTGCGGAACCTATGGCGAATGTGAGACTTATGATGACGTCTATATTGATCCCCATGAGCGCAGCCACGCCTTGATCGAGGCTCGTCGCCCGCATGGCCTTGCCGAGTCTGCTCCTATCTATGAACAGCTTCAACATGATCATGAGTACAACGCATACTGCGAGTATGAGTATCTGGTTCGGTGTGATAGAGATGCCGCCGATGAGGATTGCAGTATTATCGAAGGGATACTCGAAGCGTTTGGATTTCGTTCCGAACAGAATGGCTGCGAGATTCACAAGAATTATGGAAACTCCGATGGCGCTCAGAAGCGGAGCAAGGCGGGGAGCCTTACGCAGCGGTCTGTATGCCACGCGTTCGATAATCACGCCCAAGGCTGAACTCGTGATCATGGCGAAGATGAGTGAGATGAAAAAAGCGATGAGAACCCAGGTTCCGGAATGCCCTGTACCGATGAGGGTGTTGTACAGGAGAAGCCCCAGGTATGTACCCATCATGAGTATCTCGCCGTGTGCGAAATTGATGAACTTGAGAACCCCATATACCATGGTGTATCCCAGCGCTATGAGCGCGTAGATTCCTCCCAGAGTCAGACCGTTTATGAAGTGCTGGATCAAGGCGGATATGCCCACCGGATTGTCTCCTTATATCATTAATAATAGAAAAGCCGGCCCGGGGCACCCCCTGAGCCGGCTATTTGTACAATCGTTATCTCACCTGCTTCAAGGCATTGCCTTCTACAGTATATACACCTATCGGTTTATACTGCATGTTTTCCACAGTGGATATGCCGATGTTCTTTATCACGTCTCCGTTGGGAGCGAATGTGATGTCGCCAGACACGCCTTTGTAGTTTTTCACCGATTTCACATATTCGAGGGTCAGATTCCTGTCGATTTTGAAATCTTTTTTATCGGCAGCGCTCGCTTTGTCATACGCATACTGAACCGCGTCCATGATGATATTCGCTGCATCGTAGGAGTTGAGGCTGAAGCTGTCCGGTTTTTCGCCCCATTTGTCCTGATACTTCTTCTCGAATGCAGTTGCATCCACGTTTTCCGGACCGGAGAACACCACACCGTTTGCGAGCTCTTTCGCGAGACTGAGGATTTCAGGGTTGGTGAATCCGTCTGCGCTCAGCATCTTTGCGTTGATTCCGAGCTGTTTCGCCTGATCGAGCATCTGAGCTATTTCCGCTACGTAATTCGGCATGAACAGAGCTTCTGGATTAGCGGCTTTGATCTTGGTGAGCTGGGTTTTGAAGTCCTTGTCGCCCTGGAGCCCTGTTTCCACTGCAACGATTTTTCCACCCATAGCCTGGAACTGAGCGCTGAAATCGTCCGAGAGACCCTGGCTGTAGTCGTTCTTTATATAGAGGATCGCAACGGACTTGATTCCCATTTTTTCATATACATATTTCGCCAATACCGTTGCCTGGAGGGAATCGGTAATAACGGTGCGGAAGATGTATTGGCCTTTGTTGGTCAGATCCTTATGCGTTGAGGAGGGGGAGATCATGACGATCTTTTCCGCTTCCGCGCGCGGCGCTATGTCGAGCGAAGCGCTGGAAAACACTTCACCGACGAGACCGACGATCTTATCCATGGTCGCAAGTTTTT
>CAZWAS010000027.1:12345-12575 GCA_964631915.1 uncultured Spirochaetales bacterium | reverse complement strand
CCTTGTCCGCTTTTCCTTCGGAATCTTCGGGTACGAACACGACTTTCGCTCCGCCTATGCCGCCCTTTGCGTTCCGCTCTTCGACCGCTATCTTGACCGCCTGTGTCATGAGCTTTCCGTAGTTCGCATAGTCACCTGTGAGCGGTCCAATGAAACCGATCTTCACTGTGGCTGCTTCTTTGCTGCCGCCTGCCCATACGGCCAGGGGGAGAAGCATGAGCATCACGATA
>CAZWAS010000027.1:0-12326 GCA_964631915.1 uncultured Spirochaetales bacterium | reverse complement strand
TGCACTGATCCCTTTTTTCATAATGTCTCCTTTAGCGAAAGAATGTGGGAATCCTCACCAACCTATCGGCTGATCCCTGTTTTGAGGCCTATCGCTCCTCTGGTGGAGCGGATTTCGGGAGGTGTCCCGAACTTTTATTTAGTAAGAAATCCGATGTTTTGTCAATTGAAGAAACCGTAATACAGATGTTACTCCCTTGTGCCGCCGAACTTTTTGACGAGGGTTTTATAGTAAAACTTTCTCACGGCCTCTGCTCCTCTATACCCGATGTACTCGAGCTTTCTGTACGGCACATCGTAACAGCCGAGCCTATGCACGATCGTGCCGCCGAATCCTGTTTTGAATCGGTACAGGCCATGCATAGGGTGGGAAGGATCGTCGTTCGGAGGTATGCCGAAAAGGTCGTAGGTCGTACACCCTGCCGCCTTCGCGATCCGTATCGCTTCCATTTGCAGGGCATATGCGGGCATGAGGTTCCGGTGCTGATCTGTGGATGCCCCGTACAGATAGGTCGCACGCGTGCCGTGCAGGCAGATAATAATGCCTGCAAGGATGGATTCATAGGCCCGTGCGAAGAGCAGTTTGAACACAGGAGCTTTTCCCCTGTATTCCTCTGCGAGGGAGAAAAGCCGCTGATAATACCGTTTCGGATGCAGGGCGATTCTGTCCCGTGCTGCAGTCTGTTCGTACATGGTGTACCACAGGTCCAGCGCTCGAGCGGATTCCTCGGTAACGATCACGCCTTTTTTCGCAGCGAGTCCTATGTTGTAGCGCGTTTTGTGTTTCATGGACTTCAGGATTGTATCCTCATCGAGCGTAAGATCGAGTATCACGGTATCGGGAGGCTGAATGTCCATGGGGGCTTTTACAAGGGGAGCCCCGAGCGGAGCGGGGAACGAGGTCTCGCCCTCTGTGCCCCAGGGGAGATCGAAGCGCAGGAACATGCACGCGGAAGGGATATGCCGCATCAAGGCACCTGCCAGTTCTGCGAGCAGTTCGCTCCGTTTGTCCGGGGCGACGTCGATCTGCGGACCGTGACCGATGTAGGCGAGGGATCGGCCTGCAGGGAGGCTCTTTATCAGCACGAGGAGGGGGTAGGTGCGGTTTCCCGTGTCCGCCATGAAGGGCAGGGCATCCCAACCGAATTCTGCTTTGAACGCGCCCCAGAATCCCGTCTGCAGGAGGACGTTATGGGAATCAAGATCTTTGAGCGTTGCAGGAACAAGGGAGAGGCTCAACCGACTTTCCCGTTCCGCACGATGTTCGTGGTCACATGTTTTCCTTTCACCGCGAGCGGAGTACGGCCTACGAATACGGTGCCGGAGTTCACGGTGAGAGGAACCGAGAAGAATGTGTCTATATCGATCTGCTGAAAGGGCGCTGCCTGCCGGTCTGCGTTGTCCGCGAGCGTTACGCGGTCTCCTGGTTCCGCATGGGGAACGAATAGCACTTCGACCGTTTCTCCTTCCTCTGCTGCGAGGAGCATACCGTAGCTCTCCACTCCCCTGAGTTTTGCAGGCTTCAGATTGGCCACCACTATAATGTGCTTGCCGAGCAGCTCTTCCTCTTTGTAATAAGGAACGAGGCCGGAAACTATTTGGCGCTGTTCGGTCCCCATGTCGAGGGTTTCAATATAGAGCTTATCCGCTTTCGGATGGCGTTCGATCCTCACTATCTTTGCCACGCGCAGATCCACGAGCGACGTGAACCTCTCTTCAACCGACGGAACGGGGGCTGATTCAGTTTTGTGCTCTTCCATAGTAACCTTCTCTTTTTCTTTCTGCGATCCGGCCCGCTCTTTCTGGCTTCCAGAATAGCGGGTTTTTAGCTCTTCGATGAGCGGATCCTCCAGCGGTTTGAACAATATCTCGGGTTTTCCTACCGTGGTTATGCCTTCGGTTTTCCCGAGGTTATCCCAAGAAACATCCGAGAAACCGAGGTACCCGAGGATTTTTTCCGATGTCTCGGGTATGAATGGATACACGAGAATAGCGAGGTCCCTCACCAGGTACACGAGATCGAACAGGAGAGCCTTGGCTTTCTCAGGATCGGAGGTTCGTAATTTCCAGGGTTCTCCATCCTGAAACACCTTGTTTCCGAACGAGGAAAGTTCAAAAGCCTTTCTGAATGCGTCTCTGAGTTCCGCTCTTTCGAAATTTTCAGCGATCTGTTCTTCGTAGATCCTCACCGTGCGCCAGAATTCGGCGTCCGCCCCGCAGCCACCAGTCCCCTGAGGCGCTATAAGGTTCCCTTCGAAATATCGCTCCACAAAGGTGAGGGTTCGGTTCACGAGGTTTGCAAGGTTGCCTATGAGTTCGCTGTTCGTTTTTTCCTGAAAATCCTTCCATGTGAACACGGCATCGGATTTTTCCGGTCGGTTGTAGAATATATAAAAGCGCCATACGTCTGCCGGTATCCCCGTTTCTCTCGCGTCCGTGCCGAATACGCCGATCCCTTTGCTTTTCGAGAATTTTCCACTTTCGTAGTTCAGATATTCCGTGGAAGACATATGGTGAAGCATGGTCCACGGCTCTCCCGTGCCGAGCAGGGAACAGGGGAATATCACCGTGTGGAAGGGGATATTGTCCTTGCCGATGAACTGAAAAAGTTCGACGTCGTCGGGTCGTTTCCACCATGCCTCCCACTCTTTCGTGTGGGAGGCAGTCATGGAGATATAGCCGATAGGGGCGTCGAACCAGACGTAGAACACCTTGTTTTCGTAACCCGGCTTAGGCACCGGGATCCCCCATTTCAGATCTCTCGTTATAGCCCGCTCCTTAAGGCCGTCCCGCATCCAGGCTTCTGTCATTTTCACTGCATTCCGCGCCCAAAAGCCTTTCACCGATGCTCCTGCGATCCACGCTTCGAGTTTCGGTTTTATGGCAGGGAGGTCTATGTAGAGGTGACGCGTGCTTTTCAAGTCAGGCGTTCCTCCACATACGCCACAACGCGGCTCTTTGAGCTCTGTCGGTTCGAGGAGTTTGCCGCAGCTTTCACATTGGTCACCCCTCGCATCCGCATAGCTGCAGTGCGGACAGGTGCCGAGCACGTATCTGTCTGCGAGAAATCTCTCACACCGCTCGCAGTACAACTGTTCTATGGTTTTTTCTTTTATATATCCGTTCCGGTCGAGCTTCCTGAATATGTCTTGAACGATTTCCGTCTGCTCCGGAATCGATGTTCTTCCCCATTTGTCGAATCGGATGTTGAACCACCGGTATATCTCCGTATGCACGGCGTGATATCTGTCGCAGAGCTCGCGGGGGCTTATGCCTTCCTCCAAGGCTTTCGTTTCGGTCGCGGTTCCGTATTCGTCCGTGCCACAGACATAGAGAGTTTCATACCCTTTTTGCCTGCAGAACCGGGCGAATACGTCGGCAGAGAGCACCTGGATAAGGTTTCCGAGATGCGGAATGTTGTTGACATATGGAAGCGCGGATGTTATGAGTCGTTTCTTCATGGTGTATTCACTATAGGAATACCATACTATCATGTCAACTCGAGGAACCGATGTATGTCGCACAGGGGTATGATTTTCCCGCACTATTGGCTATAATTGATTGGTATTCTTTTTTGCAGGAGGAAACATGTCGGAACGCGATGTCACTCCCAAGGCTCCCTTTAAATTCAAATTGAGACCGAGGCTTTTGGGAATTATAGTCGTTGTGATCGTGGTGATCATACTCATCATGAGCAGTTTTTATGTGGTTGACCAGACCGAAGAGGCGGTTGTGCTTCAGTTCGGAAAGTTCAACAGGATAACCGGAGCGGGGCTGCATTTCAAAATGCCGTTCGGCATTGAGAAAAACTACAATGTGAAAACTCAACGCGTGTGGGACGAAGTGTTCGGGTTTAGAATTGAAAAATCCGGTGTAACCAGTATCGTCTCTGGCAAAGATTATTCCCATGAGTCGCTTATGCTCACCGGCGATCTCAACATCATAGACGTGCAGTGGATCATCCAGTACAAGATCGTGGATCCCAAAGCATGGCTTTTCAATGTCGAGTATAAGACTCAGACCATACGGGACATATCCCAGTCTATTCTGAACCTCATGGTAGGGGATCGTGCTATTCTCGATGTTATGGGTCCGGAAAGAACGAACATTGAAGTGCAGAGCCAACAGATGCTCAATGCGATGTTCAAAGGCTACAACCTCGGCGTGGAAGTTATAACCGTGAAACTCCAGAACATTGTGCCTCCGAAGGGTGCGGTCCAGGACGCATTCGAGGATGTGAACAAGGCGACCCAGGACATGAACAGGCTCATCAACGAAGGAAAAGAGGCGTACAACAAGGAGATCCCGCAGGCGCGCGGAGAGGCAGAGCAGATCGTCAGAGTGGCCCAAGGATATGCGGCTGAGCGCGTGAACAAGGCGAATGGCGATGTCGCGAGGTTCGAAGCGGTGCTCAAGGAATACAGAAAAAACCCGAGCATCATGCGTACGCGGTTGTATTACGAAATGGTGGAAGATGTGTTCAAATCCGACCATGCGACCGACCTCATAGACCGGAGTCTGAAGAACTTCGTACCCTTCAAACCCCTTGAAAGCGGAACGAAAGGAGGGGCGCAATGAAAAAGAACGCGATAGTCGTCACCGTAGTGGTGATCGTGCTCCTCATTATACTGTTCGTTGCAGGGCCGTTCTATATTCTCGAAGAAGGAGAGCAGGTGGTAATAACTCGGTTCGGAAAAATCGAAGATTCCACCACTACCGCGGGCCTCAAATTCAAGATGCCTATGATCGATACGGTGGTGAAGTATACGAAGAAAATGCTCTCCTGGGATGGTCAGCCGCAGCGTATTCCCACGCAGGAAAACCAGTTCATCTGGGTGGATACCACCGCTCGCTGGAAGATCAGCGATCCCGTGAAGTTCTACGAATCTTCCACAACCATGGAACGGGGATTCGCACGCCTGGACAATATTATCGATTCTGCGGTGAGAACCGTGATCGCCAAGAACCCTCTGCGCGAGGCGGTGAGGAATTCCAACGTCATAAATGAAATAGAGCGCAAGGAAGTGATCCAGGGCCTGGAACAGGAAAGCGGTACGGATCTCGAGCAGTTCACGAACGTGAGTGTAAAATTTGAAACGGTAGTGAAAGGGAGGAGACAACTTTCCGAGGAAATGCTCGCTTTGGTGAAGGACATAACTCCTCAGTACGGGATAGAAATCATCGACATCATCATACGGCAGATACGGTATTCGGACGACCTGACCGAAAGCGTGTACCAGCGCATGATCAAGGAGAGAAATCAACGGGCTCAGGCCTTCAGATCGTATGGAGAAGGGAAAAAGCGCGAATGGCTTGGAAGCCTCGACAAGGAAAAGCGGACGATTCTTTCCACGGCGTATGCGCAGGCGGAAAAGATCAAAGGAGAAGCGGACGCGCTCGCTGCAGACATATATGCGAAAGCGTATCAGCAGGATCCGAGTTTTTACGATTTCTGGCGTGCTGTGGAATCGTACAAACAGGTCGTCCCGAATTTCAAGAAAACCCTGACGACCGATATGGATTATTTCAAGTATCTATACAGCCAGCAAGGCCGCTAGGTACAGGAGGTACCGCTAGGTACAGGAGGTACCGCTAGGTACAGGAGGTACCGCTAGGTACAGAAGTAATGCGACCCGCGGGTACTCCCGCGGGTTTTTTATCCACCGGTCGGTTCGCCATCGTTTTGAGCGGATTGTGCAAAGATCAGTGCGCGAATCTCAGGGCAGCCCTGGATTCCAATTCCGAAAGTCCCTGTTCCATGCCTGAGAACGCATCGGGAAAATCGATCATGAGTCTCCTGATCTTTTCCACCGAGTGAGCGAATTCTTTCCTGTATTTCCTGAACGCATACTTCCGCAGTACCCATAGCAGGCGTTTCTGGCAGCTTCTGCGCTCCGAAGGCGAAAGATCGGACTTCAGGATTCCGATCAACGCGTCGAGCTCTTCTTCTCTTGTTGCACAGAGACAGAATTGGAGCTTATCTACGATTTCCGAAAGCGTTGCGTTATCCGAAATAGCTTTCAGCTCGGAAGTATCGATAAAGGTATGCAAATGATCCATAGCGGCCCACACCGCGCGGACCGGATCTGAATGGAGTTCGACCCAGCCGTCCCTGCTTCGAAACATCGTTTTAATTTTTTCCGGGTGGAATGCCCGTTTCAGTAGCTCGTCAAGCCGCCGTTTGGCGAGGAGCAGTTCCAGCTCCAGTCTGTCCAGAGGTTTCCTCCGCTCGCTCCGCATGAGCACAAGTACGAGCTCCATATTGTGTATCTGCCTGTACAGGCTCTGTTTGCCTCCGCGGTAACGGACATAATCTCTGGTGAAGAACTCCAGATTACCTTGTGCATTCATCATTTCCACGAGCGTCTCAAAAGGGATGATTCCTTCAGTATTGTAGCTCAAAGCTATGATCCCTGCGTCGATTCCGTCGAGGAGGTCCGCAAAGGCGGCAGGAGCGGTGCGTTTCGAGCAGTAGGAAGACCTTGTCTTCATCCATGTTTTGGGAATCGCTGCTTTTTCCTTGAGCCTCCCATCCGCATTCAGCTCAGAGGACACAGGGGGTTTGTCCCAGCGTGCGATTGTGTTCAGCACATGGTAGTTGCTTCCGTATTGATGTATGTTGTACGGAGGGTCGAGATAGCAGAGATCCGCAGAGCCTGACCGAACGAACACGGCCGCTTCCGTGTTACTCACCTTACAAGGTCGACTGCGGTCGATGAGCACGGGAATTTCGACTTCCATGGGGCTCATGATGCGTTTGAGCGCATCCTTGCCGTGGCCTCCGAACCCCTTATGGTATGCCTTAAACACACCTGATGTGTTCGCATGCGTGGCTGCTTCGTATAGGAGCGAGGAGACGAGAATGATTTTCTCCCGCGATGCTGTTTCGTCGAGGTTCCATCCCGGATACCAGGATTCTATGCAATCGCGCACACTGTCTATGAATCTCGCGTTCTCCTGCGTATAGAAGAGCCGTTCGGTTCTGTAGTCCGCCATCTCCGTGTTTTTCGGTGCATAGTGGCGCGCCATATACGGTTCGGCTGCGTTCGGCGACGCATTGAGCGTTCGGAACGCTTTTTCGATTCCGCCCTGCACACGGAAGAGGCGGCTCATATCTTTCCTGGAGTTGGTCAGGTGGGAGTGGGTCACGACGTATGCGTAAAACTCGAGATCGTTCGCATGCACTTCGTAACCCATGAATCTGGCAAGCCGCGAGACTGCGCCCGAACCGCAGAACGGATCGAAGAATTTCGTTATAGGCTTCCTCGAGCCGAGCTCGCTGAACACGTCCCGTAAGTATCCGAGCAAGGCTCGTTTATTCCCTAGGTATGCGATGAGCTGCCGCGAGAGGTATTGTTGTTCCTGAGAGGCTGATTCAGGACGGTATGTAGGCTGCAAGGTTTTTCTCTGTCTCAAAGACCTCTACCATGGAAATAGGACAATCGGGCAGTTCTTTTTTCATCGCCCGATATATATATGTCGCTATGTGCTCTGCGCTCGGGTCTCCGGAAGTCCTGAATTCCACATGGTCGTTCAAATTCGTATGATCCAATTCTTCGAGCACCTTTTTCAATGCCTGTTTGAGCACTCCGAAATCTATGAGCATACCACCTGAATCCAGAGTATCGCCTTGAGCATATACCCGTACTTTGTAGTTGTGGCCGTGAAGCTTTTCGCATTTCCCGTGATAATGCGCCAGATAGTGAGCTGCTGCGAATGAATCTTCGATGCGCACTCTGTACATATTCCCCTTCCTTGCCGACACTTGCAGAAGTATCGACCGGCTGTTACCATACTTCCATGCCTGAAAAAAAGATATCAATTTTGCTCCGGGATATCAACACAATTTCCAAGGCCGGAGCTCCGGACGCTACGATAACCGGCCTTACTTACGATTCGCGGCTTTTGAAACGGGGCGATCTGTTTTTCGCCTTGGATGGCATTCATACGAACGGCCACGCGTTTATCGCCCAGGCGATAGAGAAAGGGGCTGCTGCAGTCATTCATACGAAACCTCTCGATTCCTATGATCCGCGCATCGCATATATCCGCGTTTCCGATGCGAAAAAGCTGATGCCAATCCTTTCCGCCCGATTTTTCGACCATCCTTCCGATAAGCTTGCGGTCATAGGGGTGACGGGTACCGACGGGAAAAGCACTACTGTATCGCTCATTCATCAGCTTCTGGAAGGCTTCGGCAGAAAAGCGGGGTTCCTTTCCACAGTTTCTTACAAAGTGGCGGACAGCATCGAGAAAAACCCATACCGACAGTCCACGCCAGAGGCTACGGAAATACAGGCACTCCTGCACGAGATGGTCGTGCAGGGCAAGGAATTCGCAGTCATAGAAGCCACGTCCCACGGCCTGTCCGAGAAGACGGCGCGGCTTGCGGAGGTGAGTTTCGACGCAGGCGTATTTACGAATATCACCCACGAGCACCTGGAGTTCCATGGAAGTTTCGAACAGTACCTCAGTGATAAAACGAACCTGTTCAGGGCGCTCGGAAAAAGGTCCAAGCCCTATCCCTGTTTCGGTGTTGCGAACCTCGACGATCCCCATCACGCTCGATTCATCGAAGCTTCAGTGAAGCCCGTATTCACGTACAGCATCACCAGGGCCGATGCGGATATTTATGCCATAGATCTGAACGCGGGGACCAGCGGATCGGAGTTCGTGCTCGTGCGGAACAACAGAAAATATCCAGTGCGCATACCGCTTCCCGGCACCTTCAATGTGGAAAACACTCTCGCTGCGGCCCTGGTCATAGAAAAATTATTGAAGGTCCCCATGGAGGAGATTGTTCCCAAACTACCCTCATTGGTTTCTGTAAGGGGGAGGATGAATCCCATTCTCTGCGGCCAGGATTTCTCAGTGATCGTGGATTACGCCCACACGCCCGGCGCCTTTTTAAAGCTCTTCCCCCAAATACGGAAAACGGGGAAGGGGAGGCTCATCGTAGTATTCGGTTCCGCAGGGGAGCGGGATACCGAAAAGCGGAGCCAGCAGGGAAAGATTGCAGGGGAGTACTGCGACTTACTCGTGCTGACCGATGAGGATCCGCGAGGCGAGGAGAGTCTGGACATCATCCGCGAGATCGCTTCCGGATGTCCTAATCGGCGCCCCGGAACCGACATATTCTTCATCCCGGACAGGAGAGAGGCGATACGCAAAGCGTTCGCACTAGCCAACAGCGACGATACGGTTTTGCTCCTCGGCAAGGGCCACGAGGCTACGATCATCTACAAGGACGGTCCCATACCGTGGGACGAAATCGGAGTTGCCAGAGATGTGCTGGCGGAAATGGGGTACAGGGGCTCATGCTCTACCTGAAGAGAAGTCCCACGGCAAACCTGTTTCTGCAAGGCATGGTGCTCATCGCAGTCGCAGCCGTTTGTCCGAAACTCTGTGCTGAACAATCTCCCAGCTACGCTTTTTCCTCCTCTTCGGTATTCCATACGGATAAGCTTTCCGCCTTGACAGGGTGGGCGAAGACGGATCTTTTCGCGATTTCTTTGTCGGCTGCACAGGGGAACTTGATTGTGAGTTTCCCGAGGGGAATAGTCAGCCTGGACGAAGAGTTCCGCATAACTGGTCACACCATGCAAAGTCTCTGCTTCATTCCTGATGAATAAGTTTTTACCAGATCATCTTTTCTTTTTAGTAGTAAAAATTTTTCAAAAAGATAATCAACTCTTTTTTCTCTGCAGACGGAACCGACGTCACCTGGTTCGATAGGGAATCGTGGAACGTCCACAGCGTGCCTACGGGCATGAGCTCGCCGAATTTTGTGTTCGTCCTGAATTCCGCAGAGGTACTCTGCATAAAGGGGGGAACTGCCGTACGGATACGGCGAAAACCCGAAGGAGCCGAGTATCTTGATTTGCGTTTTCCTTTCACCGTGGTATCCGCAGGAGCGGCGGGCAGGGACGGAACTCTCTGGTTTTTCGATGCGCTTACGCGTACGGTCGCAGTGACCGATGAACAGTGCGATATTGTGCGGAAGATAAAACCTGCTCTTCCCAGAGGGCGCATGCCGTTTCCGCAAAGCATGGCCGCATTTTCGGACGGCAGATTTATTCTTGCCGGGTCAGGCAGCCTCATGCTCTTCGGTCCACAGGGGGAGTTGGTGCAGGAACTGGATGCGGGACCGGCAGGGGAAGGGCTCCCGCTTTCATTTCAGGTCGTCGTTTCGGACGACGAACGATCCGTTTTTCTCTTCGATCAGCAGAATATGCGCATCATCAAGTACTCTCTGTACGGCGAAGCGGATCAGGCTGCACAGGGTGGAGAAGAGGACTATGTGTTCGCTCTGAAAGCCCTGGAGCAAGGCAGATGGTACGAGGAGCGGCTGTATTTCGGTCATGCGGACAAACTCTATGCGAAAGCATACGCGTACCTCGCCGAGGCGTGGCGGAAGGATCCGCTCGACGATCACATCCTCTCCGTGAGGGAGGAGCTGCTGCAGCGGAGAAAAACCGTGCGTACGCTTTTGTTCGCGCCGCATGCTTTCGACCTTTCTGTAACTTTGCCTGCGAATACCACTTCACTAACCCCATCGATTCCTATTACAATCCGTACCGAGGGGATAAAAAAAAAAGAAAAATTCTCTGTAAGCGCGTATCTTTCCGGATACACACCCGCAGCGCTCCGCTTCGAAGGCGTCGAAATCCCAGCTTCCGCAATACTCGATATAGCGGAATTCCTTTCTGCGGAAGTGTTTGCGAAGGCAGCCCGTACCGGAGGTACCGAAACGCTCAATGTGCTTC
This sequence comes from uncultured Spirochaetales bacterium, assembly GCA_964631915.1. Lineage (GTDB taxonomy): Bacteria > Spirochaetota > Spirochaetia > CAZWAS01 > CAZWAS01 > CAZWAS01. Next base: position 1,561 of record CAZWAS010000027.1, on the reverse strand, counting down.
TTTGTTCGGAGGAGACGGGGGAGAATGCGTTCTTTTCGTTCAAGGTTTTCATGTAATACGAATCAGCGAGGATATAGGTGAAAAAGAAAAGAGTGTGTCTGCTTTTCGGTGGGAAATCCGGGGAGCACGAAGTATCGATCCAATCCGCGACTTCGGTTGCGGCGCATATCGATCCGTCTGCATACGACGTGGTGCTCATCGGTATAGACAAGGAGGGCGTCTGGTATTTGCAGCAGGAAAGCGGCACTGCAAATAGGCGACAGAGCCTCATGGCGGTCAAGGATCCGAAAGCAGTGGTATCGGTCGTACCGGGAAAAGGGCTTTTCTGCGGAGATACGCGGCTCGAGGTGGACATCGTTTTTCCGGTGTTGCACGGAACCTTCGGAGAAGATGGAACAGTGCAAGGGCTTCTTGAAGTGGCAGGCATCCCTTATGTGGGAGCCGGTATTCTGGGCAGCGCTTTGGGCATGGATAAAGCCTTGGCAAAAACCGTGTGGCAGCAGGCTGGGCTCCCTGTTGTTCCGTTCCTGGCTCTGCGATCCTGCGATTTCGCGATACCCGAACGGTTCGCTGCAGTGGCGGAACGGGCGGTCCGGGAATTCGGGTTTCCGCTTTTCGTCAAGCCTTCCTGTGCGGGAAGTTCTGTAGGAGTCCGGAAAGTTGCGGAACTCGGAGCTTTGGCCGAAGCGCTCCGAAATGCGTTCCGCTACGATACCAAAGCGCTTATAGAGCCTGCAGTGTCTGCACGCGAAATCGAATGTTCCGTCATAGGTAATCATGAGCCAATGGCGTTCGCTCCGGGAGAAATCATCCCGACCCACGATTTCTACGATTACGAAGCGAAGTACACCGATCCGGACGGAGCGAAACTCATTGTTCCTGCAGAGATAAGCGAAACGCAGCGGCGCACCATACAGGATATAGCAGTGCGCGCTTACAGAGCCATCGATGTCGAAGGTTTCGCACGTATCGATTTTTTTCTGGAAAAAAAGACTGGAATCATTATGCTGAACGAAATTAACACGATTCCGGGATTCACGAACATCAGCATGTTTCCCAAGATGTGCCAAGCTTCCGGACTCGAGTACCGGGACATAATCAAACGGTTGATCGATCTCGGATTCGAACGGGCAAGCGAAAGAAATTCCCTCGAATTCAGTATCTGATCGATACAGGAGATGAACCATCATGAGCCATTCTAAAAAGCGTTCCGCATACAGTATGACTGTATTCTCCGCCGCGGTTTTTTTTCTGTTAGGTGTGCAGGCTCTCTCTGCGCAGGAAGCAGTGAGCAGCGGGCTTATTTCTGCGATGCTGAAACATGTCGAATCCCCGAAAAAAGGCGAATTCCCCACGTCGAATTCGGCGGTCCAGTTTTTTTTCGAGCAGGTGAAAAGCCAGAATTTTCAGTTGGCGACCCGTGTATTCCCGATCATCGAAGTATTCAGAAATGAATCCTTCGAACTCCGTGCCGAACGGCTGAACGGCGTCGTATTCAGCGCAACCGCTCTGCCGGGAGATCCGGATTTTAATTTTCTGCGTGCGTTCAACACCTATATGA
>CAZWAS010000026.1:33027-41060 GCA_964631915.1 uncultured Spirochaetales bacterium | reverse complement strand
ACATGGAAAACAGGATACATATCTTTCAACGAGTAATAGCCCGTATGATCTCCAAAGGGCCCTTCTTCTCTAAGAGGTTCTTCGGTGTCCACATATCCTTCCAGCACAAACTCAGCGTGTGCCGGAACATGTATATCGTTCGTCACGCATTTAACGATTTCCACGCTTTTTTTCCTCAGGAATCCGGCGAAGAGCAATTCATCCACCATTTTGGGAAGTGGAGCAGTGGCAGCGTATATGGTGCACGGATCGCAGCCCAGAGCCACTGAAACAGGCATTCTGCCCCCGAGTTTTCGATATTTTTCGTATATCTCCCTCCCATCCTTGTGGAGATGCCAGTGCATTCCGGTGGTTCTCTTGTCGTAAACCTGAAGTCTGTACATACCCATATTCTGCTGCCCGGTTTCAGGGTCTCTAGTTATAACGAGCGGAAGGGTAAAAAATCTTCCCCCATCCAGCGGCCAGCAATGCAGCACCGGAAGTGCATCCAGATCTGGATCCTCTATCACTTCCTGACAGGGGGCTTTTTTCACTGCATGGGGAAAAATAAACGCATAAGGAGCGAGTTTCGGCACAGCCTTCATTTTGTTCAGAAGCCCTGCGTACTGGGACATTTCCATGAATCCTTCTATCTTTTCCGCTATGTCGTCGAGAGTTTCCGTGCCGAAGGCAAGATTCATGCGCTCGTAGCTTCCGAACAGGTTGATAGCCACCGGATACTCGGAACCTTTCACGGATTCAAAAAGAAGAGCAGGGCCTGCCGCTTTGGACACTCTGTCGGTAATCTCTGTGATTTCGAGGTAACTGTCCACCTCTTCTTTCACTCTCACAAGAAACCCTGCTTTGTCCAGAGCAGCAATGAATGCAGGAAGATCCTTATATGCCATACTGATTCCTCATCATTCTTTTCGGAGAGCTTCAGCAGGCTCTACCATAGTAAATTTCGTATTTGTGAGCCTGAACACCTCTTTTATCCCTTGGGAAACCACTACCTTATGGTCTTCTGTTATGAAAATGGCATCTATCCCTTCCATGCTTTCCACAAGGGCGAGCCCTTTCTCTATACCAAGCGAGAACACCGCTGTAGAAAGGGCATCGCATGTTATACCGCGTGCTCCCACTATAGTAACACCGGTCAGCCCGTTCCGAACGGGGTACCCCGTTTTCGTATCGAGGATGTGATGATACCTCACCCCATCCTTTTCGAAAAACCGTTCATACACCCCCGAGGTTATAACGGCTTTGTCCGCCACCTGAACGATTGCCAGATAATCGCCCCGAGGTTCTTCGGGATTTTGGATGCCGATACGCCAGAGACTTCCATCCGGCTTCGTTCCTATTACGACTACATTTCCGCCGAAATTGATGAGCGCGTGTTTCAAGCCCGCTTGCATAATTATACGTGCAGCCTCATCGGAGGCATAGCCTTTCGCTATGCCCCCGAGGTCTATGACCATACCAGGTTGTGTAAGATATATAGTATGTTTGCTCGCACCAAGGTCTACATTTCTGAAATTCACTAAAGGAAGGAGTGCTGCGAGCTCATCATCTCCGGGAATACGCGCATGGTCGGTGTGAATACCCCAGGCTTTCACCACAGGACCGATGGTGATATCAAAAGCGCCGCTGCTCCGAAGCCCGAACTCCAACCCTTGTTGCACGACGAAAAACGTATCGTCCGAGACTTCTTTCGGTTCTTTTCCTGCCGCATTGTTCACTTCCATGATTTCGCTGTCTTCGGAATTGATGGTCATACGCTTTTCGATCTCGCGTACTCTGTCGAATATCCTCTTGAAGACCTCGTCTTTCCCCTTGTCGTAGAGTGTCACAGAGCAACTCGTTCCAAGGAGTTCGAACTCTGTTTTCGTAACAGGATCCGGTGTTTTCTTCGAACATCCGGTCGATCCTGAGACTAAAGCGACGGACAAAGCAGCTATGAATATTCTATAAAATGGAGTTCTTATCATGATACCGATATTTGTATCATAATCGAGAGAGCAGAGCAATGATGATTAAACTACTACTTTACTAACTACTAGAAAGGGTATAGGATAAACTCCAAATTGTAATTTTTTTCTCAAATTTGAATAACCATGGAGTAGGTATGAGTGAGCAAAAACGCATTGTAGTATTGGGTGGAGGATACGGCGGTGTCCAGGCTGCAAAGATTCTTCACAAGAAATTCAAAAAGAATAAAGATATAACGATCACCCTTATAGATAAGAATCCGTATCAGACGCTGATGACGGAGCTCCACGAAGTCGCGGGTGCAAGAGTGGATAAGGATTCCGTGCAGGTCAGTCTCCGCAGAATATTCGCAGGGAAGCGAGTCGAAGTGATAGTGGACAGAATACGAACCATAGATTTCGATGCGCAGAAACTGATTTCGGATGAAAATCAGTATCCGTATGATTATCTGATCATCGGTGCCGGCGGAGAGCCGGAATTTTTCGGGATTCCGGGCATTAAAGAACACTCATTCACGCTCTGGTCGCTGGAAGATGCCTTAGCCATCCGCGAACATGTGGAGACTACCTTCCGTGCAGCATCCCGCGAACCGAATGCCGAAAAACGGAAAGAGTTACTCACCTTTGTCATAGCAGGAGCAGGTTTCACAGGTATCGAACTTGCGGGGGAACTTCTCGAGTGGAAAGAACGACTTGCTGTCGAACACGGCATCGATGAAACGGAAGTCAACATCATCGTAGTGGAAGCGCTCGGAGAAATTCTTCCTATTCTTCCGGAAAAAATGAGGAAAAAAGCGGAAAAATATCTCACCAAGCATGGCGTACAGCTCATGCTCAATTCTCCGATCATAGGGGCGGAAGAAGGCCTCGTCAAAATAAAGGACGGCAAGGAACTCCGTACCAAAACCTTCATCTGGACCTGCGGCATCATGGGATGCGAATTCGCCGGGAATCTGCAGCTCACCAAGGGCAAATGCTCCAATAAGCTTTGCCAACATGCGCGTGAAAACGGGACGTGCAGTAAACCGGTCTGCGAATTCGCAAAGGGCCACCGCTATGTGGACGGAAAGAGAGGACGGCTCCTGGTGAACGAGTTCATGCAGTCCGTTGACCGGCAGAACGTATATGTAGTGGGCGATGTCACATGGTATAGAGAACCGGGTAAAGCCATTATCCCTCAGATCGTGGAGACTGCGCTTCAGACAGCGGAATATGCAGCGCATAACCTCGCAGCGGATATCGAAGGCAAGGAGATGAAACCCTTCAAATCCGAATATCACGGGTTTATGGTTTCCATAGGGGGGAGGTACGGAGTCGCTCATGTCATGAATATGTCCATGAGCGGAATTTTCGCCATGTTCATGAAACACTTCGTCAATGTCCACTATCTGTGGGGTCTCGCTGGTCTGAACGCCGTATGGAATTATTTGAGGCACGAATTCTTCGAAATGAAGGATCACAGAACGTTCATACGTGGCCTTGCTTCCTGGAAGGTACCTTTTTACTGGACGTTCCCCTTACGAATTTTCCTCGGCGTGAAATGGTTCATCGAAGGACTCAACAAGATACTGGACGGATGGCTCAACCCAGCGAATATACACATCCTTCCGGCGGCAAACGGTGTCAGTGCAGCGAGCGGCGCCGCTGAGGCTGCGACAGCGGCAAGTGCCGCTGTGGAGCAAGCTGTAGACACTGCAGCCGCGGCAAGCAGCGCAGCGCAGGCAGCAGTGGATGCGACCAGCGCAGGAACGCAGGTCGTGCAGGCGGCAGCGGATGCGATCTCCACTGCATCCGGAACAGGCACAACAGCGTGGGCTCAACCCCTTATCCCGGAACCGACGGGACTGTATCAATGGATAGCCGACAATATACTTTCAATCGCGCCTTTCTTTTTCCAGGCGGTGGTCGTTCTCGCCGAAGTCGGCATAGGCTTGGCGCTCATTGGAGGCCTTTTCACGTTCCTCGCTTCTGGTGCTTCTATCATCCTCGGTCTCATGTTCATACTGTCCGCAATGGCAGGGCCAGAAATTCTCTGGTACATCTTCGCTGCGCTCGTCATGATGGGTGGAGCTGGACGTGCTCTCGGTCTCGATCATTGGGTCATGCCGATCATCAAAAAATGGTGGAATGGTACCGGAATAGCGAAAAAGACGTATCTGTACCTTGGTGAACCGAGAAACCTGAAAAAGAAAAACAAATAGTCGGTTCGGCACGAAGACGAACCTGCGAAGACGTAATAAGAGAAATCGACTGAAGCCACTCGGCGCCGGTTGCGGAGTTGAGTGGCTCGTTTTTCTGTAGTGGAACGAGCATGACTGAATATTGGGATAATTATCCTTCGCTGAAACGCGATCTGCAGAAAGTAAGCGAAGTTATTTTGGAAAACATAAAAAACAACAATGATATCTTGGAAACCGCTCTGACCGATCTTGTGAAAGCGAATGGAAAAATGCTCCGCCCTGCCTTTCTGCTGCTCGCAGGAGGATTCGGGAAATACGACAAGGAAAAACTTGCGACACTCGCAGGGGCCCTGGAAATGTTTCATATGGCTACCCTAATCCATGACGATGTCATAGACGAGTCGGCTGTCAGAAGGGGCAGACCGTCTGCTCATGTCCGTTTTGGAAAAAAAGAAGCTATCCTCATGGGCGATTTTCTTTTCAGCAAAACATTCATGCTCGTGGCACAATATGCTACTATGGAAACCGCTAAAATGCTTTCTCAGGCAGTATCCAGAATCTGTACAAGCGAGATCGCACAGAACACCGAGCTGTTCAATACCGCAATCACCCCCCGGAAGTATCTGCACAGGATTATGGGGAAGACCGCACTGCTGTTTTCCTTGAGTTGTTTTATCGGAGCGTCGGAAAGCAAATGCAAACCTCAGGTGACTCAACTGCTCCGGAGAATCGGATACAACATCGGTATGGCATTTCAGATAATCGACGACATTCTCGATTACACGAGCGATGAAAAAAGCCTCGGAAAACCGGTGGGGAGCGACCTGCTGCAGGGCAACTATACGCTGCCCCTCATATGTGCGCTGGGCAGAGATGGCGGAAGGCTGAAAAAAGTGTTGGCGGATCATCCATACGATCCTGCAAAGATCGCTCAAATCATATCGCTCATCAAAGAAAACGGTGGAATCGAAGCGGCCCGCGTATATGCAGAAAGCTACACTGCAAGAGCTCTCCGAGAAATATCGCTGCTCAACGACTGCGAAAGCAAAATACACATAGAACGGTTGACAAAGGAAATGCTTTCCCGCAGATTCTGAGGATATCGGATGAACGAGGAAGCCGGAAAAACCCTCAATCTCAAATCCTTTTCCGCAACAATGGCCCCGGTCCAGTACGAAGTCGATGAAAAAGCGCTTCTGTACTGGTCTGAGAACTGCTTGGAGGTTGCTATGCGCGAACCTCGGATATACCGATTCAGGTTTACGTATAGAGGAAGCACATGCAGAAACGGCGGGCAAGAGTTTTTCGTATATTTTCACGTGTTATTGAAAGATACCGGCAAATACCTGCTCATCAAAGACGGCTGGATCGATACGGAAAAAGAAGAACTCACAAGAACCGACTGCATGTGTTCGTTCGGCCCTTCCGCGAAAACCATGCCGGAGCGCATGTCCATAGAGACGGCATTCCTTGGAAAGCCGCTCTCTTCCGCTCTTCAGCAGAAGCTTCCCCTCAATTACGCAGGATGTATCTGCGACGAACCCAAAAGAAATCAGAAATGGTTCATCGTCCTGTCATCGATTCATTATGCGATTACGAAAGGAATTCCCCTGAAAGTCATCCCTTCGTAATCTCGGGCGAAGGAAAACAAATGCTTTGTTGATCTGATCTACCATAATCTTCCAATTTCTCGCTGCATGAGCAGAAAAATCCACAAGAAACGATTTTGGGTATATTCGGATATTCCTTCAGGCGTTGTTCGAGAGTTTGCTTATTTCGGTTTTTTCACTTTGACATCGACTCCTCCGAACACTGCAAAACCTGTTACGCGCAGTACAGGAGCTCCGGGATATTTCGTTCCTTGCGCACTGTTTGAAAAACCGCCGAGTACGGCAATTCCGTCCACCACCACATTGACTCCAGGAGGAACGGTTATATCGACCCCCCCGAAAACGCAAAACACGTCGATCTGCGTGGTTCCGGGGAAAAACTCCGCTTCCCGAAAATCGAGTTCAGCCCCGCCGAAAATACATATGGTATGAAGAGTTTTCGGAGGCTGCCAGGGACCTTTCCGTTCAGTGCCGGAAAAAATATTGACGAAGGTACCGCTCTCCTCCACGTGGCCGCGGTTTATCTGAACACGCGCGGAATACTGGCTTTCCACATTCTTTTGCAGGTTCGCATCTCTTCGGATTTGGGGTTCCTGCATTTCAGGCAAATCTGAAACCAATGCAGCAAGCGTTTCATGCGTCCCTGCCTTTTCTGCTTCTTCGAGACGGCTCTCGAACTCCTCGACGGAAATCACGTCCCTGGCATAATTCGCTTTGAGGCATTCTATGACCGCTTCACGGACTCGTTCAACCGGGATTTTCCTCCCGTATTCCTGCAGATTACTCACCAAACCTCCCTCTCATCGAAAACGATGAATGTGCGAAAACCTCTTTGTGAATGCGTAAGAGATACATAAATCAAAGGTAGGGTGAATTTCTTTCTCCGTCAACTCCCAGTGGAAACAGAGCATTCTATCCACTGAGTCTGAAAAAAAGAGGAACAAAAACAGGTACGAGGAGTGAAAGGATTGCACCGTGCGCAATGGAAAGCGGCACTTTCGAAGTGCCACAAGTCCTCTCTATAAGAGGAAGCGTCACATCCATACTCGTTGCCCCTGCTACTCCGATCGCAGCGTTCGGGAAACGGGTCCGCGAAAGCACAGGAATAATGAGGAGCGCTATGGTCTCTCTGAGCATGTTCGCCATGAAACCAGCCGATCCGAGGATAGGATCGCCCATGTCCGTGATCAACACACCTGATAACGAATACCAGCCGAAGCCGGATGCGAGAGAAAGAGCCCTGCCCATAGGGATTCCGAGGAGGGGAGACAACACGAGGCCTCCTGCGAGCGAACCCACAATGGTTCCCACGGGCAAAAGCAGCGTCTCCGGCTTTGCGAGAACCGCCTTTATGTCCACTTTGTTCTGTATGAGCTGGATTCCAATGAAAAACAGCAGAAGATATAGAAGCCATGAAGAGACAGTCTCTCCTGTGAAATGAGGAAACAGAGGGACAAAAAAACCGATGAGGAATCCTCCTATGACTATCGAAAAAAGTTTCAGCGGATCTTTTGCATGAGAAAGCAGGCTATACCCGAAAGCATGCTGTTCGGAAGGTTTATCTTCCATCGAATCTCTGAATCTGCCGAGCACTGCATATATCACCATCAACACCAAGATCGTACCTACGACCGTTGCCACAGCGAAAGACAGGGAAATGATGCCTATGGTCCCCAATTTCTGTCCGATTTCGTCGTTCCTTCCGAGCCTGAACCCCATAAAAAAAAGAAGCGCATACAGCGAATATCCAGTGAGCCTGCCGATGATCTTCAGACGGGAGATTGCCGGCATCCGCGCTGCGAGCATTCCTGCGATAAGAAATGCAAAGAGGAGTAGAAGCGATACGATGTACGACATGGTGGCCATAATCTAACCGGGAAATCTCTTTTATGCAATATTGTAAAATATTGACTATGGAACAACTACCATGTAGTATGAACTCGTTAATCATTAAAGGAGAATTATTATGGTAAAAAAATTGCTCGCTGTTTTTTTTGCTTTGCTCATGGTAGCGGCGTTTTTCGGATGCGCAAAAAAAGAAACTCCTAAGGATCAATCAAAAGAAACTTCATCTGCACCTGCACCCGAAAAAGTAAAAATCGTCGTGGCGACGGACGCAACCTGGCCCCCCATGGAGTTCATCGATGAGACCACAAAAGAGATCATCGGCTTCGACATCGACCTCCTCAAATTGGCTGCTCAGGAAGGTGGATTCGATGTCGAGTTCAGGAATACAGCATGGGACGGCATCTTCGCAGGGTTGAAAAACGGTCAGT
>CAZWAS010000026.1:18231-33007 GCA_964631915.1 uncultured Spirochaetales bacterium | reverse complement strand
GTCATTTCTTCCGTCACTATCACGGATGAGCGGAAACAGGAAATGGATTTCTCCATTCCCTATATCAACGCAGGCCAGGTTCTCATTGTGAAACAGGATGTAAACAATGTAACAAAGCTCAGCGATCTTAAAGGCAAGAAAGCTGGAGCGCAGATCAGCACAACAGGTGCCATGGAAATACAAAAAGTCGCAGGCGTTGAACTGAAAACCTACGATGAGCTCGGGCTAGCCATAGAAGATCTCGCAAACGGAAGAATATCCGGCGTTGTGGCGGACACTCCCATAGCTGCGAACTACGTGCTTCAAAACAGCAAATACAAAGGCATGCTCAAGATAGTCGGAGATCCTTTCACGGACGAGTTCTACGGAGTCGCGGTAGCAAAGGGGAATACGAAAGTCCTTGACCTTATCAATGCAGGATTGAAAAAGGTTCAGGATACAAAACAAGACGAGCAACTGAAGACCAAGTGGCTACGTTAAAGAATAATACCTCAAAGACTAGAATAGAGGTCACAGACGGGGCGCTCATCCCTGAGCGTAGTGAAAAGACCACATTCATATCGTGGATTATCACTATTGTCGGGGCTGTCGCCCTTCTCGTCATCCTTCCTCTAGTTTCGCCCAACCCTTTTTGGACCATCCTCCAATTCATACCGGACGGTGTCCTGAATACGTTCAAGGTGACCCTCACCGCGATATTCTTCGCCCTTATACTCGGACTCATTACAGGGCTGGGAAGAATTTCCAGGAGCTTGGTGCTCAATATCATAGCTACTATCTATGTGGAGGTGATACGGGGCATCCCGCTCCTGGTGCAACTTTTTTATATCTATTACGGTCTCGGATTCCTCGGGCTTTCACCGTTCATATCAGCCGTAACAGCCATGTCCATATGCTACGGCGCATACATGGGCGAAATATTCAGAGCAGGAATTCAGTCCATACCGAAAGGTCAGATGGAGGCCGCTTTAGCGCTCGGCCTTTCCCGCGGTCAGGCGCTTCGGTATGTCATTTTGCCGCAGACCATGCGAGTCATTCTTCCGCCCATCGGAAATGAATTCATCGCCCTTCTTAAGGATTCGTCACTCGTTTCGATCCTCGCGGTGTCAGACCTCCTGAGAAGAGGAAGGGAATATGCTTCAACTTCATTCAAATACTTTGAAACCTTCAGCATGGTAGCCCTGGTATATCTCGTGCTCACCCTGCTTCTCTCTTGGCTCGTCGCTTTTATGGAAGACAAACTGGGGACCTCACATGGAAAGTAGAGTCAGAATCGTCAATGCCTGCAAAAATTTCGGAAAAATTCAAGCGCTGAAAAACGCGAATCTGGAGGTAAAGCAGGGCGAAGTGGTGCTCATCATCGGGCCTTCGGGAAGCGGAAAGAGTACCTTGCTTCGAAGCGTAAACCGGCTCGAACCCCTTACGTCAGGCGACATCTGGATAGATGACGACCATGTGACGCACCATCTCTCTGATATTCGAAGGATACGCGAAGAAGTGGGAATGGTATTCCAGAATTTCAACCTTTTCCCGCACCTCACTGCGCTGAAAAATATCACCCTCGCTCCGCGGAATGTAAAGCACATCGGAAAAGCGGAAGCGGAAGAGCAGGCACGAAAGCTCCTCGCGCGCGTAGGCCTCTCAGATAAGGAAAATGCATATCCAGGTCAGCTTTCGGGAGGACAGCAGCAGCGCGTGGCAATCGCACGAGCGTTGGCTATGAATCCGAAAGTTATGCTCTTCGACGAACCGACTTCTGCCCTCGACCCAGAAATGATAAAAGAAGTGCTCGATGTCATGCTCGCTCTCGCCCAGGAAGGAATGACCATGCTGGTAGTATCCCACGAGATGGGTTTCGCCAGAGCAGCCGCAGATACCGTCGTGTTCATGGATCAGGGAGAAATCATAGAAAAAGGCGCTCCGGAGGATATCTTCGAACATCCGAAGGAAGAACGAACCAGGCGATTTCTGCAACACATCCTCTGAAATACCACTATTTCACCAGAGCGACAACTGCCGTATCGCCTATCCTTCGGCAGATTGCTTTGTAGTGCTGTCGCTCAAGTTTGTCTTCAGCAGAAAAAATAAGCTTGCAAGTATAATCACTGCCATGGCAGCAAACATGAGTCTGTACGAATCCCCTCCAAGTTTAGCCGTCGCATCGAGAAATTTACCGCTTGCCAAAGGTATTCCCACGCTGAACGGCAGAGTAAAGAAAGGAGCAATCGAAAAATAATGCGTTGCGTCTTTTTCCCCGGACAGTTTCTTAATGGAAAGCGCATACACGAAACCACGGATAGCTCTCGAGGACCCGAGGATAAAGCTCGCAAGCAGAAAGGCCCAGAGGGAAGGGATAAAAATCAGAAGCAGCACCGCACAGAACGAAGTAAGCTTTGAAAAAATCAATTTATTTCTAAGGCTTAAAAGCCCCACCCACCCCAAAAGAACGTTGATACATATACCGCCGAGATAATTCACAGCCATGAACAACCCGCCTGCAAAAGCGGCAGGTATGCGACAGAACTCCGTTGCATAGTTTGCATAGAACGAGAGCACCCCTACGATCGCATAGGTTTCAGTGTCGCTTGCGAGGTAAAATAGGAAACGTTTGTTCCGAAGCGGTTTTCTGAAAGATTTCGAAAAATCCGAAAGTTTTTTCCTCCCCGTTTCTGCCGTTTTTTCCAAACACTCTCGCGTTATCAGAAACATGAAGGAACCGATTAAAAAAAATGCTCCAACGAGTATGAAAATAATCCCGGAAGCGACAGGAGAAAACGAGAACCTGCTTATCGTATTCACGAGTAAAAGACCGCAAAGCAGCTTGGTGAAGTTCTGCGCCATCATCATGATGCCTAAGGCGGAGACGCTCCGTTTTTCGGTAAAAATCTTAACTATATAATTGAGCCAGGTCGGACTGATTACGCCTATCGCTATGGAGAAAAGAGCATACACAATGAGGAACAGCACGAGGGTGGACGACGTGCTGCCTGTTATAAGGAACACGATACCGAACACAGGAAGAGGAATGGCGCCCGCTATGTGGGTAAGAATCACGGCACGTCGCTTGCTTTCCATGTGAGAGGTAAGAAAGGCGGATAAAATTCCGGAACATGACATGCCTATGGAAAAAAAAGTAGGGATAAGCCCGATGATGAAACTCGATGCTCCAAGATTCCTCAAAAACAGTTGGAGAAAGGTGGACTCAACGACTACCGGAAGCCCCAATCCCCACAAAAATTCCACCAAAGAGATGCCGATGGTATTTCTCACGTAGTAGGAATCCAGCGACTTCTGCTCCACACGATGCATTGCGACTCCTTTTTCTATGCGGCACGGTTTTCAACCGCCATATAATAGTTTAGAATCTAGGGAATGGGAATATGCATATGGATTATATAGATATAACACGGCCGGACGATATGCACATACATCTCCGGCAAGGTAACGAACTCGAACATTACGTACACGATGCGGATACCTGGTTTGGAAGAGTAGTCGTCATGCCGAACACTGTACCGCCCATTGCTGATGCTCAAGCCCTCGTCGCGTACAGGAACACTATCCTCTCGTATGCAACACGGTTGAAACCTCTCATGACATTCAAAATCATCGAAGGAATGGATTCTGATCGAATCGCCTCTCTGAAACAAGCAGGGGCTGTGGCCGGCAAATACTATCCGCAGGGTGTTACCACCAATTCTTCGGACGGCGTATTGGACTTCAGAAAACTCTACTCTGTGTTCGCATGCATGCAGGAGCAGAACCTCGTGCTTTCTATACACGGCGAAGCCCCAGGAGTATTCTGCTTGAGGCGCGAACAGGAGTTTATCCCTATTATGCATTCGATCTGCTCGGATTTCCCGCGTCTGCGCATCGTTCTCGAACACCTTTCTACCAAAGAAGCAGTAGATTTCGTACTCCGTTCGTCAGAACGTGTCTGCGCCACGATAACGGTGCATCACCTCCTCCTCACACTGGACGACATCCTCGGCGATGGGATCAATCCGCACGCATTCTGCAAACCCATCTTGAAAACACCGGAAGACAGGGAGGCCCTTCAGGCCGCTGTTCTCAGCGGGAACCCGAAATTCTTCTTCGGTTCGGACAGTGCTCCTCATCCGAAACGCACCAAAGAGTGTTCAAACGGCGCTTCGGGTATCTATTCGATCCCTGTTGCTGTTCCTCTTCTCGCAGGCTTTTTCGAAGAAAACAGCAGACTCGATCTCCTGGAAAACTTCACAAGCGGATTCGGCGCCAGTTTTTATGGGCTCCCCCGCAATACGGAACGAATCAGGCTCGTGCGATCGGAGACAACCATCCCAGAAACATATCATGGTATCGTGCCTCTTCTTGCAGGAAATAGAATTTCATGGAAACTTTTTTCTTGATTTATTCTATTTCAAGCATACAATAGGGATATCCGAAGAAAAAATGCTCCTAGATACGAGCGCCGGACGATGGTCGAAGGACCGGAGGTATCGCAGATCATGACCGTCGGTACGGGGGGATATCGGAAAGCCGGCGCAGTATGCTTCAGAGGGTATGAACTATGCTGATAATTCCTGCGATTGACATTCTAGATGGGAAATGTGTGCGTCTCACCAAGGGAGATTACGATTCAGTAAAAGTGTATGATCACGATCCGGTTTCAATGGCAAGACGCTTTGAAGACATGGGAGCCAAGCGAATCCACCTTGTGGATCTCGACGCTGCGCGCGGTGGCGAGAAAAAAAACCGGATCACACTTAAAAACATCAGGAAGGCCGTATCCTGCCTCATCCAGGTCGGCGGAGGCATCCGCAGCGCCGACGATGTCAAGGAACTCATCGATGCAGGCATAGACCGATTAGTCATCGGAACGATTCTCGCAAAAACCCCGGATACCGTAGCATCCTGGATAAACCGCTTCGGTGCGCTGTTTATTGCCGGAATCGATGCGCTCAATGGAAACGTGAAGATATCGGGGTGGTCCGTGGACTCCCGCATCGCTGATACGGAACTTGCGGAAAAAGCGAAGGCTCTAGGTATGTGCAGCATCATCTATACGAACATCGCGAAGGACGGAACACTTGGCGGTCCGGACATAGAAAGGACAAATCTCATAGCGCGTACCTCCGGTCTCCCTGTCATGCTCTCCGGCGGCATAAGCTGCATAGAAGATGTAAAAGCCGTTGTAGAAAAAAAATCCGCCGGCGTGGTAGGCATTTTGACCGGAAAAGCGATATACGAAGGGGCCCTGGATATAAAACGCTCCATCCAACAATACCAGAGTATCGACATCGACGAGATGGCGTGGTGACTCCTTATCTTTGATGTATGAATAAAAAATACAAAAACCCCAAAAGGGGCTTTTTGCAAAAATCGATGCGGAAGCGTCGGAAACGCTTACAACCGCGAAGCGACAAGATCGCCAACCTCTGAAGTGGAATAGCCCATTTGGCCTGCTGCAAGGCTTTTGAGCTTGTTCGCCGTTACATCCATAACCGCCTGTTCAATGGCGGCTGCAGCCTTATCCTCTCCGAGAGTATCGAGCATCATTCCTGCGGCACAGATAGCCGCGAGCGGATTGATCACGTTTTTGCCTGTGTACTTCGGTGCAGATCCGCCTATGGGTTCAAACATACTCACTCCTTCTGGATTGATGTTTCCGCCTGCTGCAATACCCATGCCTCCCTGAGTAATGGCACCCAGATCGGTTATGATGTCTCCGAACATGTTCGTGGTCACAATCACATCGAACCACTCAGGATTTTTCACCATCCACATACACGTTGCATCCACATGGTAGTATTCCCGCTTGATATCCGGGTAGTATTCCTTGCCCATTTCATGGAAAACCCGTTCCCAGAGGTCGAAAACATAGGTAAGCACATTCGTTTTTCCGCAGAGCGCGAGCGTCTTTTTCTTATTTCTCTTCTTCGTGTATTCATAGGCATACCGCATGCATCGTTCCACTTGGTGGTAGGTATACACCATATTCTGTATGGCTACCTCGTCTTTGGTGCCTTTCATGGCGATACCACCCATACCTGTATATACATCGCCAGAGTTTTCCCGGATCACCACATAATCTATGTGTTCCGGCCCTTTGTCCTTGAGCGGAGTCTCCACACCGGGGTAAAGCCGCACGGGCCGCAAGTTGATATACTGATCCAGTTCGAACCTCAGACGGAGCAGAATGCCCTTCTCGAGAATTCCCGGTTTCACATCAGGATGACCAATAGCACCCAAGAATATGGCATCGAACCGCTTCATGTCGGAAATCGCAGAATCAGGCAAAACCTCTCCCGTTTTTAGATACCGGTCCCCGCCGAAATCGAAATTCGTAAGTTCGACCTTGAATCCAACCTTCGAAGCAGCAGTTTCTAGCACTTTTACGCCTTCCCGTACGACCTCAGGTCCCGTTCCATCTCCCGGGATAACCGCTATTTTGTATGTTTTCGCCATATCTTTCTCCTTAATCATATCGTTTTTCGCTTGAAGCTTATCGTTTTTCCGATTGTATGGGAATTCCGTACTCTTTTATATGAGATATACCGTTCCGAGTCAAGGCGAACGCTCTTTTGCACTAGTGTTATGTGTTTTTTGTCATGACCAGCACGATTTCATGCAGCACCTTTTCTGCGTTCAGCGGTTTGATGAGTATACGATTGATTCCTGAATCGTGCATAAGCTCCTGTTCCCGCTCGGTTGCGAATCCGGTCAGCGCTATGATCGGCATATTTCTTATACGTTCCTCAGGGTGCGTTCTTATGAACGACGCTACCTCGAATCCGCTCCGAATAGGCATCTGCATATCCAGAATCGCCAGTTCTATCTCTTTGCTGCCGATGATATCGCATGCCTCCTGTCCGTTTCTCGCTTCGAAAACCGTAAGACCCTTTTTTCTCAGCACAGTGCTCAAATAAAAGCGATTGATCGATTCGTCTTCTGCAAGGCAGATATTTATTTTTATAGGAAAAACAGAATTCTTCTTTTTCTGTGGGTACAGCTGTTCTTTCCGCTGCAACATTTCCTCTTCGCGGCATTCAGATTCCCGCTCCTTCCGCTTCATTTTCAAAGTTATAAAAAACGTACTCCCTTTTTCAGGACTGCTTTCGACCCGTATTCTGCCGTCCAACAACGCGATTATTTGCTTGACAACCGAAAGGCCGATGCCTGCACCGGGATACAGCTTCGTATAATCTTCGTTACCTTGATACATAAAATCGAACATACGTTCCTGAATAGCCGGTTCCATACCGATCCCCGTATCCGAAACCGTTATGAGGTATACGATGTCTTCCGAAGAAACAGATTCCGCAACGGCATTGATAAGCACACCGCCTCGTTCAGTGAATTTCACCGCATTATCCAAGAGATTCACGATGAGTTGAAGAACCAATTGGGTATCAGTGATAATCAGATACTCCGTCTCCGGAGATAATTCACAGGTAAACGTAAGCCCTTTCCGGATAGCCTTTTTCTCATACAGTTTATATGCATCGCTGATGAGTCGGGAAAGGCTGGATTCCTGTTCATTTACCTGCACATTCGCATTACCGATTTTTTTGAACGTCAGCAAATTCGACATCATTGAAAGAAGAAGCTGATTTGCAGTCGTTATGCGTTCGATATAATCTTTCTGTTCCGGCATGAGCGGAGTTTCCTGCAGTAAATCCGTCATACCCATGATCGCATTGAGCGGATTTCTTATCTCGTGGCTTATGTTTGCAAGGAATTGATCTTTTGCCTCATCCGCTTTCTTCAATTTTTCGTTAAGAGCTTGTTTCTGCTGAATGCTGAATCCAAGACGTTTCAGAATGATAAATGCGAACAGCCCAAATCCCATGGAAAGCACAAAATAGGACAACACTCCGGCAAAGCTAACCGGAGGCATCGAAACCGTCATGAACTGCAATACTGCATGAATAGCAAGTAGAAAACTCGAAAGTGAATAAGACAGGACGATCTGATATATTTTAATCGCAAATATACTCGCGAGCATGACTGCTACGCAGGATTGAACGATGGAAAAAATGAAAAAAGAATCAACATGGTAGGAAAAAGAAAAGATATCGTTCAGAATGAAGCTTACCTGAGAAATAGAGATCGAAACGATGAACACACAAATCACTGCAGCGCTGTATTTTTCTCGGATAAGAAACTGTAAGCTTGCGATCAAAAGCAAAACAAGAGCAGAATTTTGTACAAGGAACAAAAAGGAACCTTTGAATATGTTTATTATTAAATATGCTCCGACGACGGGAATTAGAAAATGCAGGATAAAAAAAAGAAGTTGCGCTCTCAGTCGAACCTCTTCCGGATACACGGCAAAGGTATTAACAAAGCGGCTCCGCAAGCTCATGCCTCACTATAAACCTGTTTTTTGTGCTGGTCAATAAATGATAATTATTTATATATTAAAATTTATAAGTATATAGCACATGACGATAGAAAAACGGTTTGCCATAGGCACATCGTATCCGACTATCGCGGGCACGACAGCGTTAAGGGAAATGCTTGGCACAAGCCGAGTCGATTTTTCTCTAGACTGTCCGCACGAATACGGAACTACCGCCCAAATTTCCCCTTGCAAAACGCTCCGGCTCGGACTATTTTATATGAGTCCGTTTCCGGACAACCAATGGAGGGGAGTATATCATGAAAATTCCACGGTTTTTCACTCGGGCAGGAGAAAACCCATACCAAGACATTGTCTGGGAGGAACGGATATCTGAAATCAAAAATCCCGACGGTAAAATCATTTTCCGACAGGAGCACGTTGTGGTTCCCGCCTTCTGGTCATCCATAGCCACGGACATTCTGGCTCAGAAATATTTCAGGAAAGCCGGAGTGCCCAAAGAATTTGGTGGCAGAGAAACGGATGCACGGCAGGTATTCCATCGTCTCGCTTATACCTGGCAGGTATGGGGTGAAAAAGCAGGATATTTTTCTTCGAAAGAAGATTCGGCTGCGTTTTACGATGAAACCGTATACATGCTCGCGCATCAAATGGCAGCTCCCAATTCTCCCCAATGGTTCAACACAGGCCTGTATGAAGTATACGGAATAGAAGGTCCACCCCAAGGACACTACTATGTGGATCCTCATGACAATGAAGTAAAACGATCAGAAAATGCGTACGCTCGTCCTCAGCCGCATGCTTGTTTCATTCTGGACATCAATGACGACCTCGTCAACGAAGGCGGTATCATGGATTTGGTGAATCGGGAGGCGCGTCTTTTCAAATACGGTTCCGGTACAGGTAGCAACTTTTCCCGGCTTAGGGCAGAGGGCGAACCGCTTTCAGGAGGAGGGGTTTCTTCCGGACTCCTTTCATTTCTGAAAATCTTCGACCGTTCTGCAGCCGCAATAAAAAGCGGCGGGACCACTAGGCGTGCTGCGAAAATGGTCTGCCTCGAGGCCGACCATCCGGATATCGAAAAATTCATAGATTGGAAAGCAAAAGAGGAATATAAAGTCGCTGCGATGGTATCCGGTTCTCATATCATCTCTGAGCGCTGCAGAAACATACTCGCATCCATCGAAGATTATCAGGGAGACGATGACGACCGTTTCGACCTCGACAAAAACCAGAAACTCAGACAAGCGCTCGAACAAGCCATGGCAGACAAAATTCCGTCACCTTTTCTCGCACAACTCCTTCAGCTCGCTCGACAGGGAGAGGTTCCTTCAGATATAGAAACGTTTTCCACAGCATGGGACGAAGAAGCGTACAACACAGTGAGCGGTCAATCATCCAACAATTCCGTACGCATCACCGACGAATTTATGCAGGCGGTATTGGAAGACAGGGAGTGGAACCTCACAGCTCGTACGACAGGAACTGTGCTCAAAACCGTAAAAGCCCGTTCACTCTGGGATGCTATTGCACGGTCCGCCTGGAAGTGTGCTGACCCCGGTCTGCAATTCCAAACTACCATCAATCAATGGCATACATGTCCGGCCGACGGGGAAATCAGAGCATCAAACCCTTGTTCCGAGTACATGTTTCTCGATGACACAGCCTGCAATCTTGCCTCGCTGAACCTGCTCGCATTCTACCTTGAAGGGTCGGGACGCTTCGATGTCGAAGCATATCTCCATGCCATCCGTATATGGACATTGATCCTTGAAATAAGCGTCACTATGGCCCAGTTTCCGAGTAAATCAATTGCGAGAAAAAGTTACGATTACCGGACCCTCGGGTTGGGCTATGCGAATCTCGGTACGCTTCTCATGGTCATGGGTATCCCTTACGATTCCGACGAAGGCCGTTCCATAGCTGCAGCCCTCACCGCAATACTCACAGGCGAAGCATATGCGCAATCTGCACGGATTTCTGCGGATATCGGACCCTTTCCTCGTTTTTCCGCTAACCGGGAATCCATGCTCAGAGTGATAAGGAATCACAGGAGAGCTGCTTACAGCGAAACAGGATATGAAGGCCTTTCTATCGCACCTCAAGGACTGAATGCCGATACCTGCCCTGCATATCTTGCACAAGCAGCGAAACAAGCCTGGGATAGGGCGCTTGAACTGGGAGAAACATACGGATACCGAAATGCCCAGGTCTCTGCCATAGCCCCCACAGGCACAATCGGCTTGGTGATGGACTGCGACACAACCGGAGTCGAACCAGATTTCGCATTAGTAAAATATAAGAAGCTGGCGGGCGGTGGGTATTTCAAAATCATAAACCGCTCTATCCCACCGGCGCTTAGGAAGATGGGATACAATGAAGATGAAGTCGCGGCCATCGTGACATTCTGTGTAGGAACAGGACGCCTTCCAGAAAACGGCCCTCTCTCTGTGGAAAGTTTCAAAAAACTCGGCTTTTCGGATAATGATATCGTTGCAATACACGCTTCGCTCAGAAACGCCCTTTCGCTCGAAGAAGCCATCGGACCATGGCTTTTCAGCGCAGAAACTCTGAAAAAGATAGGAATAGAACCTTCGGAGGCGAACAGTGCTCCGGGGTTCAGCATGCTGCGGGCGTTAGGATTCTCATCCGAAAACATATCGGAAGCCGAGCGCATATCCTGTGGGACTCTCGGTCTCGAAAACGCCCCTTTCCTGAAACCGGAGCACCAAGCTGTATTCGATACGGCAAATCCTTCAGGTCGTACAGGCACACGCAGCATCCCGTGGCAAGCTCATATAACGATGATGGCTGCAGTTCAACCCTTCGTATCCGGAGCCATTTCAAAAACAATCAATATGCCGAATAATGCGACAATAGAACAGATAAAATCGGCGCATATGCTTGCATGGAAGCTCATGCTGAAAGCGATTGCAGTATACCGAGACGGTTCCAAATTGAGCCAACCGCTTTCTTCCTTAGGTTCCGGATCAGACCCGATTGCACAGGCTATCCTCCGCCTCGAATCCGTTTTCCAACGACAGGAGTGCAATCCTCCCCAACTTAAGGGGCGGAAACCTCTTCCGAATCGCCGTAAGGGATATACACAGAAGGCGAAAATAGGGGGACACAGCCTTTTCCTCAGGACAGGAGAGTACGCTGACGGAACGCTCGGAGAAATTTTCCTGGATATGCACAAAGAAGGTGCAGCCTTTCGTTCGCTTTTAAACAGTTTCGCCATTGCGATTTCCCTCGGACTTCAGTATGGTGTACCGCTCGAGGAGTATGTGGAAGCATTCACCTTCACACGTTTCGAACCAAACGGAATAGTACGCGGCCATGACAATATCAAGATGTCTACATCAGTTCTGGATTTCATATTCCGCGATCTTGCTCTCACTTACCTCAATAGGAAGGATCTTGTACAGGTCAAACCCGAAGATCTCATCGCGACGGAAACTCGGCAGGAGTCAGGACTCGAACAAGACGGTTTGGAGATAGTCGAAGCTGCCGGAACTGTTATGCAACCGGCGAATCATGCAAGATTGAAAGGATACGAAGGGGATCCATGCCCCACCTGCGGTCATTTCACCCTTGTGCGGAACGGCACATGCCTGAAATGCGAAACATGCGGATCCACCACCGGATGTTCCTGAATGAATCATACTCGGATAGTCGTCAGCGTCGTATTGGCTTTGCAACTCTTCTCGTGTACCGCATTGAAACCAGGAGAATACAGCAAACCCTCTGTACCGGCACCTTCCATAAAAGCGGAAAAAACTCCTCTGCATGAAACGGAAAAACCGAACATTTCAAAAGCAGAAGAAAAAAGTTTCGATCTGCAAGAGGCAATCGATGCATACTACAAAGGTTTGTATGAACAAAGCCTCTCAATCCTCGATACGATCATCCGGCACAGCAGTACGGATATGCGAACTCGTAAAGAACTCGCAGCCCTTTACAAAGAGGCCGGGAATTATGATGGAGCAATTCGTCTCCTCGAGGAAATCTGCTTTCTTTCGCCTGAAGATACGGAACTGAAAAAGGACTTATTCATCACCTGCTGTCTCGCAGGATACAAAGAACAAGCACAAAGCCCGTTTTCGAAGGTACTGGATGATGCGGAAATCCTCTTTTATAAAGCAGTGCTTTCCATGGACTCGGGAGATACGAACGCCGCAAAAACTTTCTTTATGAAGAGCTTGGAACGGGAACCATGGCAACCAATGGCTCACTATTTTCTCGGCATGCTGGCAGTAAACGAGAATAAACCGAGCGAAGCAGAGGCATACTTCACTACAGCATTGAAACAGGAGCCTAATCTTACGACAGCTCTTTATCCTCTTGCGCAGTGTAAGCTGGCTCTTAATAAAACGCAGGAAGCATATGGCTTTCTGCTCCGAGCGAGGAATATTCTCCCTTCCCATGCAGGTATCCAGGAATTGATCCATTCGATAGAGAATCAGCATCCCGAATATGTGGAGAAAAGAGCAGAGTCTGCAAAAAAAAGAAAAGATGCAACAATCCCCCCGGAAGTAGTTTCGATTTCTATGGAAATTGCT
The DNA here is from genome assembly GCA_964631915.1 of uncultured Spirochaetales bacterium. Taxonomy (GTDB): domain Bacteria; phylum Spirochaetota; class Spirochaetia; order CAZWAS01; family CAZWAS01; genus CAZWAS01. The sequence continues at coordinate 20,101 of CAZWAS010000026.1, read as the reverse complement.
GCATCCATGCCTTTGGTTCGGATTGGGCTCGCAGAACGTCTCTCTTCTGTCTCCTTGAAGACCGGTGGGAATTTTACCCTCAGATCCGAAACTTCGGAACCATCCTCGAGATACAAAGGAAACAAAGGAGAGCTCCTCACCATAAAAACCTCAACCGATGGAATGACGGTATCCGACAGAAACGAAAATATCATACTCGCTTCAAAAGATCCCATCATACTGATTTACGAAAAACCGGAGTATACGACCGTCATTTTCGACTTCATTTCCGAATCAGGATCCTTCTATGCTGTCGATGAAGACCGAATTTATCGTGGTTCTCTGAAATTCCTTCCGAGACAGGAAGGAATAACGCTCATCAATACGCTGAACATCGAAGAGTATCTGTATTCCGTAGTCCCGTCGGAAATGCCTCCGTCGTGGCCCCAGGCAGCCTTGAGGGCCCAGGCGATTGCGGCTCGCTCTTATACGCTCGCCTCTCTGGGAAGCTTCTCCCAACGCGGCTTCGATGTTTTCGGATCCGTGGCATCCGCCTCATATCGAGGCATCAAGAATGAAACGAAAACCGTCATCGAAGCCGTGGATGCTACCAAAGGGAAAATTCTCACTGTAGATGGAGTTACGCTCAAAGCTTTCTATTCTGCGAATTCGGGAGGATATACAGAAGACAGTATCAGTGTTTGGGGTTCCGACGCCCACATGCAGGCCGTAGCGGATAAACACCTCTCTTCTAGAGAAACATTCATGCCTTTGCACGATCTCGTAGCATGGCTGAAATCAAAACCCTTCTCCTATTCTTCCTATGCTCCGTATTACAGCAAAAGCGCCTACAGATGGGAACAGTGGGTCTCCGCTGAAGAAATAGCCGCACGAATTCGGACAGAAAAGAATATTGGAACTATTCTTTCACTCATCACCAGAGGGAGAGGAAGAAGCGGAAGAGTCGAAGAAGTTCAGGTAGTCGGCTCAGACGGGGAGGTACGGGTAAGAAGTGACAAAATCAGATCACGGTTGGGAAGTTTACGCAGCACGCTTTTCACCGTAACACCTAAACTCGGCCCGAGCGGCCTTCCTGAATATTTCATTTTCACAGGAGCAGGGTGGGGCCACGGCGTCGGAATGTGTCAGAGCGGCGCAGCAGGCATGGCAGCCTCCGGGTTTAATACCGAAGCCATTCTGGCGCATTATTATCCGAAAGCAGTCGTATCGGAATACGTACTAAAGCGATAATATTTACTGTCGTTTTCTGCGTTATGCACTTTTTTAATAATATATTGACTATAAAAAATGTTTTGGATACGATATGTGTATATCCGAACTACTTATAAGGAGGTTTGGAATGAAAAAAAAGGTTGTAGTGTGCATAGTGGCTATCATGCTCTGCACATCTGCGGTTTTGTTCGCAGAAAGTTTATTGGACTTCACTCTTATCAACGAGACTGGTGTGGAAATATATTCCGTATATATTTCTCCTTCGAATGAAGAGGATTGGGGAGAGGATGTCCTGGATGTCGATACTCTGCCGAACAACAAATCTGTAGACATCTCTTTCGATGCAGGCGAAGATTATCCGTACTGGGATCTCAGGATTGAAGATGAAAATCACAAATACGTGGAGTTTGCTCATCTCGATCTCAGTGAAATTTCCGAACTCACTCTGAAATTCCAGAAGGGAAAACCTGTCGCAGAGTGGAAATAACTCTCTTAATGTAAAAAAGCGCATTCGTGAAAAGCGAACGCGCTTTTTTTTTTCTTCATTTCCGCAAGCAGCTCAATTATACTAATTCTGATATGGTAAAAATCAGGGTGTCCCGTATACTCATTTTCTTCCTCCTCATTTCGGTGTGTTTCCTTTTTTCTTGTCAAAAAA
>CAZWAS010000026.1:17048-18198 GCA_964631915.1 uncultured Spirochaetales bacterium | reverse complement strand
AACCGGAGGTTTCACAAAGCAGAGAAATCCAGGAGCCGCAATTAGCTCCTCTCACACTCACGTTTGTGGGAGATATCATGGCCCATGATGTGAACTATAAGATGAAAAATTTTTCTCACATATATGAAGGCGTTAAACAATATTTTCAGGAAGACGACTTATCGTTCGGGAACCTCGAATTCCCTATAGATTCCGAAAAGCCATATTCCACCTATCCGAATTTCAACGTCCATCCAGAATACGTCTCAGCTGCGATAGATGCCGGCATAGATGTTTTTTCACTGGCAAACAACCATGTGAACGATCAAGGAGAGGCGAGCATACATGCCACGGTGCGCGCAATGGACGCGTTCCGGAATGAAAAAAAGATTGCGTATTCGGGTATAAAAGAAAAATCAGATGTGCCTTTTGAACCCGTCGTCATTCGTGTAAAAGATTGGAACATAGGATTTATCGCAGCCACCGAGTTTCTCAATTCGAATCAAGGCGCCTCACTTGTGAATAGAATCAACGATGAAAATGTCGCAGAACAGGAAGAATTTCTGAAATTTGTCGAAACCCATGCTACCCGCTTTGATTGCTTTATTGTGTCGTTTCACGGAGGGAAAGAATATTCCGTACAAGCGTTTCCGAAGAAGATGAAATTTTTCAGAAAACTGGTCGATGCTGGTGCCCATATCGTATGGGCGCATCATCCGCATGTGGTTCAGCCCTACGAGCTCGTATCATACGAGAACGGACAACAAAAACTGATTCTCGCTTCAACCGGGAACTTTATTTCCGGTCAGACATGGAAAATGGATCCTCGATTTCCTGATCCTGCCAGGGCATATACCGGGGATTCCGCTTTGTTCCAGGTCCGCATCGAAAAAAACGGCCAGGAGACTTCGGTAATATCAGTACAACCCATCCTCATCTCAAATTATAAAGATCCCCAACGCGGCATGATCGTTATGCCTCTTGAAAAATTAACCAGCATGTCGCTTCCCGAACCCTGGCAAAAATTCTATGCATCTCGTCTTGAAAAGATGAAATCGCTTCTTCATCTTTCGCAGTAAAGCCTCAGCATTTTTTTGCCATCAGAAGTACGAAAGGGATTCTTTCTGTTTTTCAAGAATGCACGATATGTTTCGCACGCCTTGTAGTACCC
>CAZWAS010000026.1:9977-17027 GCA_964631915.1 uncultured Spirochaetales bacterium | reverse complement strand
AAGATAAATCGCAACGATAGAGCTCCAGAAGCAACGGAAACAACTCGTATTCCATAACCCGTTCCAACCGTGAAACCGGAAGCTTCGGCAGAGCGGCAGGCATCATGTGGTTCCTTACCAAAAAACATACATCATTAATCACCGTTTTTTCGTATTCAAGCTTCGAAAGAAAACGGTATGCGATTTTTTCGCCGACTTCAGCATGCTGATCAAAACGCCTTCCTTCTTGCTCTTTTGCGTATGGTTTTCCTGCGTCGTGGAGAAGTAGCGAGAGCGAAAGAATTGTATCCTTTGTCTTCCGATATCGAAAGGTTTCCAAAGTATGCTCCCATACATTCCCTTCGGGATGATATTCTTTTGAATGCTCGATTTCATTCATACTATATAGCTCGGACCAGAATGTTTGTATGAAGCCTGTCCTCATGAGCAGAGATAAGCCGTTCCAGGGAGAATCGCCTGCTAAAATCGAATCGAGCAATATTCTTTGTTCGATAGTCGTCAAGTCGGGAAAGATACCAAAACCTAATTCAATATTTGGCACAGTAAAATTGTATGCAGAGCTCAGAACAGCCGACTCGTATATCCTCCCTGCGCATATTGCAGCATCGTTACCAGTATTGTCGTTTTCGCCGGTCCACACTAAAACGTTGTTCCTCAAGTCCTGATAAATATTGTAAGGATCAAAAAACTTTTTTTCCACAGGAGAATAGTGAAGATCGAGCACAGAAACGCTGTGTCGCGGCGGAGCCTTCAAGGATGAAACACACTGAAACAGAACCGGCTTTTCACCTTCAAATACAAGAGCATCGATTCCTTCGACCCTGGGAAACTGGATTTCGTTGAACAGTTTTGCCAAATCTATGATCGAAGCACTAGTCGCGATATACAGTGCGGTTGTTCGCTTTTTCCTGAAGTACTGATCCAAAGCGGAAAACGAGGTCATATAGTACGGGAATCCTTCCCTTTCAAGAATTGTACCGACTAAAGACATATCTAGAGAAAAGATACTGCACGCCGACCATTCTGTCCATGCAAATCACAGAATACGTAGAAGATCGTCAGTTTCGTGCAATTCATCCTGAACCCAGAGGTGTGTCTCTTTGACATAAGCATCAAATTCCGCTTTCCCATGAGCGTCCATATACCATTCCTGTATCTGTAGACCGCGCTTTTCATCTTTTTCCTTAGATAAGCGGGTCATTCTTTCGATTTCTACTAGTATGCTTATATATTTTTCGAGACAGGATCTGAGATTCACCTCTTCCGAATAAAAACCGCCGAGCATCAGCTCTTCAACCGCAGCAAGATATACATCCGATATATTCTTCCGACCTTTTTCCTTCTTGTACGCCGAGGCAACCCTATCCTTAATCAAGGAAAGCCGAAAATATTCTTCGAAAAACGAATATGCGGAAATGCCTTTCTGTCTGTCTTTTTCGAGAAGCACATTGCATCCCAAGCCGGGAATCTCTTCCTGCGTATAATAATCTCGGATCGTTTGGATATCGCTCAACCTTTTTTTTGCCTCTTGGCAATTCCTGGCAATATCCGTCCTCAGAACACTCGTTAAAAGAGTATTTCTTCTCGCTTTATTGCGCTGCCCGTATTTGCTTTCATTCCTTCTGATCGCATACATATTTTCCTTGATCATCCAACCAGGAAATATCTGATTGTACGACAACGGTATTCCATCGAATCGCAGCTCAGGTATGTTAATCAGGGAAAAAGGGAATTCAACGCATTGGGGCAAGGTGGTCACTCCAGTTGCTATGACGGTATACGGCGATTTTCTGTAATTCGCAGGAAACTTGATATTCACGCCGAGCCCGAAGAACATACCTTCTCCGGGCCATATTTCCTGATCCGGGGCGCGAGATGTGTGGTTCGATCCTACGTTGGCACCGTAGCCGACATTTCCCTTACCATCGGGCCATATCGCAGCTATGAGCAAAGCCTGATGATGAAACCCTACGAAAGGGCCTACCAAGCTGGCTGTCACCTCTCCTTCCGCCACTGAGCTGTTCGGACCTATAACGCTTGAAAGCACTTTTCCCTGTCTTTCGCTCCGCACGTGTTCGAGCAAAACGGACGTTTCGATTATCGCCTGTCCGCTTACATCGCAACCCCATTGCACTATTGAGTTTTTCACGATAGAACCAGATGATACGGTAGTTTGTTCATCCGCAGCACCAAGAATGCAGGAATTGTCGATAAGCTCGGCTCCCTCGATCCTGCAAAAGGGGCCGATATAACTCCCTTTCACAAAGGGAACTTCGAGAATATGCGCTTCTTTATCTACTATACCGAAAGGGGAAAAAACTGCTTCACAATACTTTTTCACAAATTCTTTATGTCTGTATTGGAACATTCCATTTCCGCTGTTCACCGTCACTGTATGTGCATAATCCATGGTCATATCGGCAAAGGAATGTAATTCCCGCCCTCCGGATTCAGGCCCCATGCATACGACTGTTCCGCATCCGAACATGGTATTCCCGGCGTTTACGAGCGACGAACCAAACACGATCGCCTTTTCCCTGATCACATAATTCGACACTATACCTGCATTGTATACAGCACAATCATCAAAAAGTATCGAATTATGGATCTTGCTCCTGAAGATGCCGGATTGCAGAGAAAAACCTTCACTGCTATGAAGAGAAATACCGCGAAACCTTCCTACTATGCATATTCCGGAAAAATCAGAATGATGTATGAAATTCGGAATGAATCCATCGGTCACCAGAAAGTTATTCCAATCCGAACATGTGTTCCCTTGAGAGACCAGCATCTCTATTTCTTCTTTGAAAAGGACACGGGTAGGTAGTATTCCTGTCTGCAGATCTTCGACGATTCTTTTTACCGCACTGATGCAATCTCGAAAAGGAGTATCAATGTCTGTATGAAAAGAGGCTTCTGTTCTGCCATTCATAAGCACCGATACTCCTCTTTCACAACAGAATGTTCCAAAACATCCTGCGTCGATCCTCGTTTACTCGGTTCAGCCGATTTCTTTTAAAAGCTCTTTCACTTTATCCGTTTTTTCCCAGCTGAACTCATCTCTTCCGAAATGACCGTAACTGGCAGTTTTTTGATAAATAGGTCGCTTCAAACTGAGCGTGGTTATTATTCCTTTCGGGCTTAAATCGAAAACTTTCTGCACCGCTGCTTCGATTTTCGATTCAGGCACTTTTCCAGTCCCAAATGTATCGACCATAACGGAAACAGGGAACGGCACTCCGATCGCATATGCCACCTGGATTTCGCAGCGTTCACACAGATCGGCAGCTACTATGTTCTTCGCAACATAGCGTGCCATATATGCAGCAGACCGGTCCACTTTACTCGGATCTTTTCCGGAAAATGCCCCTCCACCGTGCCGCCCCATACCGCCGTACGTATCGACAATGATTTTTCTGCCTGTCAGACCTGAATCGCCGTGCGGGCCACCGATAACGAACCTCCCCGTCGGATTTATAAAATACTTGGTCGTCTTATCGAGCAATCCTGTCGGTTCGAGAATCGGCTTAATGATCTGCGCGATGATCTCTGCCTTCAATTCCTCGTATCCGATGTTGTCATCATGCTGATGGCTCACAACTACGGTATCAATCCTTTTCGGCGCATGGCCTTCATATTCAATGGTCACCTGACTCTTGGAATCAGGGCGCAACCATGTTATCGTTCCATTTTTCCGCAATTCCGCTGCAAGCATCAGAATCTTATGTGCATAATAGATAGGTGCAGGCATCAATTCAGGTGTTTCCTTGCATGCAAAGCCAAACATCATCCCCTGATCGCCGGCTCCCTGTTGCCCCTTGAACAAACCTTCTCCTGACACACCCTGAGATATATCCGGCGACTGGGCATGTATGGTATTGAGCACAGACATGGATTCATAATCCAATCCGTATTCCGGTTGGTCATAACCGATTTTCTTTGCAACTCCACGGGCAATGGCTTGGATATCGACGTAGGTCTTGGTCGTAATTTCTCCGCCGACCAGAACCATTCCCGTTGTTGTGAATGTTTCACAGGCTACACGGGAATCCGGATCATCCTTTAGACACGCATCGAGCACCGCATCAGAAACCTGATCCGCAATTTTGTCCGGGTGTCCTTCACTGACAGACTCCGATGTGAAAAAATACCTTCTGTTTTCCATGTACATCTCCTCATGGTTTTACCACGGCAAACATGTAATCATCATGTTCCCATGTCTCTGAGTTTATATTTCAACTTCGTTCAGAAGCAAAATATTGCTATATCAATACCTGTAGTGATCTGGTTTGTAAGGTCCCTCTACAGGGACACCGATATACTCAGCCTGTTTCTTATTCAGCCTTGTGAGCTTCACTCCGATCTTTTCGAGATGAAGTCTGGCCACCTCTTCATCTAGTTTCTTCGAAAGCACATATACCCCTGGTTTGTATGTGTTCCTGTTTTTCCACAGATCGAGCTGTGCAAGCGTCTGATTGGTAAACGAATTGGACATGACAAACGAAGGATGCCCTGTTGCACAGCCCAAATTGACGAGTCGCCCTTCTGCGAGCATATAAATCGCATGCCCGTCTTCAAATACATATTTGTCCACTTGCGGCTTTATGGTGATCTTTTTGATGCCCTTGAGTTTCTCCAATTTCGATACCTGAATCTCGCTGTCGAAATGTCCGATATTGCACACAATGGCCTGATCTTTCATCTTTGCCATGTGTTCTACAGTAATGACATCCACATTTCCCGTTGCAGTTACATATATATCACCTATGCCGAGCGTATCCTCTATTGTCTTTACTTCATATCCTTCCATGGCAGCCTGAAGCGCACATATCGGATCGATTTCCGTTATGATCACCCGCGACCCTTGACCACGGAGAGATTGAGCACATCCCTTTCCAACGTCCCCGTATCCGCACACAACCGCTACCTTCCCGGCGGTCATAACATCTGTAGCCCGTTTTATGCCGTCGATAAGCGACTCTCTGCATCCGTAGAGGTTATCGAATTTGCTCTTCGTCACCGAATCGTTTACATTAATGGCAGGAACAAGCAAAGAACCGTCCTGCGCCATTTTATACAATCTGTGCACACCTGTTGTGGTCTCTTCCGAAACGCCTTTCCATTCCTTGACCGTATCATGCCATTTCGTCGGATTTTCTTTGTAGATTTCTTTCAGCATAGCATACAGCGCTTTTTCATCGCCGCTTTCCACTTTCTTTTTCAAAGCAGACGGGTCGTTTTCCACCATATATCCGAGATGGATCATGAGCGTAGCATCTCCTCCATCATCGACTACGAGCTGCGGTCCTTTGTTGTCGGGAAAGCACAGCGCCTGATACAGACACCACCAGTATTCATCCAAACTTTCACCTTTCCATGCGAAAACAGGAACCCCTTTCGGCCTATCGACAGTTCCTTTCTTTCCCACAACAACAGCTGCTGCCGCGTGATCCTGCGTTGAAAATATATTGCAGCTCGACCACCGTACATCCGCTCCGAGATGACCAAGCGTTTCTATGAGCACAGCCGTTTGAATCGTCATATGAAGGGAACCGCTTACTCTCACGCCTTTGAGCGGTTTTTCTTTCCCGAATTTTTCCCTTGCAGCCATGAGACCGGGCATTTCCTTTTCCGCCATTTCGATCTCTTTTCTGCCCCACTCTGCAAGATTGATATCCTTCACTTTATAATCCATACCCATCTCCATAGCGAATAATCTATCCATATATATTATCCAACGAACGATATACCAATTACCTGGTTTGTGCAAGGTGCCGGACATAAAAGATATTGCCCTTTGAAGCCATATCATATATCTTGGAGTATATTTTTTGCTCGCGGAGGATTCTATGGATCAGATAGAAATATACGGTATCGAAAATCCGCTCATCGATATAGTCGTCAATGTTACTGATGATGACCTTCATGCATTGCAACTTCACAAAGGCACGATGCATCTCATCGACGAAAACAGAAGAGAGGAAATCCTCCGTTATATCGAAAACAAAGAAAAAACATATTCCTGCGGTGGTTCATGTCCGAACACCATGATCGCACTTTCATCCTTCGGCATTTCCACTGCACTGGGTGGTAAGATCGGGAACGATGAGTTTGGAAGAATATATCAGCAACAGCTGAAAAAGCATAAAACAGTATCGGAACTTAGAGTAGGAGAAGGTCCAACAGGGTCCAGCATTATCATGGTCAGTCCCGACTGCGAAAGAACTATGAATACCTTTCTCGGCATGTGCAGACACTTCTCCTGTGCGGATATCAATACTGACCTGCTTTCAAAAGTCAACTATCTGTATTTCACAGGATATATGTGGGATACGGAATGCCAAAAAGAAGCTGTGCTCCGTGCCATCGAAATAGCAGAAAAAAATCGGGTAAAAATCGTTTTCGATGTTGCAGATCCGTTTGCAGTTGCCAGAAACCGAGAAACATTCTTGGATATCATCAAAAATCATGCATATGCTGCTTTCGCTAACAGAGAAGAAGCAAGGGGGCTCTTCCAATCCGAAAACCTTGAAACATGCATGGAAACCTTTTCTTCTCTCTGCGAGATCGCTGTTATCAAAAATGGTTCCGAAGGTGCATACGTTAAGAACAGGCAAGGCAAAACAGAGTTCATTCCTGCAAGAAAAGTTAAACCTGTGGATACCACTGGAGCAGGCGATATGTTTGCCGCAGGATTTCTGTACGGATTATGCAAGAATATGTCGCTCAGAGAATCAGGCATCATCGCTTCGTACATGGCTTCACAGATTATCCTTCAACTCGGAGCACAATTCACAGAAACTACCCTACAACCTGTGCAAGCTGCTTTACGAAATAATGGATGGAACTATCTCGACTGAAGCTTCGAGCACAAAAAAACCTGAAACTCTCTTAGATTTTCAGGTTTTTTTGTGTTACCTTTTATTATGACCGTTGTTTTACAATGAAGAGGTGAGCATATCACCTCTTCATTGACCTCCTTTTTATTCGAACCCCCAGTTTTTACCTCCTTTTTCTGGGGGTTCTTTATTTCGGTCCGAGACCGAATAT
>CAZWAS010000026.1:0-9953 GCA_964631915.1 uncultured Spirochaetales bacterium | reverse complement strand
ATTGTAAACCTCTCTTTTACAATCCGTCAATCTTTTTTTAAACCGTCTTTATTTTCCCCTGTAATAGATTCGAACCTGCTTATACAAACCTTCCCCTTCACTTTTCGTGTCTATATCCTCTATTTCATTCAAAGCGGTATGGATCAAGCGCCTTTCAAAGGGGTTCATAGGCTCAAGAAGCTTCGATCCTTTGCTTCTTTTTACCTGTTCGGCGAATTTCCTCGCCATGCGTACGAGATTTTCTTCCCTTCGTATTCGATATTTTTCCATATCGACAATAACGCGGATATCCTCAGCACCGATCTTTCCGATATACACATTCACCAATAATTGTAACGCATCGAGGTTCTTGCCTTGTTTTCCGATGAGAATTCCCGAATGGGGAGATTCTACTTCAAGACATATTTTCTTTTCTTCCCGTGAGCTTATGTATACTTTGCCAGGGTATCCCATCTTCACCAGCAATGTCTCAAGAAATTGAACAACAGCGCGCTCAATGTCCGTATCCGCAGCCAGATATGCATGAGGAGTATCTTCTCCGATATGAACACGAATTTTCACCTTCCCTTTGCGAAATAAAAAACCTGTTTTTTCCGACTCGACAATTTCAACATCAAATTTGTCCCGTTCAAGACCTAGCTCGCTGACAGCAAGGTCTATTGCTTCCTTTTCAGTTTTACCTACGAATTCTTTTATCATGCTACCACTCCTGTTACTAATGGTGTTATTTCATTTACTCTTACTCTTTGCCTTTTTCGCTCTCCTGTAGTTGCTATACATTTGCTGGGCAGCAGAAAGAATATTCGTCACGATCCAGTATACCAGTAGTCCCGAGGGCATATCGTATAATATAAAAAAGAAAATGATCGGTATGGCATAATTCATAATGGCCATCTGCTTGTTTGCACTTGTAGACGGCGCTTGCGTGAACTTGGTCATGAGAACCTGGGTCCCGACAAAAATGAACGGTAAAATGCGTAAGTCCGTCCAGCCGAGCAAAGGAATACGGAAAGGAGCAAAATTCCAAACCGATTCGGGTGCGGAAAGGTCTGAAATCCAGGGAGGGAGAAAAATAGCTCCCCGCAGTTCGAAATGAGTATTCAACAAACCGTAGAGAGCAAAGAAAAAAGGTATTTGCAGCAACATAGGTAAGCAGCCTCCCAAGGGGCTCACTTTTTCCTTTTTGTACAGCGCTCCTATTTCCTGATTCATTTTTTGAGGATTGTTTTTGTACTTCGCGCGGATTTCTTCCATTTTTGGATTGAGGCTTTGCATCCTTGCTGTAGATTCATAGCTTTTATACGTTAGCGGAAACGTCGCGGCTTTTACTAAAATCGTCAAGAAAATGATTGCAACGCCGTAATTCGGTATCAATTTATAGAAAAGCTCCAGAATGACTTTGAGAATATATTCCAGCCACCCAAGCAAAACATTAGCATCAATAACTTCATTGATTTTTAATCCCTTTATGCCGAAATCGTTCTTCGCCGAATCGTTGTAGATCGAAAGCTCTCTTGACAACTTCGGTCCTATATAAAACCTGTATACGTCGGTATTCTTAGAACTTTTGATCGGGGGTCGGGAAAAATATAATTTGGAAGCGTCCGGCATACCGTTTCCTGGCTGATTAGAAAACGTTATGCTGTACTGAGTCGCGTCGGGAATGCCGATCAATGTGAAATATTTTCCAGTAATCGAAACCCACGATACTCTGTTGTCGATTACTGCAAGTCCCTGTTTGTTGAGCTTTTGTTCTTTTCGTTTTCCGTCCGCATAAGAGAAATATTTTCGATATTCCTGTCTTCCGTCGAGCTTCGCAAAATGAGGCCCAATCTGTGGTCCAAAACCGAGCGTATAAGCCACTCCATTGAAATTGAGTGCAGGATATTCATTTACGCTGTTTTCTATTCCAATCCTCAGCTCGAACAAATATTCATTTGGTTTGAATACATATGTTTTCTTGAGGGTAAACGGAACGCCTTCTCCTCCTGTTTCCGGGACAATTGCGAAGGTTCTGTAAAATTCATACGTATATGCATCGATCCGCCTGAAATTAAAAAGTTCATGAATAGGATCAGCGTCTACACCGCCCAAATAGATATCGAACGCTTCGGAAGCCGCTCCTCTGGTATTGATCATTTCTACGAAGGAGTTTCCATCTTTATGCTTTTTCAATTTCAGGGAAGTCATTATGCCGCCGCGAGTTGAAAACGTAACATCGAACATCTGGAGTTTTTCCATAAAATCTTCGGTACGTATGAGTTTTTCGGTAAGTCCTTCTTCAGGAACAGCAAATATCCTCTTGCCTGAAGAAGGGGCTAAAGACTTTCTCTGCTCTTCAGCCGTTTCCACCGGCTGTGCTTCCTGAACCGTTTCCCTTGTTCTTTCATTTACCGCAGTTTCTTTAGGGCTGAACACAAACGCCTGAAGAATGAACCCCAACGAAATGACTACAACAGAAGCAACTACAGCAAGCAGTGTTTTTTTATCCATTCTGACTCCTCTATCAGATAATTCTCAAATCAACGGATCAAAGCCACCCGGATGGAAAGGGTGACATTTGCTGATCCTTTTTATAGCAAGCACGAGGCCTTTTCCCGGCCCATATTTCTCCAGGGCCTGCAGGGCATAATTAGAACATGAGGGATAAAATCGGCATTTTGAGGGAAACAGCGGCGAAATCCCGTATTGATAGATTCTTATAATACCTACAAGAGCAAATCGTATGATGTTAGCCAGATGGTGCAATAAGAAGCTCAGAGCTTTCGAGGAGGGTGATGATCTGTTCCTCCCGCTTTCCATACAAATATTCTCCCGGATACAAAACAAATACCATATCAAAACCGGGCTTAATCCTTTCTTTCATGTTTCTATAGATTTCTCGCACTATTCTCTTTGCTCTATTCCTTTTCACTGCATTTCCGTATTTTTTTGTCACAGATATAGCAAAGCGACTCCATTTCAGCCCGTTTTCCCTATAAATCAACCGTATTCCCTGACATGATTCTCTCAGAGGGGAAGAAAAAACCGCCTTTAAATCTTTTCTTCCCCTGAGGTGCTCTTTCTTAGAAAGGCTTTTTTTCATCCGACACAGTGAGCTTTTTTCTGCCTTTTGCCCGCCTTCTTTTCAGAACAAGCTGGCCGCCTTTTGTCTTCATGCGGGCTCTGAACCCGAATTTTCTTGTCCTCTTCGTCTTGCTTGGCTGATATGTTCGTTTCATGAACACTGCTCCTTATATGTAAAAAATATTACCTTCTCTTTTTGATTTTTGAGTAAGCAAGTATACTTTTTCTAAAAGCATAATGTCAACCAGAGCCGTACATCGACCTTCCGCTTCCGGTATAGTACTGTATTTCACAAATAGCGAGAATCAAGATTGCGATCGTGCTTTTTTCATAATACTAGTACCTAATTTCTTCAATAACCGCTTGAACTCATCATCCTGTATGGCCTCAATGGCGTTCGAATCGACGTCATCCTTTTCGCTAATCTCTTTTTCCTGCTGCGTATCAGGATTTTCCTGTGTGGAAGGAGGTAATTCGGCCCCTCTTTCAGATAAAAACATCCTCATACCTTTTATTTCCAAGGAAGGAAAGGCTTTTCGAATTCTTTTGAGGATCTGCTCTTCTTGCAATTGGAGGATTTGCATCCAGCCGGGATGATCAACCTGTATAAATATCAAATTTTTGGTGATATCAGCGATTCGTGAATGAGAAGCAATATTTACCCCTGCGAGCTTTGTCCACATATCGAACAATTCCGCAACTCGTGCTGCTTCCTTGAGCTGCTGTTCGTTTTTCAAGAAAAGCTTCAAGACATCGCCGGCTTTTTCCATTCTGTGAATACTCCCTTATGGACAGTATACACCAGGGTACTGTCTTTCATATAGGTAAATATCTGCTCTCCCGGAAGAAATGTGAAAAAGGCCTGCCGGTATGCCGGAAGGAATTGCAAAACAACAGTCCGTTTTTTTTTTTTTTTTTTTTTTTGTTCATCATCTAGTAGTTGTATCGGGAGAATTCCGCTTTTTTTGGAAAAAAACCGAGCTTGGGCTATACGAAGGATTAATGACATAAGACGAAGCTGCCCCGTAGAAGCAAGACGGCCGAAATCTCTATTGTCAAGATAGAATACGAATCTGTCTCTGTGCGGACCGCTTGTGGTAGTACCGAATTGCATATCCATGTCTTTTTTTGCATGCAGAATACCACATACTTGATCTACATCTTCGCTCTGCTTCCATGAAGGGATGTATTTTATCTGCAGAGCTTGCCTGATCCCAGTTATTTCGGAAAAGAGCGGAATGAATATCGAATTGAAATCTTCGATAAGGGCATACCTCATCCTCTGAATTTCGAGCCCTGTTTCTGCGAGTTGAATATCATAGAGAACTGGATCCCGTTTCTTTTTGACAGTGAGATTCCTCATGAGAAGTATTTTTTTGTATCTCCGGAGAATGTCTATGAATTCGGGATCGTATAAACTCAATGTCTGATTGAAAAATTGTCTGTGTTTCTCAGGCGTGCCTCTAATGAAGTTGATATCTTCATGGGAAAAGACGATGCAAGGAACATTCTGCACCAGATCTTTTCTGTCCTTGATTTTCTTTTCGTTCTTTCGTATTTCCTTTGCGCCATTCTGAAGCTGTATGGAAACGACATTGATATCCTCATCTTTGTCTTTGTATATGCCGGAAAGCGACATTTCTTTTTTCCCGGTCAGATAGAGTTCGGAATCTTTAGAAGTTCGGAAAGATGATCCGAAGCAGAGAAAATAAACAGCTTCCAAGAAATTCGTTTTTCCTTGTCCGTTTTCTCCGGATAAGAATATCTCTTTTGCATCGACATTGATTGTCGCATTTTGTAGATTTCTGAAATTATAACAAGATATGCTCAAGAATCCCATGCTTTTCGGGCATGCACACTGATCAGTCTACTTGCATAGGCATAATAATATGGAAGTAGTCCTGTTTCGGAACAGAGCATAATGTCACTGCTTTCATCGCTTCGGTAAATTCTATGCTTACTTCCTCGCTTTCCATGATCCTCAAAGGTTCGAAAAGATAGAGATAATTCATAGCAAATGTTATGGCCGGTCCATCATAAGTACATGGAATTTCTTCGTTCGCCACACCGATTTCGCTCTCTTCCGATTTCAATTGCATGATATTATTTGAAACAGTCAGAAAAATCCTTCTAGACTTTTGTTCTACAAGCAGAGATACTCGTTTTAATGCATCCAAAATATCCTCTTTTTTCAACATCATCATGTATTTCTGAACATCAGGAATGACTCGCTGATAATTAGGAAACTGCCCTTCAATAAGGGCGGAAAAAAACTTTTGATTTCCAAGCTGTACGAAAAAATTTTTGTCTGTCACTGCCAAAGAGAGGTTCCCCTCTCCAGTTGCGAGTTTGCGAACAAGGTTTAATATTTTGGGAGGCACTATTACGCCTTTGACTTGCTGTTCAGGAATAGTAAGTTTTTTGCTGATATATGAAAGACGTCTTCCGTCAGTCGCCACCATTCTCAGCTCGTTATTTATATTTTCAAAAAAAACTCCATTCATAAAATACCGCGTTTCATCGTCGGAAATCGCAAAAATTGTTTGAGATATCATTTCGATGAAGTCTTTTTGGGGAAACTCGAAATATATATCCGAAGAGATTCTCTGAATTTCAGGAAATTTATCGCTTCCTATACTTTTCAGTTGAAAATTAATCTTTTTGAACACAGTTCTGATATTCAAAAGAGATTCTTCTTTCTGCTCGAACTCTATTTCGCCATCGGGTAACGATCTCAGAATTCCTACCAATTTATCGCAAAATATCGTAGTACTCCCCGCTGTTTGAACTTCAACGGGAATGGATGTTTCAAAGCCGACTTTCAAATCTGTAGCTTTTATGAAAAGTGTATTATTCTGTGCTTCAAGAAGGACATTCGATAAAACGGATAACGTTGTTCTGGATGCAATGACTTCCTGCGCTATGGATATTTCCCTTAATATTGATGCCTTTTCGCATATGAACTTCATTGTCTTCCCTCCCCCTTTCTATATCTAAATATAGCAATAGTAATAATAGTGTCTGTTTATATGTGTATAATATGGTTATTTCTATATGTTGTAACTATATAAATATCAAATGACATATCTATTTTATCCCCAATTTATGAACATATTCCCTAAACTTTGTATAGTATACCCATTTATCCACAAGACGATAACATCTTTTTGCTATTTTGTTCCATACTCTTTTATCTTTCTTGTCAGTTGAATGAGAATAGGTTCAAATGTCGGATCTGTTTTCATTTTATTTTCCACTCGCTGACAGGCATGCATAACAGTTGTATGATCTCTTCCTCCGAATTCCGACCCTATTTCTGTAGTAGAATACTCGGTTATCTCTCTTGCAATATACATAGCCACTTGCCTGGGAAAGGCTATCGCCTTGGTACGTTTTTTTCCTCTCAGATCATTATGTGAAAGGCCGAAATATTCTGCAACACTTTTCTGTATTATATCTACCGTGACATTATTCTGTTTCGGACTTGAAAAAATGTCTTTCAATTGTTGCTGGGCAATTTCTAGAGTGATTTCTTTGTTTACAAGTTTTGAAAAGGCGATGAGTTTCGTAAGTGCAGCTTCCAAATCTCTCACGTTTGTCGTGACGTTTTTTGATATAAGCGCAATGACATCATCCGGTATGAAAATGTTCGCATTTTCTATCTTTTTCGTGAGAATGGCATAGCGCGTTTCGTAGTTCGGGGGCTGGAGGTCTACATTCAACCCTCGTTCGAATCTGCTCCGTAATCGATCTGAAAGGTGTTTCAATTCGGATACAGGTCTGTCACAGGTTAGCACAATCTGCTTGTTGAAATCATACAAAGCATTGAATGTATGAAATAGTTCTTCTTGTGTTTCCTTTTTGTTCTGAAGGAAGTGAATATCATCGATAAGAAGTACATCTACAGATCTATATTTATTCTTGAATGAATGAGTTTTTTTATCGCGTATTGATTGTATGAATTCATTTGTGAAGTTTTCTGCTGTCACATAGACGATCTTTGAAGAATCAAATTCCGAATGCACAGAATTACCGATCGCTTGAAGCAAATGGGTTTTCCCCAAACCTACTCCTCCATAAATGAGGCAAGGGTTATATGCTGTTCCGGGGTTTTTTGCTATAGCATAAGCGGCATTGTACGCAAACGAGTTGTTCTCTCCTATGACAAAATTATCAAACGAGTAATCCCTTCGCAAAAGAGGATGATCCTTTTTCTCTTTTTTCGGATGGCTACTCATATCCGGCAATTTTTGATTTTTTTGAGCATTTTCTTCTTTCTGAGAGGAACCTTTCTTTATTTCATACTCCAGGGTTATCTTATGTCCTGAAAGCTCATAGAGCATGCTTTCTATGAGTCGTTGATACCTTTGTTTAATTTGATCGCGATAAAAAGAAGAAGGTACGCTGATTATGATCTGAGACTCCTGAGATGAGTCGTAGTCCATATTGTTGAACCACATGACATACTCTTGCTCGGATATTTGCTCGCGAATTTGCTTTATTGCTTCTTTCCAAAAAACGCTATAATCCCACATATGTCTTTCCATCCAAACTATAATCATACAGTATAATCACAAATTATCCACAAGTTTTTCTTCTTATTGATATATCACTGCAAAAAGAAACAGAGAGAAAAAGATAGCTTGTTTTCGAAAAAAGGAAAAACATCATACATAATTCTTTATATTACAATGCATTATATTCATCAATAGATTTTTTTTTGTTAACACTATTTAACCTGGCACGGTTTTTACTATATCGGCAAACATGCTTTATTTGTCCACAACTTATCAACATTATACAAACTTCTATAATGCAGCACCGGTATCCAGAGGTGCTTATCTTTACTTTTTCCCATCGAAAAGTTATACTTCAAAAAACCTTTCTTTGTAAATGCTAGGTAGAACCATGCACGAAAATTATTCTGCTCAAAATATTCAGGTATTGAAGGGCCTTGATGCTGTCCGGAAAAGACCGGGAATGTATATCGGAACTACAGGACCGGATGGTTTGCATCATCTCGTATACGAAGTAGTCGATAACAGTGTAGACGAAGCTCTTGCCGGATTCTGTACCGTTATCAATGTTGTCATAGACAAAGGCAATATAATCGAAGTTACGGATAACGGACGCGGCATTCCTGTAGACATACATCCTACTGAAAAGATCAGTGCGCTTGAACTTGTAATGACCAAACTCCATGCAGGAGGAAAATTCAATAAAAGCAGTTATCAGGTTTCCGGAGGGCTTCACGGGGTCGGGGTGTCCGTAGTCAATGCTTTGTCAAAATGGCTTGAGGTATATGTACACAGAGATGGAAAGATTTTTTTTCAGAGATACAGACGCGGCGTTCCAGAAGAGAATGTAAAGGTGATCGGTGAAAGCGAAAAGCGAGGAACTGTTGTACGGTTTTTCCCTGACGAAGAAGTATTCGAAACTGTAACGTTCAGCTTTGATACCCTCTCCAATCGTTTGCGAGAACTCGCTTTTCTTAACAAGGGGATTCTCATCACCATCAGCGATAAACGGCTGCCGTCCGAAAAGGCTCATGAGTTCAAATTCGAAGGAGGAGTCAAAGAGTTTGTACAGTATCTGAACAAGAATAAGACAGTGATACATTCCCCCCCCATATATCTTGAAGGAAAGCGAGAAAATGTCGAAATAGAGGTCGCTCTCGAATATAACGACGGATACAACGAAAATGTTTTCTCCTTCGTAAACAACATCAATACGAGGGAAGGTGGAACGCATCTCATCGGGTTTCGTTCCGCCTTGACAAGAACGCTTAACGAGTTTTTGAAGAAGTCGAAATATGCGAAAAAACTCGAAGAAACGCTCTCCGGCGAAGATGTCCGCGAAGGTTTAACAGCAGTTGTTTCCGTAAAAATTCCCGACCCCCAGTTCGAAGGGCAGACAAAAGCCAAACTGGGTAACTCCGAAGTGAAGGGAGTTGTCGAGTCGTTGGTGAATGAAGAACTTACGACGTTTTTCGATGCACATCCCAAACTTGTGGACAATATACTCGAAAAGACTGTCACTGCAGCAAAAGCAAGAGAAGCTGCAAGAAAAGCTCGGGAGCTTACCAGGAGGAAAAGTTTTCTCGAAATATCGGGACTCCCGGGAAAACTTGCTGATTGCTCCGAAAAGGACCCTGCCAAATGTGAAGTCTATATCGTAGAGGGAGACTCAGCAGGGGGAAGCGCAAAACAAGGAAGAGATAGGCAGTTTCAGGCTATTCTTCCGCTGTGGGGCAAGATGCTCAATGTGGAAAAAACCCGTATAGATAAGGTTTTATCGAACGATAAACTGCAGCCGGTCATCGCGACTCTCGGTGCCGGAGCAGGTTCCTCTTTTGATTTGGCAAAACTGCGATACCACAAGGTCATTATCATGGCAGATGCAGATGTGGACGGTTCCCATATTCGAACCCTTCTTTTGACGTTTTTCTATAGATATATGCCGAAACTCGTTGAAGCGGGACACGTGTTTATAGCAATGCCCCCCTTATACAAGGTGAGTTTGGGAAAGCAAGTGCGGTATGCATACGATGACAATGAAAAAGAACGCATACTGAAAGAATTTCAGGCTTCTGAGGATAAGGTCGTTATTCAAAGGTATAAAGGTTTGGGAGAGATGAATCCGGAGCAATTGTGGGAGACTACTATGAATCCGGAGAATAGAAACATTATCCAGGTGAAACTGGAAGACGCTGTGGAAGCGGAAGACATTTTTACAACATTGATGGGTGAAAATGTGGAACCGAGGCGAAAATTCATCGAAGACAATGCTCTTTCTGTCTCAAATCTCGACATATGATAATGAGAAAGAACATAAGGGCACCTCTAAAAACTCTTTATTTTTTCGCGTGCGAAAAAATAAACCCTTAC
>CAZWAS010000025.1:8834-41558 GCA_964631915.1 uncultured Spirochaetales bacterium | reverse complement strand
TATCCTCAGCTGAAAGCTCCCGGGTGCGGCGATTGATGAGGTGCCCTTCGTTACGGGCGTCGATAAAAAGAATTTCATCGGTGCGGTTGCGGTAGCCGCCGTTGGCCTTATTGCGGGATAAAAACCAGAGGCAGGCGGGGATCTGGGTATTCAAAAAGAGTTTGGCGGGCAGGTTCACGATGCAATCCACGAGCCGCGCTTCGATGAGGGCTTTGCGGATTTCGCCTTCGCCGGATGTCTTAGAGGTGAGGGAGCCTTTAGCGAGGACAAAGCCCGCGACACCGGAGGGGCTTAAGTGGTAGATGAAGTGCTGGATCCAGGCGTAGTTGGCGTTGCCCGCAGGAGGAACGCCGTATTTCCAGCGGCCGTCGGAACGGAGGAGATCGCCGCCCCAGTCGCTGTCATTAAAGGGGGGATTAGCAATGACGAAATCGGCTTTGAGGTCTTTGTGGGCGTCGTTCAGAAAGGAGCCTTCGTTGTTCCATTTAATCTGGGAGCTATCGATGCCGCGAATGGCCAGGTTCATTTTGCACAGTCGCCAGGTGGTCTGGTTGCTTTCCTGTCCGTAAATGGAAATATCGTTGATTTTGCCTCGGTGGCTCTGCACGAATTTTTCCGATTGCACGAACATGCCGCCCGAACCGCAGCAGGGGTCAAAGACGCGGCCTTTGTAGGGTTCGAGCATTTCCACGAGGAGTTCCACGACACTGCGCGGAGTGTAGAACTGGCCGCCTTTTTTGCCTTCGGCCAGGGCGAACTCGCCGAGGAAGTACTCAAACACATGGCCTAAAATATCGGCGCTGCGGGCTTTTGCCTCCCCCAGGGCGATGTTGGAAATGAGGTCAATAAGGCCACCCAGGCTGGTGGGGTCCAGGTTACCGCGGGCATAGACTTTGGGGAGCACATCTTTAAGGGATGGGTTTTCCTTTTCGATGGCGTCCATGGCACTGTCCACGATTTTTCCGATGGTGGGTTGCTTGGCCTGGGAGCGCAGGGAGGACCAGCGGGCGATTTCGGGCACAAAGAACACATTTTCGGCCTTGTACTCGTCCTTATCTTCCGGGTCAGCGCCTGAGTATTCGCCTTGGCCGCTTTTGAGTTTTGCGTGAAGTTCCTCAAAGGCGTCGGAGATGTATTTCAGGAATATTAAGCCTAAAACGACATGCTTGTATTCGGCGGCGTCTATATTTTTGCGAAGCTTGTCAGCGGCTTTCCAGAGTTGTTTTTCGATAGGTTCATCTTTTATTGTGGTTTTTATAGCTTTTGCCATTCTCCTCTCCGCTTCAGGTACTCTTTTCTTGAGTCCATATGGTTCGACGCAATTGATGAGCGTCGAAGGCATTCTTTAGGGCGCGGTTCTGATTATACCATATTCTTTATTCAGTACCGCTTTAGCAGCGTCCATCGAATATTCGCTTAACGTGCGAGGCGGCTTGTCCACCGAGTCAAGTTTAAGAGATTTTAGATTTCTCCTTCTCTTACCCAATCTTCCAAATGTAATCCCTCAACCTGGTTAAATTCTTGTGTATTATGACTTACCAGTATTCCTTTCTTGGACATCACCGTGGCTGCTATTATTAGGTCGTTTGGTCCTATGGTTTTTCCCTTTTTTTCAAGCATACCTCGTATTTTTGCATATATCTCTGCCGCTCTGGTATCAAATCCTACAATCTCAAAGGGTTCGATAAATTTTGAGTAAACTTCTAAATTTCTTTTTTTTTGCTCGCTCTTCTCAACTCCATACAAAAGTTCCGCTTTTACGATTGAAGGTATTTTTATTTCCTCAGGTTTTTTTTTCTTCAGTTCTTCATAAATCGATCTGTATTTCCCTTTCAAGAAATATATACAGGTATTGGTGTCTAAGAAGTACATTATATTTGTATCCGCTTTGTATCTTTTTCGAATGATAATTCATTCGGTCTTGTAAAGGTTTCATCTTGGATTGAACCGAACAATGTAAAGAAGTCTTCCGGGTAATCGTCTTCGATAATTTTTTTCAGATTATTTCCCACCCATTTGGATATTGAGGTTTTGCTTTTCCTGGCTAATTTTTCTATTTTGCCGAGAGTCTCTTTATCTATATACAACGAAACCTGTGGCATATGTTCCTCCATATTGCTTCACCTATAATATACCACATTGCAAGTATATTTGCAAGTATATGCTTTTGCAAATCTAACATCCCCACTCTATACGGGTCCCCGAAAACTGAACAAGCGGCGTAATGCGATGTTTGCTTGTCCGGCGATGTGTCACGATAGTTGTCGCATCGTTCTTTGAAATCACGGAGCTGATACAATGTCATCAGGATCGCTGCTCCTTTCACCGGGTGAGTGTTGCCGGCGTGAAGCCGTACGCCACGCAAGACGAGCCGAAAGACCAGACCGCGGAACAGCTGGACAATGAGCAGCCGTAGCTTCTCTGCCGGGTTCCAGTCGCGAGGCCGCACTTCCCCACCTCCTTCTGCGAGGGAACCGCTACGAGCGGCACGCTTCCACTGGTAGATTGTCCAAGCCGCGATACCAGTTTCGCGACTGATCTCCGCCACCGTCCGGCTCGCAGGTGGCAACACGTTCTGCAGAATGGATCCCTTGAATCCTTGGCTATATCGCATTGAAACCTCCTCCAATTGGCATGGCACCTATGGTGACATAGCAGGGCTGTTCTGGTATTGCTATGCGGTGATTGATGTGTGGAGTCGGGAGGTCGTAGGATGGGCAGTGCAGGAACGGCAGAGCGAGAAGTACGGACAGCACGTATTCGTGTCGATCAAACAGCGGCGGAACCTGAAGGGTGTGTGAGTGCACTCGGATAATGGCAACTCGATGCGAGGGGCTACCTTTTCGGTGTGGTTGGCTTCTTTGGGAATGTTCCTGTCCTACTCTCGGCCGTTGGTGAAGAAAGAGCCCCCCCATCGAATCTTTTTTCAGGACGTTTAAATACCATGCATCGGCACACGGGGCTGGGGTACGTCACCCCGGCACAACGGAGGATGGGCGAATACGTACGGTTATTCGAACTACGGAAGCATACGCTACAGCAGGAAGGAAAAGCACCCGGAACGGGAAGCGATACATTCTTCAAAAAGTGATCTGAAAGGTGACATCTTTCTTGACAGAGAGCAAAGCGTCGAATCGCTGTAGGGTGATATAGACAAATAGCTCTATGAGTATAATTATGAGAGGCCGCATCGTGGCTACAGAGATCAGGCAAGGAGGTCTTAGGAAACGGTAGAAATGTTCCTAGCAGGAACCGTGAAGCTGTCATTGAAGATTGTTAGGAATACAAATTATGCGAAAAAATCTTGCGTTATCATTTGCGAAATTATATTTCAAACTGCACAACAATCTTTGTTCCATTCTCTTTTTCACATGTGAAATAACCCTGTAATTGATTCACAAGCATTCTTACTATCGTCAAGCCAAGTCCACGGGATTCTGTTGCAGCTATTTTATAATCATAACCTATACCATTATCATGGATAATGAGAGTTACAATATTTTCCTTTCTTTCAATTAGTATCGATATACTATTATCATTCCTATTCAAGAAAGCATATTTAAAAGCATTTGTTAATAATTCATTGATAATTATACCAACAGATATTGCTTTTTTAGCGACAAGAGAAAAATCCTGAATCTTTTTTTTGATAGTAACATTTACGCTTTCCGAAAATATAGCAACAATCAAATCGATTAAGCTTTCAGTGTATTTTTTTATGGGTATATCTTGATAGTTTTCAGTAATTAATAACTTCTCATAGAGAACCCTCATGCTTCTAATCCGTGAGATAGCATTATGTAATACTAATTGAACATCACGATTGGATTGCGAATTTACCTGTAATGATAACATGCCTTCAATATTAGTTATATTATTTTTGACACGGTGATGAATTTCTTTCAGCAGTAGATCTTTTTCTTGTAGCTGCCTTTGAATTTCCTTCTCCGTCTGCTTACGGTTGGTAACATCCTGGATGACGCCGATTATCTTAAGCGGTTTGCCATCTTCATCTCGCTGTAATTTAGCAACAGAGGTTATGATTCTCGGTTCGGGAGAATTTCGGGGGAGTATTTCAAATTCAAGGTTGTATTCTTTGTTTTTTTCAATAAGGTCGACAAGTGCTTGATGAACCCTTTCCCGCTCTGGTATACAGTTTTCAACTTCGTCTGTCGTAAAATCTTGCTGTTCCGGATCGAAGCCGTAAATACGCTTAGCCTCATCGGATCCCCAGAAGGTGGCTGTTTGAATATCGTATTCCCAGTTTCCGACATGTCCTATCGCCTGTGCCATACGATACCGTTCCTCATTGATGCGCAATTTCTCCTCAGTTTTAATACGCTTTTCCTGCAGACGCAGCGTTGTAATACCGAACGCCAGATCTCCGGCAAGTTCTTCTAAAAGATTGATTTCCTCTGTAGAAAAAGCATTTATTTCCGAAGAATAGATAATAAGGCCGCCAAAGGGAATATTATTTTCATCTTTCAAGGGAAAGGCGATTGTGGAACGATAACCGCGCTGTAGGGCTTGTTCCCTCCATAGCAGCATTCTCGAATCAGTTGAAATATCCTGAACGTAGACTGTCTTTCCGTTCCGAATACTTGTTCCTCCAGGGCCATATCCTTTTTCTGTGTCTGCCCAGGTAATACTGATATTGGCAAGATATCCGTCCTCGAATCCAGCCCATGCTACAGGACGAACGGTTTTTGCGTCGTCGTGCTCTGCATATCCTACCCATGCCATGCGGTAGCCGGCTTCGTCACAGATTATTCTGCAGATATCTTTGAGCAGAGTTAGCTCGTCTTTAGCCCGCAAAAGAGTCTGATTGCAATTGCTAAGGGCGCGCAAATCACGATTTAGTTGACGGAGTTTTTTTTCAGTTTGTCTGCGTTCAGTCAGGTCTATAAGAACAGCAATATTGCCTTTGACCTTGCCGCGAATATCATATAACGGTGCTCCATAAATAGAATATTCAATTGGAGAACCGTCTTTACGCTGGCGGCGCACATCAACTCCCGTTAAATATTTCCCATCCTTGATCTGCTCGCGGAATTGCCGGAATTCTTCTTTTTTATCCTCTGGAACCGAAGGAAGAAAGTGTCCCAAGGCTTCTTGGCGGCTCCAGCCGAGTAAACGCTCGGCTGCAGGATTCCAGATGTTTTTTACTATACCTTCTGTATCTAAATCAAAAATTGCAACAGGAACCGCCTCCAGCATGGCTCGCAAATCTTCGTTGGTTTCGTATAACGCCTCCTCCGCACGTTTGCGCTCAGTAATATCGCGCACTAAAGCCAGATTATAGCACTGACCGTCATATTCAAAATAATTAGCACTGATCTCGACTGGAAAAATGTGACCATCCTTTGCACGAAGGCGGCTCTCGAAGAGAAGCCAATGATTTTTCTGGAGATCATGCCAGTGGACAAGCCAACGCTCCGCCGGAAAATCTGGAGCTACATCGGATACGCTTAATTTCAAAAGATCATTGCGGGTATAACCGAGAACAAGGCAGGCGTAATCATTGATGTAATGGAAACGTGCGTTGATATCTATCAAAAATGCTGCTTCACGGACATTATTCAAAGCAAAATTCAACAGCGTCAATTCCCTCTCTGTGCGCTTGTGTTCGGTGATGTCCTCAGATATGCCTAAGAGGTAAGCCGGTTTCCCGTCAGATCCCATGATTGGTATTTTCTTGGTATGCAGTATCTTCCTTCCCGATTTCGTATCAATGATCTCTTCGGAGATATCGAATAATTCGCCACTCTCCAATACTTCTTTATCCTTGAGAGCAAAAAAATCAGCCTGTTCCTTCGGGAAAAAATCGTGATCATTCTTTCCGATCATCTCATTTCGCGGAATACCCAGCAGTTTTTCGCCAGCCAGATTAAACTTCATGAACCGGAGTTCCTTGGCATCTTTTATGAATATCATATCTGGAATATTTTCAATTATGGAACTTAAGAACCGTTCGTGCTCAACAAGTGTTCCTTCGGCATGCTTGCGCTCCATCTTGGCATCGAAAAGTTTCATTGCCATCTTGATGGAAGCGTCCAGGACAGTAATGCCTGAATTTTTTACTACATATCCGTAGGAAGTAATCTTTTCTGTTTTTTCAACAATATCAGGTTCTGTATGGGAGGATAAAAATACTATCGGCATATCTTTATAATCAAGTATCTGTTTAGCAGCCTGTGTTCCGTCAATACCTGAGCCAAGATCAATGTCCATAAGTACTAGATCAATAGCTATAGCCCCATTAAGTACTATCTTTACTGCTTGTTCACCATTGCTGACATGATGGACACTATACCCTTTCTTTTCAAGTTCTTTTTGCTCCATCATTGCTATAATTGCTTCATCTTCAACAAGAAGGATGTTTATTCTTTCCATAAAAGATATCCTCCTTTTAAGGAAGCTCTGAATAAATGGTATTTTCCCCACCTATATTTTCCTCATCCTTTCTTACTCAATTTCGGCGAAAAATCTAATCTTCATCTCCATTTCTATTTTATACTGCCTGTTACACATCGTCACCTGCGATATTTTTCCTCTTCATTGTTCATTATATTCCCGCAAAGCTTGCCTTCGTGCAAGTACTATGTTCACTAACGCTTATAAAATGAAAATACAATTCGTATTTGACCGCAGCGGTACACCTCTTTCCCTCTTGTGCGGCTCAACCGAAAAGCTCGAGCTGGCCTGTTCCCGCAGTGTCGGCCCCGAGCGCTCCGAGGTCGAGATCGCACACCGAGAGGAATCCTTCCACTATTGGCCTCACTTGTTTTTCTACATAGTGCCTATAGTCGATCTTCGCTGTTATCATACCTTCAGGCTGCGGCCCATCTTCAGTCCACACATAACGCACCATTCTGTTCCGTAGCTCTGGCGGAAGCATTCTCGCAGCCTTGATGTGCGGAGGCGTGTTCCTTGTATAGGCTTCCACGGATTTACGGATCGATTTCACATACCAAAGCTCATCATCCTTGCGGCCTTTCAACACATCCTGTACCGTTTTACGGATAAGGCTGTCGATTTCGGAAACCGGCCGGTCGCGGAACAGGAGGGACAGCATGGCGCGCTGAAGATTCCGCGCAAGGGGGGTCCAATCCCTGCGTATGGCTTCCATGCCCGTTATCTCCAGGTCTCCGCTTGCCGCAAGGCCTGCGTATCCTTTCGCTCTCCCTTTTTCCTCTTCGTCTTTTCCTCGCATATGCGGGAGAAAAAAGCGGCTATAATGCTTTTCGAACTCGAGCTCCATTTTCGACTCGACCCCGTACCGTTCCTTTGCGAAGCCGCGAAGCAACTCGTTCATCTTCGAACACAGATCGATTCCCAGCCGTTCGTACTCTGAATTCGAAACAGAATCATCGAGCCCTGTGAGTACAAACAGGGAATCGGTGTCGCCGTACAATACCTCGTATCCTGCTTCGGTGAACCTATCCTTTGTCCAATGGAGGATCATCCTGCCTGTGGTCGTAACGGATCCAGCAAGATCCCGCGAGGCAAAACGGCAACTATCCGTACCGAGCACCCCGTAGAACGAATTCATGATGATTTTGTACGCGTATGAAGCAGTCTCGTTCCCTTCCTTCTTCGCTTTTTCCCTGAGAACAGTGAACTCATCGAGAATCTCCGGAAGTATGCCTGGTTCGCAGAAAAAGCGGACCCCGTTGGGCACCTCTATGCATTCCTCTTTTCGTTTTCCTTTCGCTTGTTTCCGTGCGAGCGGATCGATATTGAACGTCCGCATGATCGACGGATACAGGCTCTTGAAATCGAAGGCTAGCACATGATGGTACAGTCCAGGTTTCGGCTCTATGATGCCTCCACCAGGTGCGCCCGAAACAGGCTCTTCGTCCACTCCCTTGGTGGGTGCACGGAAGCCGCGCCTGTGGAGGCCACCTGTATAGAGAAACTCGAAACCGGCGACTGAAAGCCATGTTCTATCCAGAGACAGTCCTATATGAAGGGATTTCTGAATGGTGATATCCAGAAGCAGCGATTTGTCCATGATATCGAGCACGAGCCTCGCATCCTCGAGGCAGTACGAAGCGAGAGCAGCCTTGTCCGTTCGGTACAGCCGCGTTATGGCTTGTATTTGATTCTCTCCAGGAACGATGGATATCTTTTTCCCTCTGCCAAGGACTTCCTGCGCCACAGTTTCGAGCCTGTAGTCATCAAGCCCCCTGAGCGCCATCCTGGAAAGCCACATGCCGTCCAGCACCTGTCTTCCTTCCACGATCCACCGCCTCGAAGCGGCTGAACGGTCTGCTCCGCGCAGAAAAGGGGTACTGTCTGTTCTCCCTATGAGAAAGCTGACTCCGTTGCGCCTGCATCGATTCGCGAGCACCTTGAGATCGAAATCCGTTATGTTCCATCCGAGTATGATATCGGGATCGATCGCTCTTATCCGTTTCACGAACGACGAAAGGAGTTCCTTCTCGGAGGCGAACATCTGCATGACGGTTCCGGACCCTGTTGACCCCGCATCCGCTGCTGATTCGAAGGGTTCGGCTCCACTCAGCGCCCCGCATGCGTATTCGTGGCTTATCGGTTCCGCAGCACTCGGAACACTTTCCGCGGATTCGGCCAACATAAGAACCTCCGACACTGCTCCGGCCAGCCCTGAACCGCAGAGAGATATAGCGATCACTTCCTGCTCGTCCGTCAGTGTTTCTATATCAAGGGAAAGCACCGACAGACTTCCTTCCCACGATGCAGGGAAAAGATCGGGCTCCTGATAGAAACGCGAGACCCGTTTCCCCGGTATCCATTGCCCGGAAATTCCGACGGAAGACTTCAGACCTGTATCCATAAAAAACCGTTCGGCTGCCGATATGTCCGCTTCGTACGTACGCACCCCTTCAGCCCTGAGCGCAGCATTGAAGTTCCGCATAACGGATTCACCGTCAGGGACGACCACCTTGAGAAGCTTTTCCCCGTCCATTGCGAACGAAGGTTTCTCCGGTTCTTCGATCCTGACGGGTTTCGAGGCGGTTGCAGAAAACCGGAGCCGTGCTGTCTCAGCCGTGCGGATGTCGCTCGCACGGATGAAAAAGAACGTATCCCCTATGGTTTTGATGGCTGCGAACGACTCCCCAGTTTCGAGCCTTCCTGCAAGCCTGATCTCACCGCCCTGCGTCCCGAAACAGCTCCATGCATGTACGATGAATCCCCTGGTCACAGGCATGAGAGGAACTGCAGGAATTTTTTCAAGTCGCTCAGCACGAGCGGATGAGCTGCGCGCAGTTTTTTCTGGAGGAATTCGATCTTATCCCAATCGTATTCGAGCTGGAAGTAATACCGCTTGAAATGCCTGAACCTTAAGAGCTCAAGCAACGCGGCAAAGGTTTCGTCGGAGATCACCGCTTCCCGTACTCCAGGAATGGTCAACATCATTTTTCCGAGCAGATCGGTGTGCCATTTGTTTGGGGAAAGGCTGTTTTCAAAAAATTGGGAAATGCGTAAGAATACCGTTTCAAGACACGTATAATAATTCTCGATATATCCGGCCACGAGCATGGCAGCTGGCTGAGTTTTCCCCAACAGGGAAAGCTCGCGAAGGCATACCGCCTCATGGCTCTCATATATCCGACAGAGTATCGATACATTTTTTTCAATGTCGCTCATGAGAATTCGAATTTCATTCGCTTCGCTCATAGACAAGCCTTCCTTTTTGCCGGATGCTCTCGGCATGTAAAGGATGTATTTTTTCCATGCGTACCAGATCTATGGAGAATTCGGTCATAGGTTCGATGTCTCCATACAGCTTCGAAAATTCTTCATAGGACTCGATACCTTCGACTGCTATGTCTATATCCGAAATCTCGGAAAACCGATTTCTATCGAGCAGAGATCCCCACTGATATATGCGCACAGGGTTATACCTTTCTATGACGAACCTCAGTATCCGTTCGAAATCATTGTTCGCCTTCTCATACCGCTCATCGAGCAGTACTTGCCTCCGCAGTTTCTTCTCTTTGAGGAATTCCCTGACCTTGCCAATATCGACTTCAGAACTCTGCATGGCACGATTGTACTCCAACACGCGCAAAGGAGCAACCGACTCAGGCGCCGAATGCCGTTGCGAGCAGTTCCTTCGTATACGGATGCTCTGGATGTGCAAAGATATCGAGTGCAGGGCCTTCCTCGACGACCATCCCGCCTTTCATGATGATAAGATCATGGCACAGACTCCGTACCACAGCGAGGTCGTGGCTTATGAAGACATAGGAAAGCCCATGCCTGGCCTGCAGCCCTTTGAGCAGCTCGATCACCTGAAACTGGATGGTTCTATCCAGAGACGAAGTGGGCTCGTCGAGTATGAGCACATCCGGTTTCAGAACCAGGGCACGTGCAAGGGCTATGCGCTGGCGCTGGCCTCCGGAGAACTCGTGCGGATAACGGTGGCGTTCTTCAGGATCGAGGCCCACCTCCACCATCGTATCTACGATAAGCGTCTCCCTTTCGGCAGAGTTCCCGATTTTGTTGATCGCAAGCCCTTCTCCGATGATTTCCGCAACGCTCATGCGGGGGCTCAACGAACCGAAAGGATCCTGGAAGATCATTTGCATGCGTCTGCGCAGAGGACGAAGATGCTTGGGACCGAGGAGATGCAATGCGATATCCCCGAACCAAATACCGCCTGTGCTTTTTTCCAGTCTGAGAAGCGCTTTTCCCAACGTCGTTTTTCCCGATCCGCTTTCGCCTACAATGCCGAGAGTCTGTCCCTCTTTCAACTTCAACGAAATCTCGTTCACCGCTTTCACATAGCCTTTTGTCCTGCGGAGAATTCCGAGTTTAACGGGAAACCACACCTTGAGCCCTTCAGCCTTGAGGATATCTTTCCGTTCCGGTTCGGAAACAGGAGGCAGTCCTTTCGGCTCTGCCGCGAGAAGCTTTGCGGTATACGGGTGTCCAGGCTTCTCAAACACATCCTGCACATTCCCCGTTTCCACAATCTTTCCATCCTGCATTACAGCGATCCGATCCGCTATTCTCCGGACTATGCCGAGATCGTGCGTGATGAACAGAACCGACATGCGGATCTCCTGCTTCAAAGAACGAAGCAGGTCCAGTATCTGAGCTTGAATAGTGACGTCCAACGCGGTGGTCGGTTCGTCAGCGACAAGGAGGCTCGGGCCGTTTATGAGGGCCATAGCTATCATAACGCGCTGGCGCTCTCCTCCGGAGAGCTGATGCGGATAGGATTTCGCCTTCTGCTCGGGATCCTTCAGGCCAACTTTCGCGAGCCACTCGAGAGACAAAGCGACGGCTTTTCCGGAAGACAGAGGCTGATGGATGCGTACGGCTTCGCAGAGCTGCCTTTCGATCGTGTGAAGCGGATTCAGGGATGTCATAGGCTCCTGGAACACCATGCCTATCCTTCCTCCTCTGATCTGTCTGAGCCGCCCCGGCTCCATTGCCAACACATCCTCTCCTTCGAACAGCACCTGCCCTTCGGTATACGCCACCAAACTCTCGGGATAGAGCCTGAGTGCAGCCTGTGCCGTGACCGTTTTTCCCGATCCGCTTTCTCCGACCAACGCGAGAGTCTCGTTTTGCCGCATGCTCAGATCGACTCCGTGAACCACTTCGTTGATCGAATTCCCCCGCCTGAACCCGATGTGAATGCTTCGTATGTCCAGCAAAGGCGCCGCCGTTCCTTCGTGCATACCGCCTCCTACACAGCCCGTCGCGGGTCGAGCGCGTCCCGCACCGCCTCGCCTATGAACACGAGCATCGTGAGGGTTCCGCCCAATACGATGAAGGCCGATATGCCGAGCCACGGAGCATGGAGATTCGCCTTGCCCTGGGCGAGGAGCTCCCCGAGGGAAGGGGAGCCTACAGGAAGGCCGAAGCCGAGAAAGTCCAAAGACGTGAGAGTGGTTATCGCTCCTCCGAGGATGAAGGGCATGAAGGTGACCGTAGCAATCAATGCGTTCGGAAGTATATGGCGGAACATGATCCTGGCATTGCTCATGCCCATGGCGCGGGCGGCCATGACGTATTCGAAGTTCCTTCCGCGGAGGAATTCGGCTCTCACGACTCCGACGAGGCTCATCCATCCGAATAGAAGCGTTATGCCCAACAGCCACCAAAAATTCGGTTGAACCACGCTCGCGAGTATTATGAGCAAAAAAAGCGTAGGCATACCGGACCAGACTTCCATAAAGCGTTGGCCTATAATGTCGACAAGCCCGCCATAATATCCCTGGACCGCCCCGACCGCTATGCCTATAGCGGAAGAACAAACCGTGAGTGCAAGACCGAAAAGAACGGAAATGCGAAATCCGTAGATCAGGCGTGCAAGCACGTCGCGGCCTTTGTCATCCGTTCCGAGAAGATTTTCCTGCGTCGGCGGAGAAGGCGCAGGAGTCGGCAAATCGTAGTTGATGGTGTCGAAGCTGTAGCGGATAGGCGGCCAGAGGATCCACCCTTTTTCGTGTATGAGGTCGATGATATACGGATCGCGGTAATCCGCTTCCGTATCGAACTCGCCGCCGAAATCCGTCTCCTGATACGAAACGAACAGAGGAACGTACCAACGGCCGTCGAAACGCACCAAAAGCGGAACATCGTTTGCGAGTACTTCTGCGAAAAGACTCAGCACGAACAAGGCGGCGAAAACCCACAAAGAGATGAATCCCCGCTTGTTTGCTTTGAAACGGCGCCACCGTTCGCTCCGCAGAGCATGCTTTGGGGTAGGTTTGCCGCCTTTCATCATGTTTTCCTCGCTTCGAAGTCGATGCGCGGGTCCACGAGCATGTAGGTCAGATCGCTCACAAGGTTGAGTAGAAGGCCGAGGAGCGTGAATATGTACAACGATCCGAACATAAGCGGGTAATCCCGCTGCATGGTAGCTTCGAACCCGAGCAGGCCGAGGCCTTCAAGGGAAAAAATCACCTCGATCAGGAGACTGCCGGTAAAGAACATGCTGATAAAAGCGGACGGGAATCCGGCTATTACGAGGAGCATGGCGTTGCGGAACACGTGTCCGCGGAGGATCTTGCGCTCCGTGAGCCCTTTTGCTCTGGCGGTCATGACGTATTGCTTGTGAATCTCTTCAAGAAACGAATTCTTCGTCAGCATGGTGAGCGTCGCAAAGCCTCCGATGGTCATAGCGAGTATGGGGAGGGCGAGATGCCAGAAGTAGTCCGCTATCTTCGCGAAAAAGCCGAGTTCGTGGAAGTTGTTCGACACGAGCCCCCGCAAAGGAAACCAGTCGAGATACGTTCCGCCTGCGAAAACGATGATAAGCAGGATGGCGAACAGAAAAGTAGGAACTGCGTTTGCAAGTATCACCGCGGTCGATGTCCACAGGTCGAACCTGCTGCCGTGCCGCACCGCTTTGCGGATACCCAGAGGGATGGATACGAGATAGATGATGAGCGTACTCCACACACCCAGGGATATGGAAACCGGAAGCCGTTCGACTATGAGCGCTACGACGCTTCGCCCTTTGAATAGGCTCTCCCCGAAATCGAAAGACAGATACCGCCTGAGCATGTCCAGATATCGGACATGGATGGGCTTATCGAATCCGAAACGCTTCTTTATCTCCTCGACTATCTTTTCGTCCAGGCCTCTCGCTCCACGGTAGGTGGAGCCGCTCTTACCCTCCTTGAAACTTCCCGACTGCTTCACTTCCTCGGCGCCGGCACCGGATATGCGTTCCATGACCATGTTCGAGTTTATGCCGCGCGCTTCGGCGATCATCTGGTCGACAGGACCGCCCGGAGCAATCTGCACGATGAAAAAATTGATAGTGATGATGGCCCACAGCGTCGGGACGATCAGCAGCACTCGTCGCAGGATATAGGAAGCCACAGTTTATACGTTCCCCGTCTACTGCCCCTTGCGTTTCGGCAGTTTCGCTTCCTTCGCCTTGTCCACCCACCAGGTATCTATGCCGAGGCTGTACTTCGGCCGCACTGCCGGCCTCGACAGCTTATTCCAGTACGCAACGCGGAATTTGCTTATGTACCACTCAGGAATGATATAATGGTTCCAGGTGAGCACTCTATCGAGCGCTCTCCCCCAATGCAGAAGCGCATCTTCGTTGTCCTGGTTATCCACAATTCCGTCTATGAGGTAATCGATCGCTTTATCCTGCACTCCGGCGGTATTCCAGGTGCTGTCTATGAAATCGCTCCTCCAAATGATTCTAAGGCTCGAGTCGGGAAAAAACGAAGCGCCATAGATGGAGGATATCATATCGAAATCTCGTTCCCTCAGCCTGTTCGTGAACTGGGAGGTATCCACCATACGGATGTTCATGGTGATACCGAGCCGTTCGAGATTTTTTTGAAACGGTATGGCGACCCGTTCCAAGGTCGGGCTGTACAGAAGGAGCTCGAATTCGAAGGGTTTTCCTGTTTTTACGTTGGTGAGCTTCCTGTCTTTTATCTCCCAGCCTCCTTCCTTGAGAAGCCTGAGCGCATCCCTCACCTGATCCCGGATGGTACCGGAACCATCCGTTCTCGGTGGGTTATATTCTTTAGTGAAGACCTCCGCTGGAATTCGGCTGCGGATCGGTTCGAGTATGGCGAGCTCTTCCTTGCTCGGAAGACCCTTTGCTTCGTACTTCGTGTTCGTGAAAAAGCTCCGCGTTCTTGTATACTGATCGTAGAACAAATTTTTGTTCATCCACTCGAAATCGAACACAAGATTCAGAGCCATGCGCACCTTCAAATCGGAAAACAGAGGGCGTTGGATATTGAAGACCAGGCACTGTGTACCTTGCGGGATCTCATGAGGAATTTCCTCCTTCACGATATGTCCGGCATCGAAAGCCGGCCCCGTATACATGGTAGCCCAGTTTTTCGCCACATTCTCCTCTCGGAAATCGATCTCCCCCGCTTTGAAGGCTTCGAGAATGACATTCTCGTCGCGGTAATAATCGTAACGGATGAAATCGAAATTGAGCTGCCCTTTACGCACAGGCAAATCCATGGCCCAATAATTCGGAAGCCGCTTGTACACAACGTACTGTCCGATCTTGTAATCGCTCACCGTGTACGCTCCGCTTCCCAGAGGTATTTCGGTGAGAGGTTCCGAAAATTTTCTGGATTCCCAATAGTGTTTCGGAAGAATTTTCAGCCCTCCTCCGAGGGATATGAGCATCTCCTTGTCCCCTTCTTTCAGGCTGAATTTCACCCGCTGCTTATCCAGGGCTTCGACTTTGCTCACGTTTGCATAATGCTGTTTGAACTGGGGAACCCCTTCGTTGAAAAACGTGTTGAAAGAAAATACCACATCGTCCGCAGAGATCGGCTTTCCGTCCTGGAATTTAGCCTTGGGATGTATATGAAAGATGATCCACGTGTAATCGTCCGGATATTCGATCTTCTCCGCTATGAGCCCGTAATACACCTCGATTTCGTCGTCGGAAGAAATAAGCAGCGTGTCGTAGAACGAATCCGTCCCCACTGCCCAGACTCCGCGCTGCGCGTAGCTGTGAAAGCTGTCGTAAGTTCCCAAGGCAGCGAGCACGAGAGTCCCGCCCTTGGGCGCGTCCGGATTTACATAGTCGAAGTGTTTGAATCCCGCGGCATACTTCGGTGTGCCGCGCATACAGATCGCATGGCTGACTATTATTTTCGGAGCAGCCTGAAGCGCAAAAGCAGCACATAGAAAAAAAACGACGGATACGGCAGTTTTTTTCATAGCATTCCCTCCCGACTTGTTTCTATGTAACGATACTCAAGATATATCACAGAGATAATGAGTCCGCAAGTCGGAATTGGAAGCGCAGGCAATTCTAAAGCGCACTACAATTTTTTGCACCAGTATGTACAATACTGTCACAATTGAACCCTGTCGGTGGAGTTTCGTCAGCCGCTGGTCTCCCCGGCAGAGACAAAAAAAAGATCGGGAACCCCATAGGATTCCCGATCCGATACTGTTCTAATGAGGGGGCAGGTTGTGCTGCTCCTTCCCTGCGCCGATTCCTTAAAGCGGTATGTTTCCGTGTTTCTTGTCAGGCCGCTCTTCTTTCTTGTCTATGTTCATCATGAGGGAACGGTACACTTCGTAGCGGAGACTCGCAGGGTCTACCACATCGTCCACTACTCCGTAGCTCGCGGATACATAGGGATTCATCACCTTTTCCTTGAACTCGTTGATCTTGAGCTGTCGCATCTCGTCCGGGTTCGCAGCTTCCTTTATCTCCTTCCTGAAGATGATGTTCGCAGCTCCGTCCGGTCCCATGACGCCGATCTCGGCGGTCGGAAGCGCTATGGTTCTGTCGTAGCCGAGGGCTTTCGAAGACATGGCGATGTACGCTCCGCCGTACGCCTTGCGTATGATCACCGCGATCTTCGGCACTGTCGCCTCCGCTATCGCATAGAGCACCTTGGCCCCGTGGCGGATAATACCCCCGTGCTCTTGGGCGGTCCCGGGAAGGAAGCCGGGCACATCTACAAGGGTGATGATCGGGATATTGAAACAGTCGCAGAATCTGAGGAACCGCGCCGCCTTGTCCGAGGAGTTGATGTCGAGTGTGCCTGCGTAGTACAGGGGCTGATTCGCGAAGAAACCAACCGTGTATCCAGCGAGTTTTCCGAAACCTACGACTGCGCTAGGCGCGTATTCCGCCTGCACTTCGAGAAACGAACCCTGGTCGCATATCTCGTTGATGAACTCCCGTACGTCGTAGGGCTGCCTCGGGTCCTCCGGCATGATGTCCGCGAGCCTCGGCGTCGGTCTGTCCACAGGATCATCGCATTCCGACACAGGCGGCTTTTCTTGGTTGTTCGACGGTAGGTAGCTCAGAAGGACTTTCAGAAAATCGATGCATTCCTGCTCCGAAGAGAACCTGAAGTGGGCATTCCCGCTTATACCGCAGTGCGCATACGCTCCGCCGAGTTCCTCGTGGCTTATGTCCTCCCCTGTCACTGCCCGGATAACATCCGGCCCGGTGATGTACATATTGCTCACGCCGTCCACCATGAGGATGAAGTCCGTGATCGCAGGCGAATACACTGCGCCCCCTGCACAGGGACCGAGTATGACGGAAAACTGAGGAATGACGCCCGAGCAGAGAGTGTTCGAACGGAAAATCTTCGCGTATCCGTCCAAGGACAAGACTCCTTCCTGAATCCTCGCTCCGCCCGAGTCGTTTATCTGGATGAACGGTTTCCTATTCTTGAACGCCAGGTGCTGGGCCTCTGCGATCCGCTGCGCGTGCATCTCGCCCAGAGAGCCGCCCAGGATCGTAAAATCCTGGGCAGCGAAGAACACCTGTCTGCCGTACACCGTACCGGTTCCCGTGACTACACCATCGCCCAGAAACCGTTTTTTATCCATGCCGAAATCCGTCGATCTGCTCGTCGTATACAGCTGATGTTCAATAACGCTTCCTTCGTCCAAGAACGCAGAAATGCGTTCGCGTACGGAAAGCTTCCCTTTGCCGTGCTGCTCTTCTATTTTATCGGGGCCTCCGCCTGCAAGCATTTCTTCCTGCTTCTGGCGGAACCGTTCCATTGCATGTTCGTTGGCCACAATGCCTCCCCGGCTTATTTGCCGTATTTTTTCCAATAAGCTCCGAAAATCGCCTCTTCGTTTGGAATAACAGCAGGAATCGGTTTCGCAACCCAAGTGATATTCAGAAAATGCTTCCAGGTGATGTTTTCGGAAGTGATGTTGTTTCCCCATGTGCCACAGCCCAGCGTGAGGGAGAATGGCATACCGTTGATATAATCCCCGGAGTTACCGTAGCTCTGGGACTGATTCACCATCATGCGGCTCACATGGGCTTTGGTCGCCAGTTCCAGGATATGATCGTCATTCTTCGTATGGATGCCGCAGGAATGGCCGTAACCGGAGAATTTGATGATGTTCTGTACCATGTCTATGGCTTCGGGGAATTCCTTGTATTTCCACAGCGTGAGAACCGGGGAAAGTTTTTCGCCGGAGAACGGATCGTCTGCTCCGATCGCCTCGCCCTGAACCATGAGGAATGTCGTGTTGTCAGGAACGGAAAGTCCCGCCATGCCCGCGATTTTCTTAGCAGACTGTGCGACGATATCCTTGTTCAGGTGTACCCCGTCCGGCCACATGGTTGCCTTGAGTTTCGCCTTTTCCTCCTTGGAACAGAGGAATCCGCCGAAGGACTTGAACGCTTCGAGCATCTTTTCATAAATACTGTGATGGATGACTACAGAGTTCTCCGAAGAACAAGAGGTAGCATTGTCGAAGGTTTTTCCCTTGAATATCTTTTCGGCCGCTTCGCGGATATCCACGGTCTCGTCCACCACTATGACCGCGTTTCCTGCTCCTACGCCGTATGCGGGCTTGCCGCTCGAATACGCGACTTTGACCATGGGGCCGCCGCCTGTCGCAACGACGAGGTCGACCAGTTTCATGAGGTCTTGCGTCAATTCTGGTGTGGGGTCCTTGATGCACTGGATAAGGTCTTCCGGTGCTCCCACTTTCTTGAGCCCTTTCCGCATATATTCACAAGAGAGACCGGTGCAGCCTTTGGCTCTCGGATGTGGAGCGAAAATGACGGCATTCCTCGTTTTAAGAATCGGCAGACCGTTCCCCGGAGGCGTCGCTGTCGGGTTTGTCACAGGGGTGAGGGCGCCGATAACACCCACAGGTTTCGCGATCTTGATAAGGCCGCGTGCCTTATCCTCTTCGATCACGCCTACGGTCTTCACTCCTTGAAGGTCTCTCAAAGTTCCAAGGGTCTTTTTCTGATGTTTCAGCAGCTTGTTTTCGTAGATACCCATGCGCGTTTCATCCACTGCCATGCGTGCGCAGGCCTCTGCGCTTTCCTTTTTGTACACTTCCCAACCCGCAGCTGCGACCATTTCGTCCACCTTTTCCTGCGGCCAATACTCTACGATTTTCTGCGCTTCCCTCGCTCTCCTTACCAATTCTTTCAAATCATCAGCCATAAACCTATCCTCCGTATTGATGCGTTGTATGTGAGATTAATATATTGCATGGAAATATCGCACTGAGTTCTCTCTATTTCCATTGTAAATGTAATACTATATAACATACTATCGCAAATTTGAACATCCCTCGGCACTGAAAAGATGCCGCCCTTTTTCCCTTCAGCTCTTTCTCCCGGGCAAGCGGTACCCGAACTCCCATATATGTCGCCAATCGCTCCTCCGCCCTCTTTACTAGAATGCAACCGCCCGCCATATTGTATATAATTATTATAATAATTACATGCAATATGGTTTATGTCAAGGAACTCTGCAACCGTGTAGCGCCTCATAACAGCGACGCGCGCCAGGAAGCGAAGGCTGAATCCGATGAAGGATTTCGGTGATGGTAAGGGGTGAATTTACCGAGCGGTTCTGGTCCAAATGATACTGTCTCCCATACTCGACAGCTGCTTCTGCACCTCTTCGATATGTATCGTCATTTCCTGAGCGGCTTTTGCAGCGTCGCGCTCGCAGAGTGCAGCGTAAATCCGCTCATGTGCCTCGAGGATGGCGAGAGAGAACCCCTCCTGCAATGTCTGCAATTTTTTTCTGTCCTGCATTAAGGATTCCACAACATCTATCACGATGATGAGGAGGGGATTTTTCGTACTTCTGCCGATCATACGGTGGAATTCGAGGTCGAGATTGTCAGTATCCTGCACGAATATTCCGCTTTTGTGTTTTTCCCTGGATTGCTCTATCAGACACTGTAAGGCGGACAATTCCTCTTTCGACATGGAAGAGGCAGCCATAGCAGCAGCAGGCGGTTCGACGATTTTTCTCACCTCCGAGAGATGGGCGACGGAAAGGTTCTGGAAATACAAGAAGTTGACCAACATTTCCTGAGCAACAGCGCTGTCCATTTCGGCTATGCACGGCCCTCCGGCAGTCCCTTTCTTGATATCAATAAGGCCGATGAACTCCAAGGCGCGAAGGGCTTCCCGAAGCGTCTGTTTGCTCACATCGAACTGCTCCATAAGAACGTTTTCCGGAGGAAGCATATCCCCGGGATTGAGCTTTCCCTCGAAAATGAGTCCTCGAATCTGAGAGATGATCTGTTGCGATATTTTTTTGCCTCGAACAATATTGAACATACCCTACCCCCTCGGCATTCGAGCGGTTTCTGCAGGGTTGAGCAGTATAATGCCACCGCCCAGGACGAGATCGTCTTTGTAGAAGACCGCTGCCTGACCCGGTGTCACCGACATCTGAGGTTCATCGAACACCACGGAAACCGCATTCCCCGGCTCCGGCGAGATGATAGCAGGCGTTTCAGCATGCTGGGACCGGATTTTGACTTTCACCTCCAGAGTGCCGCCGAGGGATTCGAAAGCGACCCAGTTCAGAGAATTTACAATGCAGGAAGAACTGTACAACTCTTCTTTCGATCCCACCCGGACTCTGTTCTTCTCGGTATCCAGACCGGTCACATAGAGCGGTTCCATGCCCCCTATGCCGAGCCCCTTTCTCTGTCCGATGGTATAATAGGGAAGGCCCCTATGCCTGCCGAGCACTGTGCCGTTTCTGTCCACTATGTCTCCGGGTTCGATCCGCCCTTTGATGAGTGCCGTATAATCCCCTACTATGAAGTTCTGGCTTTCCTTCACATCCTCGAACCCCAAGCCGAGGGAGCGAGCTATCTTCTTCACTTCCTCCTTGCGCATAGTTCCTAAGGGAAACATGCAGCGGGAAAGCTGTTCCTGCCTGAGCTGGTATAGAAAATAGCTCTGATCCTTTTTTTCATCCAGCGATTTCCGTATGACGTATCTAGAGCGCTCAGGATCGTATTCCACCCTGGCGTAATGTCCGGTTGCGAAGAAATCGAAATCCAGTCCGCTTTCGAGCGCCCTGGAAATGAGGGAGCCGAATTTGATCTTGCAATTGCACACCACGCAGGGATTGGGTGTCCTGCCTGCGAGGTATTCAGCGGAAAAATAATCCAGCACTGTTTTCTGATACTCTTCCCTGAGGTCGAACGCCTCGAAGGGTATTCCGATACGCCGCGCTATATCCTGCGCCTTCTCTATGTCTTCCCCTTCGTCCGGACCATAACAGGCATGCTTTTTCCCCCCC
Source organism: uncultured Spirochaetales bacterium (assembly GCA_964631915.1). Lineage (GTDB taxonomy): Bacteria > Spirochaetota > Spirochaetia > CAZWAS01 > CAZWAS01 > CAZWAS01. The sequence continues at coordinate 20,535 of CAZWAS010000025.1, read as the reverse complement.
GCAATTCCGGCCTGACCGTTCCATATCTTCATGGTGATGCCGAACACATCGTGTCCTTGTTGCTTGAGCAGCGCAGCAGTCACAGAGGAATCGACTCCTCCGGACATGCCAACTGCGATCTTGAGTTTTTTTCCAGCGATATTCATCATGATTGCTAATAGGTATACTACGTCGCCGCCGTCTATGGATAGATGCACCCTTCCCTAAAAACGCGGAAGAAGCATACCAGCTTCAACCCGGAGAAACGGAGAACACGGTTGAACCTTTTATTGTGCGAAGAGGGCGGCGAGGGATTGCGTGTAAGGCGGCCATGCTATGCCCTTTTCCGTTACGATTGCGGTTATCAGGCTGCCATCGGTCACATCGAAAGCGGGGTTGTACACGTTCACGCCCTCCGGAGCCATGCGTTTCGCATACCATTTTTCGGTGACCTCTTCCGGAGGACGCAGTTCTATGCGGATGTTCTCTCCTGTTTTGCATCGCATATCTATGGTGGACAGAGGCGCATGCACATAGAAAGGTATACCGTAATGCTTCGCGAGTATCGCGACGGAGGATGTTCCGATCTTGTTGGCTGCATCTCCGTTCGCAGCCACGCGGTCGCACCCCACCAGCACTGCTTGGACCCACCCTTGCTTCATAACAAGCGAAGCCATGTTATCGCAGATAAGCGTCACGTCTATGCCCGCCTCCATGAGTTCCCATGCGGTGAGCCTCGCGCCCTGGAGCAGCGGGCGAGTTTCGTCCGCAAACACCTTAAACCCGTATCCCCGTTCCGCTCCGAGATAAATAGGCGCGAGAGCAGTACCGTAGCGGGCGGTCGCTATGGTGCCTGCATTGCAATGCGTAAGGAGCCCCCATCCCTTTTTCAAGAGTGAAAGGGAATGTTCCCCAATGCGTTTGCACACCTCCTCGTCTTCGGCACGTATGGCGTCCGCTTCCTGTTTCAGGGCTGCTTGTATCTCCCGGATTGGCCTACCCTTTTCTCTTCGCAGCCTGTTTTCCATGCGATCCAAGGCCCAAAACAGGTTCACGGCCGTAGGTCTGGATGAGGCGAGGTAATTTTTCACCTTTTCGAATTCGGCACAGAACTCTTCGTACTGCTGCGCAGCGGAGGAACGAACCCCGAGGTAAGCGCCGTATGCGGCGGCAATGCCGATCGCAGGCGCGCCTCGCACCTTGAGGTGATAGATAGCATCCCATATATCTTTCTGCTCGCAGAGGTACAGATACTTCTTCTCGTTCGGAAGCAAGGTCTGATCGAGAATGACAAGCGTACCGGTTTCGTTGTCGAAACGGACCGATTCTATGGCATGGATCGGTTTCATCATCGCCTCCTCATGCGGTCTGAGTACAGAAATCAGACCCGCACCTTCTTCGCCGTCTGTTTCAAAATATCGAGATACTGTTTTCCCGTATGTATCGCATCCCGCTCGAAAATGTAACGCTTCGCCGCAGAAAGACAGATTCGTTCCGCTTTCGTTCGCTTGCCCGCATCTTGAATGGATGTCATGTCCTTCACGTGAGCAATGCCCACAACGCGACGACAGAGTTCGAGCCCTGCAACCCCAGCAGTATCACGCATAATGTTTCCAAGATACCATTCCTTGAATCCCGAATATGTAGCAGTTACCTCCGTGACCCGCTCCATCCACAGGGCATTCCATTTTTTCTTAAACAGTTCCACTACATCCACGAGGGTCTCTTCGAGCCAGGAAGTGAAGTCCTTCCGTGCCGAAGCGTCTTCCATAGCGACTTCCGCATTCACCCAGGCGAATATGATATTCGCCACCACATTGCCCACATCGTAGCCGGCAGGCCCGTAGAATGCAAACTCAGGATCTATCACTTTGGTGGAATCCGGTTTCACGAATATGGAGCCAGTGTGCAGGTCGCCGTGCACGAGGCTCTGAGCATTGCAGAGAAAGTCGAACTTCATTTTCGCGGTTTCGAGAAGGAGGTGTTTATCTGCATACAATTCCTTCTCCACGAATTCCCGATTCGGCGGAAACACATCGTTGCGCTTCTTCACATCGTTGAAGGGTTCCGTATATACGAGATCTTCTGTGATTTCGCACAGATCGGGGTTGATGAATCGACCCACCACCCCCTTCTTCTTCTTGTGATCCATCACTACGTCGCTGGTGAGGAGCAGCGTGTTCGCCATAAACGTGGTGATGTGTTCTGCGAACAAAGGAAACTTCCTGCGCTCAAGAAGCGCATTGCGCATGATCGTATGGTCGGAAAGGTCCTCCATGGCGCAGCAGTTCATGATGCTGTCGTAGTGATACACCTTCGGCACCAAACCAGGTGCGAGTTCGTCTTCGATCTTGAGGATATCGTGTTCGATGCGGTTTCGATCGGGAGAAACCTTGAACTGATCGGAAATACGGGCCGTGTCCCCCGCCTGCTTGATAACGAGCGATTTTCCACTTTTTTTGTCGCGGATGAGAAAGATATAGTTGAGGTTGCCATCCCCTATCTCTTTATACTCCAATTCGGAACCAGAATCGAAAAAAGAAAGTTTGGTTCGCGCGTATTCCGCCGCATCGGGGGCTTTCATCAGAAAATAAGAACTGTAATCAGCCATGATGGTCCTCCGTCATTTTTTCTTGAAGTAGGTAAGGGCAAGGGCGAGTGCCAGCACAGAACCCTTTATTATATCCATCGCATAATACGGAACAGAGATCATAACAAGACCGTTCTGGAGAATGCCAATAAGTATGGCGCCTATGAAGGTTCCGACCGCATTGGGCTTTCCCGTTCCTCCCACCGAAAACCCTATGTAGGCGGCTGCGACCGCATCCATCAAGTAAGCGGAACCGGCGTTCACCTGCGAAGATCCGATACGGGAGGCGAGCATGATGCCTCCCAACGCAGCAAACATTGACGATATAAGGTACGCGGCGGTCCGATAGCGGCCGAGTGGAATGCCCGAAAGCCGTGCAGCTTCCATATTTCCACCCACTACGTACATATACCGTCCATGCTTCGTGTAGGAAAGGAACAATTGAACGAGAATAACCACCGCTACCATAATAATGATGATGGTAGGCACCTGTCCTATGGCGGTGAACGCCGCAGTCAACTTCCCCGAAGCAGTGGAACCGTTCGGCATGAGCATGTTTTCGGTTATGGAGCCACCGAACGTGTATGTCATGGCTACGCCTTGGAAAATGAAAAGACTCGCCAAGGTTGCAAGCATATCTGGAATGCGCACCTTCACGATGAGGAATGCGTTGAAAGCCCCCACGATCATGCCCGATAGAACCGCAAGCGGGATGGCGACAGCAGTATTCCTGCCGTACCAGATGAACAAAGAGATGACCACCGCATCGGCAAGCGAAGCCACCGAACCCACCGAAAGATCGAACCCTCCCACCGTCAGAGACATGGACACGCCGATGGCTATGACCGTTACGATGGATATGGAACGCAATATATTGACAATATTCGACGGAGCCAGAAAAGACCGCGTGACAATGCCGAAAAACACCACCAGAAGACCGATGGTTATTATCGTACCCCACCTGTATAGGAATTCGAAAAACCGAGCGCCTTTCGCGGCGCCCATGGGTTTTGCATGTGCGTTCATCTGCTTATCTTCCCCCTGTGGAATAAAAGAGCAATTCCTCTTCGCTTGTTTCGCTCGTGTTTAATTCCTTCACGATCATGCCGTTGTACATAACATACACCCGATCCGTTATGCCCATGATTTCCGCCAGCTCGCAGGATGCATAGATGACCGCCTTCCCTTCCATGGCGAGCCTGCCTATAAGCTCGAAGATATCTTTCTTCGCTCCGACATCCACACCCTTTGTCGGTTCGTCGAAAATGTACACATCCGCATTCGCAATAAGCCATTTGCCGACTGCGACCTTCTGCTGGTTCCCGCCGGACAAAAAACCGACTTTCTGATGTTCTCCGGGCGTCTTTATGGCGAGATTCTCGATCATAGATCGGACGATCTTGCGTTCCGCCGCAAAATCGATGAATCCGGGACCCCTCGAAAAATCGCTCAAAGAAGCTGCCGTAAGATTCGTGGATACGCTCTCGCCCACCAAGATGCCTTCCTTTCGTCGTTCCTCAGGCACGAAAGCCACTCCCTGGGCGACTGAGGCGTGAGGATCGCGTATGCGATACGGTTTACCGCGTATCTTTGCTTCCGCATAACGCGCATGGGTAGCCCCAAACAAAGCCTTACAGAGCTCCGATTTGCCAGCTCCCACAAGTCCAGCAACGCCTACGATTTCTCCACTTTTCACATAGAGGTCGATACCTTTCAGCTTCGCTCCGTCGGTCAAACTCCGGACCTCGAAATGTTTCCCGCCGATGGTCGCCCGATATTTCGGATAATTTTCGTCGAAACGCTTTCCCAGCATGAGCTCCACGATCCGATTCATGGAGAGCTGTTCCATGGAACAGCTCTCCACGCATGCTCCGTCTCGGAGAATCGTGATGCGGCTGCAGATTTCGAAGAGTTCCGGAAGCCGGTGGGATATGAAAATAACGCCGATATTCCTTGCAAGAATGTCCCGCACCACTCTGAAGAGCTCCTCGGTTTCAGAATGGCTCAGCGGTGCCGTAGGCTCGTCGAGAACCAGGAATCTGCATTCCTTGGCGATTGCCCTCGCTATGAGAACCATCTGTTTTTGAGCGAGGGTGAGCTGGCTCGTCATCTTTTTTGTGTCTAGCTTTACTTTCAGCAGATCCAACACCTTTCTTGCCTCTGCATGTATAGAACTCCAGTGTACGAATTGCTTATGCTTCATATCGTTCACCATGATATCGAGCATAATGTTCTCCGCCACGGACAGGTATGGGACGAGTGCTGTGTCGACTTCCTGATATACCACTTCGATACCGAGGCGCTTCGCATCTCTCGGCGATCTGATGCGAACCTCCTCGTCGTTGATGAAGATGCTTCCCGAATAATGGCTGTACGCTCCGGAAAGCACCTTCATCAACGTGGATTTGCCGGCTCCGTTGGCTCCTACCAAGGCATGGGATACTCCTGTCTCGGTAGCGAACGAGACGTTTTTGAGCGCTATGACTCCGGGGAATTCTATGGAAATAGACTTCATTTCGAGCTTTATGCTGTTCATAACGCCACCCGCCGGCATATCCACATCGGAATTACTTCTTCTTTTTTGCTGCTTTGGATCTCAGAATATCCATCCAGGGTTCATTAAAATCTTTGGATTCGCCCCAACCTGGAATAATGCTGGCGAGGGTCGCCATGTTCACCGGCGTGGAGCTCTTCTTGAGGTCCGCCTGCTTTATAAGTGAAGCGGCGAACTCGTATACCGCAGGAGTGGATTCCCCGGCAATCTTCTTCGCCACGAGCCTCAGGTTGATCTTGCCTATGAGCTTCGGATCGACCGCAGCAGTGCACACCCAGGGACTGTCTGGTTCCTGCATAAGCTGCAGGTCCTGGTTCGACACATCGATGCCGTAGAGCTTGATTTCGGTGCGTCCGTTTTCCTTAAGGGCCTTGTATGCGCCCTGCGCAAAGGCGTCCCAGGAACCCCATATTGCATCGATCTGTCCCTTCGGATATTTCGTAAGCGCAGCTCCCACCTTGTTTGCAGTGTCCCCCGGAACATCGGCGGATACGGCACCTATGAGCTCGAGCTCTTTGATGCCAGGGTTATCCTGGAGCACTTTCTTGTATATTACCTGTCTGCGCTCCATGGGAGGGAACCCAGCGACCCAGAGCTTGAGGATTTTGGCCGAGCCGTTGAAATCTTTCACCATCTGACCAAGCGACATTTCCGCAAGGGATTCGTCCTTCTGGGAAGTGGAAGTCGTTCCGGCGATAGTTTCTGCAAGCGCCGTATCGAAGCATGAAACCGCAATACCCTTGGCAGTTATCTGCTTCACAAGATTGGTGGCATAGGGATCTTTTCCGTGGGAAAGGATGATGCCGTCATAATCCTGGTTCAGTGCTAGATTGACGAAATCCTGGAATTTCGCGTCTTCCCCGTTCGTGATGAACGTATCGACTTTAAACCCCATGGCTTCGCCTTCTTCCTTTGCACCTGCCAGAAACTGATTTGTGTGGTCATCGGATCCCAAGTTCCTGATCACCGCAATCTTCACGCCTCCTGGATTCTTGGCGATCTTTTCCGGAACGCCGGCCATGTCGGAAGCGCCCGCCGATTCCTGCTGCGCCCCCGCGAATACCATAGACGCGGCCATTGCGACCATCAGGAATACCAAAGCATACCTTTTCATACCTACCTCCTACTATAGTTTTCTCAAACATGCAAACCGCTTTCTTACGAAAGCTTGGTTTTCAATGCTTTTTTTTACCCCGCGACGCGGTTTCAGGCCCCGCCGAAAGCAGCGTCTCGGCAGTACGCCTGTCCGTGATGAGGCCGTGGATAATGCGTCCAGCCAAAGCTCCCCGTATGGCTGCTATTTTCGACGGACCGCATGCCATAGCAACGACAAAAGGCAGTTTTTTGATCTGTTCCCACGGCAGAGAAATTATCCGCGAGTCGAAGGGCATGCTTATGTGCTTTCCTTCGCTGTTGAAATAACGCATAAGAATATCCCCCACTGCACTCATTCTCTTGAACTCCTCGATCTGCTCGCCGGTGACAAACCCTGCACTAGCAAGGCTCGAATCATTACCTATATTCCCTATGCCGACCAACGCTATATCGACCAATGTCGCGTGGTTCAGCGCTTTTCGTATCATCTCCTCCTGGAGCATGATCTCCTTTGCCTGCTCGGTCTTCACCAACACAGGAACCGGAATACTCTCCAGCGGAACTCCGAGCTTTTCCGCGAGTTGCCAGCTCACGCTGTAGGGCACATCCGGGCTCAGATATGTACCTGCCAGCTCGTTGATGATGCAGTTCACGGGTTTAATCGGTCTGCGAATATGAGGAAGAATAGTGCTCACGGTTCTGCTCCATGCGACCCCGATTCTCCGTCCTGGCCTCAGAAAACCCGTAAGGAACTCCGCTCCCGCTCTTCCCATGGCATCCATGGTTTCCTCTCCGGAAGCGCTCGTCTGAACCACGCGCACCGCCTTCAGCCGGTATTTCCGTTCAAGACTCAGCGCGAGCTGATACAACGAAGGGAGAGGCCGCTTTATCGACACATGTACGATATCCTCTTCCCTCGCCCGTTTGAGCATGCGCGTAACCGCTATCCGGGAAAGATTCATTCGCGCAGCGACCTCCTCTTGGGTAAATCCCTCGATATAATAGAAATACGCTATGGCGACGAGCTGATCCTCGGTATAGCGCGGCATAGTTTCTCACATCGATTCGAGCATTCTGATGAAATAGCGGCTGTTCTCCACGAGATCGTCGCTATGCCTATGCAATCCCCCGCCCATGAGCAGAACGAATTCCCTGCCGTATACTTCGAGCATATCCTTTGCCCGATCGGTAGTCATGCCTCCGCCAGGAGCGGGGAAAATCGGCTTAATATGCCCCATCGGCTCGGAAGAAGCTTCAGCTATTTCAATGCACTCTTCCCTACTGAACGAAAATCTGCCGCCATAATTCGGAAAGACCGTGATATCCGCACCCGCAAGCCGCATGAGTTGGCCGTACAGCACATAGTGGCTGAAGCCGTTTTCCGGCGATGTGATGAAACTCCCCCAAAAAGACGGATGAGCCATAACGGGAAGGCCGAACGCATCCGTTTCCGCGATAAGGCGCATGGTATCTATACCCACAAGGCCAGTGCTGATGAGGAGCGCACCAGCTCCCGCATCTTTCGCTTTTTTCACCCGTTCCATGATCTTATCCGCAGGAGCGGTCACATTAGGCATATATACACAGGCTTTTCCCGTCTCCCTGTTCGCTTTTTCCACAGCTTCGACACAGCGGAAAAGTCGTTCTTCGAACGTGCAGAACGCCTGGTTCGCGAGGCCGTGGTCGTCCTTGATCATGTCAATGCCTCCCTTGGCGAACTGATATGCCTGTTCTGCGAGCTGTGCTGCAGAAAGGCCCATGGGTTTAAGGGCAGTACAGATCAGGGGACGATGGGATACATTGAACAACGCACGCAGGCCATCGGTTCCAAAGCGCGGGCCTTTGAACAGAGACGTGATCTCACGAGGCAGAGAAAGCTGTTTCACCTTTATTCCCGGTTTTATGCTGATGTTTCCGAATATCACATTCAAAAGCTGTACGAGATCTCCTCCTGCGGTTTCCACTGCATAACTTATGACCGCCCGGAATTTGCCGGGGCCCGCTTCCACAAAATCTTCGATATGCCCGACGATCTTGTCTTTGATATCCCCTTCCGGCGTTATATCTTCCGGGAACTCCACGGTTTGTTCATAACAAATATCCCGTGCCATGGCATAAGCAAGCTCCTTATGCGCACTGATCAGGTAGGTTACGCGAAATCGGATACCGCTTACTGGTACAACCGGTTTTCCAAAAATCATCAGAGTGCCTCCGCTTTTGCTTCGCTGTGTACAGCTTCGAGTCTGACCTGCTGAAGATCCTCTTCGGATATGTTCAGGGGACTGCCGAGAATCGCCTCGACTTTTCGCACGAGCGCCATGGCGTCGAGTCCATACTTTCTCATCAGGTAGGGTTTGCTTCCGCCATGGGCGAATGTATCGTAAAGTCCGATACGGTACAGCCGCTTTCCTATGCCGTTCTCCGCCATGACTTCGGCGACTTCCGATCCGAGGCCCCCGATCACGGTATGATTTTCCATTGTGACCACTCCTTTGGATGCCTTGGAAAGGGAGTCCAGGACCTCCGGATCGGTGAAAGGTTTATGCGTCGAAACATGAAGATGTTGAATAGAAACCCCCTTCCTTCTTAGCACGGCAGTGGCGCGCATCGCTTCCTCGGTGCATATTCCTGATGAGATGAGCGTAATATCCGTACCTCTACTCAGAACTCTCGCGCTGTTGGGAACGAACGGTTCTTTAACGCTGAAAAGGCGCGGAATTTCTCCGCGGATCATGCGTATGTATACGGGCCCTTCAGTGTTCATGACCGGATCGAGAATAGTCTCCACTTCCGTCGCATCGCCCGGTTCGAACACCGTCATGTTCGGCACAGCCCGCATGATGGATACATCCTCGATGGCCTGATGCGTAGCGCCTCCCGGCGTCGTAATGCCCGGAAGAAAGCCAAACATCTTTACGGGGAGGTTGGAATACGCCACGGAACTTACGATCTGATTGAGACTCTGACGGTATATGAACACCGCAAACGTATGGATGAAGGGTATGTATCCTTCACGCGCCAATCCTCCTGCAAAGCTCACCATATTCTGCTCTGCGATTCCCATGGAGAAAAACCGCTCCGGATACGCCTTCTGAAACATATCGATCTCGGTCGATGCCGTAAGGTCGGCGGAGAGAACCACCACGTCGGGTTTGTTCCGAGCCCACTTCACTAGATTGGCAGCGTGCACTTTGCTGAGTATTTCCATGGTTCACTCCTTGGTCATGACGGTTTCATAATATCTACGGTATTCTTCCCGCTCTTCGGGCGAGGTGAAACGGACATAATGCAGCTTAGGTCTGCGTTTTTCGAGAATCTCGATACCTCTGCACGGATCCGTATAGCAGAGAACGAAAAGCGGTCTGCTGTCTTGCAGCGGTTCCGACGCGGCGGCGAGCGCCTGTATGTCGTGACCGTCCACCACTTCCACCCGGCCGCCGAAGGCTTCAACGCGCTTATTGAAGGGTTCCACGCACATCACGTCGCAGGTTTTTCCGTCGCACTGTTGGCCGTTTATGTCTACATACACCCCCACATTGTCGAGTTTATAGAAAGCAAGCGCCTGAATCGCTTCCCATGTCTGCCCTTCCTGGAATTCCCCGTCGGAAAGGAATACCCATACCCGCCCCTTGTCTCCGCGGCGCTTGCGGGCGAGCGCTATACCCCCTGCCTGGCTCAGGGTTTGAGCAAGGGATCCGCCCATCATTTCGAAACCGGGGGAGTGCTCAGCCCCTATCATTTCTACGGTGCTTCCGTCCTTGTTGAACTGGGCGAGCCCTTCGGGAGCCATTCTGCCCGCTTCGATGAGCGCCGCGTAAAGCACGAGCGCATAATGAGCGGGGCTTAGAAAAAATCGATCGTATTCAGGTCCTACAGGCCCGTTGTACGCTCCACCCGTGAAAGAGTTTTTGTTCCCTTTTCCCGGCACACCCGGGAAAGGAAGCGGAATCATAGGAGCTTCGCTTTTTCCGAGATGCATGATAGAGCCGTAAAGGGCAGCAAGAATTTCTGCCGATGAACATGCCTGGCTCAGATAGCCGCCATTATGCGCAAGCGTGTGCTCCATAACCCGTTTGCGTATGCCTCTGGCCGCCTTTTCGATCTTATTTACCACGTCCGGCGGGACTGGTGCGGATCGTTTATTCATTCGTATCCTCCGATATTCGCTTGAAGCAGTGTAATCACGCCCATACGGCACTTCTGTACAGTTGTGCGAAAATTATATCATGTACAGGATTATATGTCAAACTGTTCTAATATGAACATTTGTTCAGTTCGTATGAATAGACGTTATATTATCTCTACGGTTTCGATTTCCCACTATGTTGGCGTTGCTGCACGCACAGTGGTACAGCACTTACTGCCTTTCTCCGATATTTCAGGGCACTATACTGAGAAGTGCTGATAAAACACTTCGCCTCATACGGTAAAATGTGGTAAACTGCCGTGTAAAGGGAGGATATACATGAAACACATGCTCGGCATCGCTTTGCTCGCGCTCATCGTTTTATCAGTGGTTTCATGCTTCGACATGAAAAAGATAAGCGAAATCGAAAAATTGACGGTTGAGCCTGTAGAGGTGAGCAAGGTTAAGGATGGAGACTACGATTTTTATGCTGATTATTCGATCGTCACTGCAAAAGTGCTGGTTTCCGTCAAATCCGGAGCCATAATCGATATAAAACTGCTCGAACACAAGCACGGTCCGGGTAAAGAACACGGTGCCGAAAAAATCATCGACAGAGTACTCAAAAAACAGAGCCTTTCGGTCGATACGGTGGCGGGTGCAACAACAAGCAGCAAAATCATACTGAAAGCCATAGAATCTGCATTAAAAAAAGGTCTGTAACTTCCGTGTAACCGCGCCGCCGGTTACGGGAAGCGGGTCTTCATTTTCCACTTATTAGAAAGAGTCGGATCCTCTTGACGAACTCTTACATTCCTCATATACTACTTAAAAGAGTTAATTAGTAGATATATGAGGATGATATGAGACTATCCACGCGCAGCAGGTACGGCCTGCGGCTTATGTACGAACTTGCTTTACACTACGGAGAGGATCCGGTGTTTCTCAAAGATATCGCAAAACGGCAGAGCATATCCGAGAAATATCTGAGCAAACTTGTCATTCCCCTCAAAGGGGCGGCTCTCATCAATTCTGCACGGGGCGCGCACGGCGGGTACACGCTTGCCAGACCTCCCTACGCCATCACCGCCAAGGATGTCATCAAGGTACTGGAAGGGGACATTGCTCCTGTGGAGTGCGTGAAAGACGATAAACTCTGCGAAAGGACGGATATATGCCCTACCAGGGACGTGTGGGAAGGGCTCCAGAGGACGATTTCGGAATACCTGGAAAGTATAACGCTGGAACAGATCATCATCAGGAATCAGGACAAATTATTCACCTATCATATTTAGGAGGAAACGTATGAAGATTGCGCAGAACATCACGGAACTCATAGGAAATACGCCCCTGGTGC
>CAZWAS010000025.1:2269-8808 GCA_964631915.1 uncultured Spirochaetales bacterium | reverse complement strand
GTATCAACAAACTTAATTCCTCGGGACAGGCGGAAATTGTTGCAAAACTTGAGTCGTTCAATCCGTTTTCGAGCGTAAAGGACAGAATCGGGTTCGCCATGATCGACGACGCAGAGCGCCGCGGCCTGCTTAAACCCGGTTCCGTCATCGTAGAACCTACCAGCGGGAATACCGGCATAGCACTCGCATTCGTGGCTGCGGCAAAAGGGTATAAAATCATACTCACCATGCCGGAAACCATGAGCATAGAGCGAAGGAAGCTCCTCAAGGCATTGGGCGCGGAGCTCGTGCTTACCGAGGGGCCGAAAGGCATGAAAGGAGCAATAGCGAAGGCGGAAGAAATCGTGAAGAACACACCGAATGCGTACATGCCTCAGCAGTTCACCAACCCTGCCAATCCGGAGATACACAGGAAAACTACAGCCATGGAAATATGGGAGGATACGGACGGCAAGGTGGATATCGTCGTGGGCGGGGTGGGAACAGGAGGAACCATAACCGGTGTAGCGGAAGTGCTGAAAAAGCGGAAACCTTCGGTCAAGGCGATAGCAGTGGAACCGGATGCATCTCCGGTGATTTCCGGAGGACAGGCCGGCCCACATAAGATTCAAGGTATAGGAGCGGGATTCATACCCGCGGTCTTCAATAAAAACATTATTGATGAAATAATCAGAGTGAAAGAAGAGGATGCAGGAAACACGGCACGCAGGCTCGCGAAGGAAGAGGGAATACTAGCGGGCATTTCATCCGGAGCTGCCTTGTGGGCCGCACTCGAAACGGCGAAGCGACCGGAAACCAAGGGAAAGCTCATCGTGGTGGTGCTTCCGGACACAGGAGAACGGTATCTTTCCACATGGCTCTTCGATTATCAGGAATAAGGAGAATGTCCGATGGAAAAAAAACAACATTTCGATACGCAGGCTTTGCATGCAGGCCAACTGCCCGATCCCACGACATTGTCCAGGGCGGTACCAGTATACCGGACGAGTTCGTATGTGTTCAAAAATGCCGAACACGCGGCAAACCTTTTTTCCCTCAAGGAATTGGGTAACATCTATTCCCGCCTTACGAACCCGACCAACGAGATACTCGAAAACAGAATAACCGCTTTGGAAGGAGGGGCTGCATCCGTGGTCGTTTCCTCGGGCACGGCGGCCATATTCTATGCGATCATCAATCTCGCAAAAGCGGGGGACGAGATCGTTTCCGCAACGAACCTGTACGGCGGAACCTATACCATGTTCGACGCGATACTTCCCGACCTGGGAATAACCGTTCGTTTCGTCGACCAGAAAGATCCGAAAAACTTTGCAAGATCGATCAACGCGAAAACGCGCGCACTGTTCATAGAAACGATCGGAAATCCCCTTCTCGATGTGACCGACGTAGAGGCAGTTGCAAACGTAGCGCGAGACAATCATATTCCTCTCATCGTCGATGGAACCTTCACGACTCCGTACCTTCTGAAAACTCTCGAACACGGAGCGGACATCGTCATCAATTCCCTCACCAAACGGCTCGGAGGCCATGGAACCGCAATAGGCGGAGTGATGACCGAATCCGGAAAATTTGACTGGTCGGATAAGAAGTTCACTGTATTCAACGAACCCGACAAGAACTACCATGGCATGCGGTGGGCGAAAGAACTACCACCGGAACTCGCGCCTATCGCGTACGCTCTCAGATTCCGGCTCGTGCCGCTGCGCAATCTCGGCGCGTGCCTCTCGCCCGACAGCGCATGGGCGTTCCTCCAAGGCATAGAAACCCTCCACCTTCGCATGCCGCGGCATTGCGAAAACGCTCTGAAAGTGGCACACCACCTGCAATCCCATCCCAAAGTCTCATGGGTCAGATACCCGGGGCTTCCCGGCGATCCTTCGCATTCCATTGCGGGCAGACTGCTCAAGAATGGCTTCGGAGGCATGGTCGTATTCGGGGTGAAAAGCGGAAAAGCCGGGGGGGAAAAGTTCATCGACAGCCTGAAGCTTTTCTCGCATCTCGCGAATGTGGGAGATGCGAAATCCCTCGCCATACATCCTGCGAGTACAACCCATTCCCAGCTGTCCGAAGAGCAGCAGAGGGAAGGCGGGCTCACCCCTGACCTGGTACGGCTTTCCATAGGCATAGAAAATATCGACGATATTATAGCCGATATCGATCAGGCTCTGGCAAAAACATGATACAGGGCTGTATAATGCCCCATGCCTCCGAATATAGTACTCGTCGAACCTGAAATACCGCAGAACACCGGCAATGTGGCGCGCACCTGTGCCGCTACCGGTGCTGCGCTCCATCTCGTGGAACCTTTGGGATTTTCTTTGAAAGACAGATATCTCAAACGGGCTGGCCTCGATTACTGGCACCTTGTTGATCTCCATGTTCACAAAGACCTAGATGCGTTTCTCAAAGCCTTCGCGGGGGAAGAACTCATTTTTGTATCTACAAAGGCCCGCATGACGTACGCGGATATGCACTACGGCGATAATTGTTTTCTCGTGTTCGGCAAAGAAACCCGTGGGCTTCCGGAAGCCCTCCTTGCGGAACAGCTCGACAGGTGCGTACGCATACCTATGAAGCAAGACGCGCGATCGCTCAACTTGTCGAATGCCGTGGCGATAATCGTGTACGAAGCACTCCGGCAGCAGGGCTTTACAAACCTGGTAAAACAAGGTCAACTGAAAGGGAAGGAGACCGTATGAAATACGTCGGCATCATAGGATACGGCAACATGGGGGAAGCCATAGCCCAGGGGCTGATAAAAGGGTATCCGGAACTTTCCATTGGCATGCTCGAAAAAAATCCGAAGCGCCTTGCAGCAGTGCGGGACCGCTTCCCAGGCCAGATATTCCTGGATTACAAGGACCTCTTCACATTCGCGGACGTGATAGTCCTTGCAGTAAAACCTCAGGATCTGGGAATACTCTGTGCAGACATAAAAGGACTCTCGAACGGCAAGAAAATCATTTCGATTATCGCAGGGAAAAAAATTGACTATTTCCGGAATGAACTGGACACACCCTTCATAGCCCGGTTTATGCCAAACATAGCGGCAAAAGTACGAAAATCGTTCGTTGCAGTCTCGTTCGGCACAGAAGTGGACGAAGAGTTCAAACGCGACTGTTTTCTCATAGCACAGGCTATCGGAACCCCCCTCGAGGTGCCGGAATACCTCCTCGCTCCCGTTACCGGCCTCTCCGGTTCGGGCATCGCATACGTTTTTTCGTTCATCCACGCACTCGCATTAGGCGGTACGAAAACAGGCATCCCCTATCAGACAGCGCTGAGCATCGCCCTTTCCACCATTGAAGGAGCCATAGCCATGGTCAAAGAAGCGGAAGAGCATCCTGTGAGCCTCCTCTGCAAGGTGACATCCCCGGCTGGTACAACGATAGAAGGCATCCAGGCATTGGAAGACGGAGCGTTCACAGGAACAGTTATGAAAGCAGTGGAACGCGCGGGCGACAAGGCGAAAAGCCTGGAGTCCTGAAGGAGGAATACCGGCGCTGCAAAGGACAGGAACACCGACACAACCACGCAAGGCGCGGCTTTAGATTCTCAAGCGATGCATGCACCTGTCGAAAATCACGCGCTCATGCTCGAAATCCAGAGAAATCTTCCATTTCTGCATGGTGGCCGCTCCGATGATGAGGTCTTCGGAAAGGCCGTCGAACACGAGCGCTTCGTCCGAGAAACGCCGCGAAGATTCCGGAAAAAAGAAATCGATCCGTACTGCGTACCTCGCGACTAATACAGCCCCGGGTTCCGCTGTTTCGAATTCCATGGGCTCGGGCAGGGGTTCCAGGTGCGAAACGGATTCGGCGAGCCTCCGGCTCATGCAGGAATAGCTAGCACCCGAGTCGAAAAGCGCCCACACGTCCTTCCTGCCTACAGCTCCCGCAATGGTCAATGGCGATTCTATAAGCGACATGATGAGCTCTCCCTGTGCATTCACACAGGGCAAAACGTATCGCTGCTTCACAACGTCAGTATACACCAGCCAAAAATGTGGGATCAAGGCAGCTATGAGCTGCCTGCGGCTCCATCGTGCAGCCGTTGAAGAACCGCTGGACACAAAGGGCGGTTTCAGGGAAGATATCGGAGACACTTGTATAACGGAAACGATGAAGAGAGGTCTCCTATGAAACGCTTGTGCTTCTTTGTCGCCTTTTTGCTGCTGGTTTCTTCTGCCGCTGTTTTCTCCCAGACGAACTTGGCAGTGGACCTCGGAGATCCTGTCTACCGAATCATAGAATTAGGCGAACTGAAAGGCGTACTCACCAGGGTCTCTACAGTGAAACCCTATTCCAGAAGCCAGGTGAATACGTTTCTCGAAAAAATGCTCCGAATGCTCGACGCTTTTTCTCCTTATGAGCAGGGTCTCATAAAAAAATACACATATGCCTTCATGGAAAATCCCACAGGTACGACTAAACCCCTTGCATCGTACGAGAAAGGAGAAACTGCAGTGCAGGCAGGAATCTCCTCGCAAGCGGATTTCAGGCTCAACCCGAATAGCGACGGCCTGTGGCACCTCGCTTCCTCATTATCTCCGTATATTCAAGGCGATCTTTCCAAGGCGTTCTCCTACTATGCGAGCTTCGGTTTCACTGCAGACAAAGTAAACATGGACAATTACGCTCCGTACGATTTCACGAAATCCTGGGACGCTTTTCACATCAGTTTCGGGACCCCCCGCTATTCAGACGGCACCTTGGCTTATCCGACATTCAGCTACAACCTCTATGCTGACCTCGCGGCATCGTTCTTCGACAATGCGCTCATGCTCAAATTCTCGAGATACAGGAGGGACTGGGGCATGGGAGAAGGGAGCCTCACGTTGAGCGGAACTGCGAGACCCTTCGTGGGATTCGAATTCGATCTGCGGCCTGTGGAGTGGTTTAGCGTATCACACCTCGTAGGGTCTCTGAATGACTGGACTAAGGAGCCTACCACTGCGAATACCGGCTCAGGGCAAATAACGTATCAGAAACTCTTTGCGCTCCAGCGCTTCGAATTCTTTCCCGCGGATTGGCTCTACCTCTCCGCAGCGAGTACTCTGGTCGGAGCGAAGCGGTTCGAATTAGGATACTTTTCGCCGCTCTTATTCACCCTGATCTATCAGAACCTCATCGCAATGGATTGGGACAACCTATCCGTGCAGGTGGATGGTGCTGCATTCATTCCCGGCATAGGGAAAATCTATGCATCTTTCATGGCCGACGAGATGGAGCTCACGAGCAATCCCTTCACCAAGCCGCGGAACATGTGGGCTGTTCAGGGAGGTGTGAAAATCGCAGTACCTTTCATTCCCTTGGGGAGCTTCACATTTCAATATACGAACATCCAGCCTTTCGTGTATGCACACTTCCCTTCGTGGTATCCAGATTATAGGGTCCAGGTGGATACTTCCTATACTCACGATTCGGAAAACTTAGGCTATCATCTTCCTCCGAACTCCGACGAGTTCCTCATAAAGCTTCAGAGTATGCCGCTTTGGAACCTTACAACAGGGATCGAATACCG
This sequence comes from uncultured Spirochaetales bacterium, assembly GCA_964631915.1. Lineage (GTDB taxonomy): Bacteria > Spirochaetota > Spirochaetia > CAZWAS01 > CAZWAS01 > CAZWAS01. Next base: position 3,285 of record CAZWAS010000025.1, on the reverse strand, counting down.
ACTCATCCGGCACGGCTCGCATCCTTCGAAGGCACAATCGGCCCTCGTCATACACGGCGAGGTCGATAAATGGCTCGACTACAGCCTTATGGACAGCTACCCCGACAAAAACTTCCTGAAAGACGGTCTGTACGACTATAATCATATCGTGAAACTTTCAGGGTCATACCGCTTCGAGAATTTGCCGATAGAGCTCGGCCTTTCCTACACATTCGCATATACTTATTGGGAAGCAAACGATTCCGGCGAAGTCGAGCCAGCGGATTCGATAAAAAACATCATCGGTCTAACGGTAAAACTGATGTTTTGACGCGTCATGCGGCATTGATGCCGGCTATGCGGGGCATCTTACCGCGGAACAGAGTCTTGGATCCTCCGTCGCGGTCTATGATTTCCTGCATAGCGGCACGCACAGCATCGGCGTAACGCCTCACTTCCCTCATATCAGGGATATCAGCATCTGATACATAACTAGTGGGATAAAAGGGAGCTCCTACCACAATGGTAACCTGGGGAGGGACGAGGATTTTTCTGCCCAACAGCGATACATACGGTTTGCCCAGGAACCTGCGTTCCCTGAGCACAGTGACAAGGGGAAGCACGGGGATACCGAGCCTGGCGGAGAAGTAGAAAGCACCTGTCTTGAATTTCCTGATTTCTTGATTCCACACGTAACATTCCCCTTCCGGGAAAAAGTGCACGTGGTTGGCCATGCCCAAAGCAACCCGGATTCCTTCCTCCAACCTCCGGATTCCGTTTTTCCCACGAGGAACGGGCATGCCACCCAAAAGCCGTACAAGCGTACCCAAATACGGCGCTGTGCATGTCTCTTCGAGCAGAGTGTAGAAAGATCTGCGGGGTCGGATCGCCTGACCGACGATGCCGGGATCGAGGAAAAGAGTATGGTTACTCACAAGGAGAGCGGGTTTGGTCCGCGCGAGGAACGCACGGCCTTTGACATCGAGGCCGTAGAAAAACTTTCCGATGCATCGCAGCGGGAGTATGACCGCCTGGTA
>CAZWAS010000025.1:2012-2253 GCA_964631915.1 uncultured Spirochaetales bacterium | reverse complement strand
AACCTGAACAGACTGTTTCTGTTTACAAGCGGATCGCCGCGCTTATATGCCATAGGTGCCGAGCCTTTACATCCGACCTCAGCGGACAGGCCTTCCCTTCCATTCGATGCCCTTGCCGAAATTCACTTTCTTGTATGCGTACCATGCCATAAACACGATATTCACGAACATGAGCGGATACAAGAGCGGGACATACCACTTGAGCCCTCGGTCGTATATGACGCATGTCCAACAAAACAGG
>CAZWAS010000025.1:0-2002 GCA_964631915.1 uncultured Spirochaetales bacterium | reverse complement strand
AATACGAAGAGGCTGAACCCAAGCCATGTCGCCTCTGTCGGATGTCCGAGTGTGAGGTACTGCGGGAAGAGAAACACAGGGAAAATGACAAAAAGAATGAGGAGCAGGGATATGACTGAAATATATCCCACTTTTTTATTGAAAAAATCGAAAATGTTTTTCGAAATGCCGTTCACCGCAGCCTGATATCCGTCATACATCCTGCACGCCACGTATTTCCTGATATCGAGAAAAATGATCCTGAATCCCGATTTTTTCATAAGCCTGCTCATATGCACATCTTCTCCTACAAGGTTTCTCACAGTTTCGTACCCGCCGACCGCCCGGTACGCCTCAGCCTTGAACATGATGTACTGACCTATGGCATGGGAAAGCGCCTGGTTTTTCGTGGCAGGGATGAGCCACAGAGGAAGAATGATAGTGGTGAGAATATACATGGAAGGCACAATGAGCGCTTCGCCGAATGTCCTCAGATCCTGGTACAGGTAACCGGATACGAAATCGACTTTATGCCAGAGAATATTGGTGACCGCCCAGGAAACGCTCTGGTGACTGTGCACTGTGTCCGCATCCGTGAACAGGAAATAGTCCCCTGTGGCAGCAGAAGCGAGCTGATGCATCGCAAAAGGTTTTCCGAACCAATCGCGAGGGAGCGGCTTTCCTTTCAACGCCTTCACCTTATCCGGATATCGTTTCGAATAATCCGATATGATCTGCCACGTCCTATCCGAAGAGTTATCGTCCAACACGATGATCTCGTAATCCTCGTACGTTTGATCCAGGAGGGATTCGATGCATCTGCCGATGTTTTTTTCTTCGTTCCGCGCCGGAATCAGAACAGAAACTTTTCCCTTGTTCGTCACGCGCGGTTTTCTCGAACTGAGCTTCAGCCAGATGATATTCGAAAGCGACAGCACACAGAAATACAGCGACGCAGCGCAGCAGAGGATGATGTAGATGTTTTTCACAGGCAACGGAATCCAGTCCAGCATAGTTCCTTCCTTAAAATGTATAGGGAGCGCGTTATATCATACTCATTCGCCAATGAACAATACACTAATTTTTTACTTTTTGATACTCCTCGTTGACGTATTTGTTCTTCGGATATATCGCAAGCGCCTTACCAAGCCACTCTCTCGCCTCGGCCTTTTTGCCGAGTTTGCTGTATCCAAGCCCTATGCCGGAATAGATGTTGAATAAATCATCTTTTTCGATGGAAACCGCCGGAATCGCGAGAATCTCCTTCATGAGTTCGATACCTTTGGCAGGGTCTCCCCCGAAAATACCGGGCGGGTATATCTTTTGTGCTGCAAGTATGATTCTCGCAGGCACATTCCTCTCGTGGAGCTTCACAGCCTTCTCTGCGTATTCTCCGACTTTCAGGCCGTTCATGAGGACGAAACCCGTATCCTTCACAAGACACATTTGGGAAATACACTCGCTCATCATTCTGTAGCCCTCGGAAAAATCCCCCGATTTCATGGCTTCCTGAATCGCAGAAAGTCCCGCCTCATAGTGCGTTGCAGCCTCTTTCTTTTTGTCCAAAACCTGATAGGTCCTCGCCATCATGTATTCCACTCTGGAAATCCAGTAGCTCCGTTCTTTGGGCTCGCCGATTGATGAGAGTACACTGCTCTTCGCTGCTTCGTAGTACTTCTCGATATCCGCAAGCGATGCATCCTGGTTGTACGTGCTGTCCCGTAGCCGCTCGTATCCCTGAGGGAACCGATCGTCCGAAAAACAGGAAACTGTACAAACCATGATCAATAATAATGCTGTACTGTAGTATCGCACCGCTGAATCCTTTCAGGATAATACCGTATCGGCACCGTATCCTCATACGTATAACATATCGCAAAGCAAAAAATGTCCACCGAATGAACATGAAGGGTGTCGCAAACAAACAATGAATTTAGAGAACCTCTATTAACCTTCGGTTGGTTCCCATACCGGGCACCTAATCGCTTATTGCGCGACGTACATGGAAGTACAAGTGCCGGGC
>CAZWAS010000024.1:23425-41971 GCA_964631915.1 uncultured Spirochaetales bacterium | reverse complement strand
GCTGCGGAGTACTTAAGGTCCCAGTTTCAATCCACGCGCTCGCGAGGAGCGCGACATCGTCGCGGCTTTGGTTAGTGCCTTGTATACGGTTTCAATCCACGCGCTCGCGAGGAGCGCGACGCTGCGTCATGACGCGCTGCTGCTCGCCTGCGTCGTTTCAATCCACGCGCTCGCGAGGAGCGCGACCGGGCCGGAGCCCGGCAGTGGTATTTACACTTTACGTTTCAATCCACGCGCTCGCGAGGAGCGCGACGCGTCAGCCTCCGGCGAGCTCGCCCGAGCAGCTGGTTTCAATCCACGCGCTCGCGAGGAGCGCGACTTCCTCGCGGTGGATTATTTCGTGCCCCTGGTACCAGTTTCAATCCACGCGCTCGCGAGGAGCGCGACGCTTGCGGAGGTCGAACATCAGGTAGCCGGTCTTGTTTCAATCCACGCGCTCGCGAGGAGCGCGACGTCCCCATACGCCCGGATAGATCAGGGCGCCGTTGTTTCAATCCACGCGCTCGCGAGGAGCGCGACTGTGCTATTATTATAGCGTTATCTTATAAGGAAATGCAACCATTTTTCGCGGATGGGAAGATATATAGGGAGAAAAATGCTTCCTTTTTTCCTCCAAAGCGTGTATTTTTTCCCTTGATAATGAGATAGCATTAGCGCGAACCTCCCCGGAAAACGGCTGCAATTTAGAGTTCGCGCAGAATTGAACGAGAGTTCGAAGGTGCACTTCAGCAGCCTGTGTCCGCGAGTGACTTGTCTTCCGTTATATTTCCTTGATGCGTGATATATGAAGCGTCAGTTTGTCAGGGAATGGCAGCACAGTTGACTCTCTCCTGTAATGCGGCTCATGGAACGCTGTATCGCGGGAAAAATAGAGCAGCACAATCAATGGTACTGATCTGTGGATCACCCTGGGAAGGTGTGTCCAGCAAAAAGGTTGCGCTGCCATGCACGGCGTCTTATCTGCAGTACCATGCAGGTATACTGTGATTTGTAATTCCCGTGATGTTACGGCTTTCCGGAACGAGCATCTCGGTGCAGTATGTGAGGCGCCAGCGATAGTATGACATGCCGGGAAGCAAAACCAGTGGAAGTTATCCATGCTACGGGTTAACGTGCGTTATATCTTGGCTGTATCACACGGGTTTTTCAACAGCGAACACTTCCATTGCATTTCGCATGAAGTCGGCGAGACCTAAAGCAAAGCGGTCATAATACGCACGAAACTCTTCATGTTCCGCATATAGTCTTCCAAGCCTACGGATACTTCAGCGCTCGCAGGATAAAACCGCTCTATGTGCGCATGGTGCCAGACGATAAGCCTCTGCACTTCAGGATCATGCGGGTCTCTGTGTATCAGGGCGGCGATCCTTCTGGTGATTTCATCACCTTCTGTCTTTACTTTTTTCCCTTCCTCTCTGGTAAAACTCTTCACGGCTTATCCGCAGTCGCTTGAGGGGCGAATCGTACATGGTTTGCGCCTCTCGTTTATACCGCTCGATCTGCTCCAAGGAGAACCTTTGTGCAATTCCGCATCAGTAAGCATGATCTATTCTCCTTTCAACCGTCTGATTGTCGAATCTATGGTAAGAAGGAGCTGCACAATGCATTCTGCTTTGGTTTTAAGCAGATTCTGATACTGTTCCAATGCCTTGACCCTTGACCAGATCGAACCTGTGATCGTCGAGCATGGATTTGAAGGCACATAACGGAATATCCAGTTCGGGGAGAAGAGGATGTGCTGTAGCCGGATCAAATCCTCTTCCGCATAGAGCCTATATCCTGCTTCGGTTCTCGCTTTCGGAACGAGCACCCCGATCTGATCGTAATGATGGAGCGTGCGGATGCTCACTCCCGCCAGTTCGGAAACCTGCTTCACAGTGTACGCTTGCATGAGTCTCTTCCTCTATTCCCTCCTACAGCCTGACGTAACGTGAGAGTCAAGAAATATTTCCCTGATAAGGAGAATTACCCGATTATACTCGATCGCTCTACGCGACGGGAGCGGGATCCGCATATCCTTCCCTGAGTTTTCAAAGAGCCGGAATCGTATCGGACGCATCGGGCAGCAGTATGTGCGCGTACACATGCATGCCGTGCACGCGAAACCGCAGGGGATTACACAATGATAGTGCCCTCAGGATCGTACGACGGTTTCGCTCCTATGTGTTCCACATGGCGTTTCCAGTTTGCTCCGAGGTAGTAGAACCGAAGGCTGTCATAATCCGGATGTATCAGAGCCAGGAGTTGCTGTTTCAGCATGGTCCACTGCGCAGGTTCCACCAGGCACTCGAATACCGAATACTGCACCCGTTGGCCAAAGTTCTGGCAGGTCTTTGCCACTTTCCTCAGTCTGCGTTTCCCATTTTCATCCTGCGCCACGTCGTAGCTTACAAGCACGAGCATCCTCTACCTCCACAGAAACGGCGGATAATCCGCAATGTCTCCCCGTAGGTACCGCGCCATGAGGAGGGCCTGTGTCTGAAACAGAATCCCAATGTGCATATCCTCTCCTATGAACGGATGCGTTATGACATCCTGTTTTCGTTTCTGATACGCTGCGAGCAGGGTCTTTCTCGCTGTTTCGTTCATACGTACTGCGCCCGATTCGCTCACGGTGAACTGTTTTCCGTCGATTTGCTTCAGGTTAATAAGGGATAGAACAAGACGGTCGGCGAAAAAGGGTCTGAATTCTTCCATCATGTCGAGGGCGAGCGAAAGCCTCCCGGGCCTGTCCCTGTGCAGGAATCCCACTGCTGGGTCCAATCCCGTACATTCGAGTGCAGAGCGCATATCGTGGTACAGGAGCGTATACACGAACGAAAGTAGCGCGTTCACTCGGTCGAGTGGAGGTCGCCTGCTCCGTTCCGCGAATATGAAATCCGCCTTCTGCGCGGTGATCAATTCGTTGAATACGCCGAAATATACACGAGCGAGCTCTCCTTCCTTTCCGCGCAGTATTTCGAGGTCGGTTTCCCGCTGAATCTGTTCCAGGCCGGAATCGAGCGCTGCCACTGCAGTCTGTACTTTGGCGCTGTCCAGTTTATCCCCGTGATCCCGCAGCGCCCGCTGCAATACCGTCTTGCAGTTTGCGAATTTCCCGATAAGGATTTGCCGCGCAATGGCTGCGGAACGGGCTTTATCATCCGACCTCCGATACTGTTCTTTTCGGAGAAGCACATTACCCGCAACCGGCCCCTGGGATCGGGCGAGAAACCGTCCGTACGATGACAAAAACGATACGCTCACGCCTTTTTCTGCGGCATGCCCGAGGAGGTGAGGGCTCACAAGCACATTGCCAAAGCACACGATCCCCTGCAGCGTCAAGAGCGGCACGCGCAGCCTCGTTTCCCGCCCCACTTTCACGGCAACGGTCTCTCCGTATTTTCTGAGATACGAATTCTGCGTCATGACGAACAGCGTATTCAGGAACCGCTTCATCGAAACCTCCTCGTTCAATCGGATCCAATCGGTTTGTCGAGCATCCTTTTTATATATCGACCAACGTCTTTATCGGCAGACAGCAGCTCGGGCATACACAGCTCGACGAACGAGCAGCGCTTGCATTGCTTCGTCGGCACAGGCGGAGGGGTTATACCAGAATCGATCAAATCATGGAGGTTTCCTGCAGTCTTCAGGGTGAGCTCGCGCAATTCCTCGTCGAACGGTACGAGTTTTCTTCTCCGCGTCTTTCCGTAGAACAGCGCTCCCTCGGTCACTGTTATCCCGAGCATCTCTTCCAGACAGAGTGCCTGGCCGCAGAGCTGTACCTCGTCGACGCGTTTCGCCTTTGGCCTTCCGCGTTTGTATTCGATAGGGTAAGGTTCCCCGCCTTCGCGGAATTCCACCACATCGGCCTTTCCGGAAAGACCCAACGACAAGGAACGGAGCGGCATACCGAACTCGATCCTGCTTTTGCCCCGATATTCCGGTTTCGCGTTATGCACCTTTTTATCGTGCAGAAGCCTTCCTTCGGCAGTGAAGGCGTTCTCCTGCCACAGCTGTTCCACATGGATCAGCGCGCACTGCCGCTTGCAGAACAGGAAATGCTGAAGTGCCGAGAGCGGCAAAAGGTCCGATTCATCATACATCGTCGTATCTCCGTAGCGCATACTGTCGGTTTAGGAGGGGGGAAGTCTCCCCCCTCGGGCGAGCCTCCTCGTTCCTTGCGGAACCGCGGGGTCTCGCCCGACCCCCCTCTGCGGGGGCACAACCGGCTCCCCACTATCGCTCATTCCTCCGTAGTGCGCTGCTCTCTTCCCGCCCCCGCGACGCCCCTGGGAAAATGTACTACCTCTCTCTACTAATGATCGGATTTTATCGCGCTGAAGCTGAACAGAGTTTTCTACAGTTTATCGCTGTAATTCTGGGTGGCGTTACTCTCTTTGTTGTAATCGATATTCGGACCCTGGCCGGGGACCCATCGGCAATACACTTCGAGAAGAAGCATGCATCATAACGGGCGGGATGAATACCCACTTCAAGTCTACCATCTGAGTCGGCTGCTGGCTGAGAGGGAAGGAGCGAGGAACTGACGGAACGGTGCAGTACAGCCTCCTCATACAAAGGCAGAGTTTCTATATCGTGGTTGGCTCGTTGTACCGGAATATGCCTGAACGGTTCTGCCGGCACCACAAGTTTCTTCAATGCACATTTCGCTGCGAGTTCCCATCCCAAGATCACGCTTGGGAATACTTCATCGGCAGCCTGATACTATTTGTAGCTGAATTGGATAATTCCTCCGAATCAGTGCTAGGCCACAAAAACTGCACGTATCGAGGACCAGTTTCATTCTCATTCTCCTGAAAGTCCCTGAAGTATTTCGACAGAAAAAAAAAAAAAAAATGGGCACCATTTTCCTCACTATATAATACATTATATATCAGGTCAAATAAAAACGCTCTTTGAATTTTTAAACTGAACGAGTTGGCGAGCTCTGCACTGTTGGCTTGTGTGTGTTGCTTTCAAACTACTCAAAAACAGGCCAAAAAATTAACCCGTGAAGCCGGTTGCGCTTTTATTTGACAAAGGAAGGGATGCACGGCATCCGGCATTCTCCAATTCCCGGGAAACATGTTTCGCCTACTTGATAAGATACTTCACTCTGCTGACTAACGATATTGCACAAAATACTGCCAACGAATAGGTTATCAGTTTTCGGACAATGATATGTGGGAAAAGAAGTGTAATTGTTATCGCTATCATGATAAAGGTGCCCATATATTTCCCTACCGGATCGTAGACTGGTTTTTTGGTTCCGGAGCTCACAATGAAACAGATGAATGAGGCTAGTATTGGAACAAGAATGAAACAGCAATACCAATCCTTTCTCAAGAAGGCGAGAAAAACAATGACGATTAGAAAGAAGTCGACGAACACATCAAAGAATGCGCCTCTGTTCGATGCAGCATTGAGCTTGCGGGCTGCAAATCCGTCGAGAACATCGGTCAATGCCGCAAAAACAAAAACGGAAAAAGCGATAACGCAGGAATGATTCAGGAAGGTATAATAAAATACCGGCGCAGCAAATAACCGAAGCAGCGTTATTAAAGAAGGAATGGCGAACGACATTTTGGAACTTTTCTGCTGATTCATGATTTTCTCCCTACATCGACAGGGTAACCGCTTTCTTTGAACATGTATCATGATGAGATATACACATCTCGTTGAGAGAAAGCAAGCCCTTCTCTTATGCAAGGTAAAATGCTCGAACTGCCTCTACTCCCAAAGGGGAATTTGATGGTGTGTGTCGACAGAGATCAATCAACGTTTTTTCTGCCATGGAAGTGTTGTGTTTTCTTCTGTTTCGGTCCTCAAATTGCAAAAATCGAATATGCCTATTGACTTGAAGTGTACTCTAAGCATTAAGGTTTTGTGTAAAGTGCAATACGGGTCTCTGAAAAGAGCGAAATATGTAGTTCAGGATATGCGCTGGTATTGCGGATGTACGAACGAATAACTTTGATGTCCATGCGTCGAAAGCGGAGGATGATCCATAATGCGAATTATGCGAAGAACGCCGGGTATGGCGAAGCTTTGTTGTTCTCTTATACTTCTGTTGCTGTCAAGTGTGACGCAGCAGGCCTGTGCCGACAGCATCCCCGAATTGTCGATATTCCGTCAAGCGTATCCGGGTGTTGAATTCGACAGCAGTTTCGATAATGCGATCGGCGATTGGAAAATCGCGGTTACCAGCGATGGCAGGACTTCCGTACTGTACAGGGCCGATGGGCGGTATTTGTCTCCTGAACAATCGGCCTCCAAGGAACAATACCGGCAGCTCGTATACCGTTTCCCCGAACAACTTCCTGACCCTGCGAATTTTACGCCGGAGCAGATCGAACGGATTTCCCGGTTCGGTTCCACGGAAAACCGCAGATCCGGCCCCGTGTCCTCTCCGGCGTTTTTCGATGCGATATACGATTGTGCGACACAGCAGGCGGTGGAAAAGCATATCGTGTCTGTATCGTTTCTAGGCAAACATGTCAGGGTACACGAAAAGATTGTAGCACCGCTTGCCCGGGTTGAAGCGGGGATCAAAGCTTTAGCGCAAAAAGACGCAACCGTCGCGGAGTTCATCCGCACACTGGGGAGCGTAGACGGCTATTACTGGCGGCAGATACGGGATACCGCCGGCAAGTCCTTCCACAGCATGGGGCTCGCTATTGACCTGCTACCCCGCAACTGGCAAAGCAAAATCGTGTATTGGAACTGGGAAAAAAACAAGGGAAACGAGCAGTGGATGCTCATTCCGTTGTCGGAGCGCTGGATGCCGCCTGAAAGCGTTGTCAGGATGTTTGAACATGAAGGTTTCATCTGGGGCGGCAAATGGCCGGTTTGGGATAATATGCATTTTGAATACCGTCCCGAGCTGCTAGCAGGGCGAATGGGTTTCCGAGGAGAGGAAATCTCGGCAGGCGGACTAAGGTAGCAGCTGGTAGGACGATAGGGAGGAGCAGATGACGCAGCGATCGATACTTATTGTGTACTTTTCTCATTCCGGCAACACCCGTGTGCTTGCCGAACAGATCCGCGAGAGCGTAGGAGGGGATCTGTTCCCCGTGGTGACGGCGGCTCCGTATCCTGCCGAATACGATGCAGTACTATCCAAGGCCAGGGGGGAACAGAAAAATAACAGTCGACCTGCACTCATAAATCGAGTCGTGAATATGGACGCCTATGACACCGTTTTCGTAGGGTATCCGAATTGGTGGGCAACTATGCCTATGGCGATGTTTACTTTCTTGGAGACCTACGATTTCTCCGGGAAAAAAATAGCCCCCTTCTGTACGCACGGGGGAAGTGCGTTGGGCAGAAGCGTACGCGATATCAAAGAGCTGTGTCCGCGGGCGGTTGTTTTGGAGGGGTTGGCTATTCGAAGCGGAAGCGTCGGTAACGCCAAGAAGGAGGTACAGGCGTGGCTTTCGCGGATCGGCATAAAAAAAGAATTGGAAACGGCTTGACTTAGAGTGTGCTCTAAGTCCTACAGTATAGAAAAATCATAGAGCGGAGGTTTTGCCATGCTTGATTTTGATTTTTACAATCCGACGCGAATCGTGTTCGGAAAGGATAGGCTTACTGAGCTCGACAAGCTTGTTCCCGTTCGCGCTTCCGTGCTCATCACCTTCGGAGGCGGCAGCGCGAAAAAAAATGGGCTTATCGACAAAGCCAAGAAAGCCCTCGGATCCCGCAGAGTCCTGGAGTTTGGAGGGATCGAGCCGAATCCCCGTTTCGAAACACTGATGAAAGCGGTGGATGTGGTGCGGAAAGAGGGTATTGATTTTCTCCTCGCAGTTGGAGGAGGCTCCGTCATCGACGGAACCAAGTTCATCGCTTTAGCATCCTGGTATGCCGGAGATGCCAAAGACCTCATGAAATATGGGCTCAAGCCCATTCCGCCCGAGGTGGCGGGCACAGCGGTTCCTCTTGGTACTGTCCTGACCTTGCCGGCTACCGGATCGGAAATGAACAGCACCGCCGTCATCTCCCTCGGCAGCGCGAAGCTGCCGGTCATGAGCACTTTGACATTCCCTCAGTTCTCGATCCTGGATCCAGCCAACACGTTCACGTTGCCGAAGACTCAGGTCGCCAACGGCATAATCGACGCCTTCGTCCATACGACAGAGCAGTACCTCACGTTCCCTGCAGGAGGTCTGCTGCAGGATCGAATGGCGGAAGGCATCTTGGAGACCTTGATCGAGATCGGAGAAAGGTCAGTCGCCGAGCCTGAAAACTACGATGTCAGAGCTACCCACATTTGGTGCGCGACCCTTGCGCTCAATGGTATCGTGGGCGCGGGCGTCCCCCAGGATTGGGCTTCCCACATGATCGGCCATGAATTGACCGCCATGTTCGGAATCGACCACGCGCAGACCCTCGCGATCGTGTTGCCTTCCCTGCTCGACGTACGACGAAATCAGAAACGAGAGAAGCTTATTCAGTACGCAGAACGGGTATGGAAGATCCATGGGCTCGGCGACGAGGAGAAAATCGATAAGGCCATCGACATGACGAGGGACTTTTTCGAGCGGTTAGGCGCCAAGACTCGCCTCTCCGGCTACGGTATAGGAGTCGACAAGATTCCTTTGGTCGTAGAGCAACTCAAGAATCATGGAATGGTCGCGCTTTCCGAAACGGGAGACATCACTCCTGAAGTGAGCCAAGAGATTCTGATGAAAGCGTTATGATCCATCTCTGTGTTAAGAATCACCATGCTGGGTCGGTTCGAAAACGCGAATCGAGAGAAAAAGCATTGCCACGAAATACCGGAAGAATTATCATTGAGGTAACGACACGTTGTTTCACCTGTTCCTTGAATCCAACAAAGCTATCTATACAATAGGATGGAGCACCATAGTTCTATCGAGGAGAGAAGTCGTCACATATGGTCCGGAACGTACCGATCTAGAGCAGTAGAAAGCCGGCACGAGACGATCCTCCCCGGAGAAGCCGGAAAAACAGGCGGTATCGGAGTTTTTTCAGAGGGAGGATCTGTGTCCCTCTCCGTAGTAGTTTTAGCGGCTTTCTTCATCCTCTTCCTGCGGGAAGTATTCCGCCCTGAACTGGTGGAAGTGATCCAGCAGGATATCGGTATGCCGAACTCCCCCCTTTCCTCCGGCCTTCGTTTTCTGCCAACTTTTTCAGAAGACACTATAAGGGGGAAGTCTCCCCCTCGCTCCCGCCTCCTCGCGGCGCGTGCCCTCGTATGCCGGCACCATACACACCTGCGCCGCTCCGGGGTCCTCCGCTACCCCCTCTCCGGGGCTCCGCCCCGGACCAAGTCTCCCACACGATAGCCGGGAGCACCTAATTTTTATTCACTAACTCATGTTACAACCCACAACGTTCCAACAATCAGTGAAGCGTTGAAACTTCATTTCCTACGCTAAAATTTTTTACCCAATTATTTGCAGGAACACAGCTCTATCGCCGCATTCCTGCAGCAAGTACTTGTGCGATCATACCTTCACCACAGTCTTAAAGTCCTTGAGTTCCTTTCCGTCGAGTGTAACTTTGTAGTCAGAGAAATCCCTCGCCGCCTTCGCGCTGTCCGTAACGCGTTCGGCCTTTACCCGGTCAAAGAGCTCCTGCGCCCTCGCGCTACCCATAGAGGAGGAGTGTTCAAAAATAACCAATCGCCGCGCGCTCATGAGCCCTCTCGCAGCGGAACGGTCGCTCTCGAACATATTCTGGAGCGCCTCCCAGAAGAGGTCGAGGTCTTCTTGGGAGAAACCGGTCTGCTTCGCCAGCGGCGCGGAAACAAAACCGTGGGTTCGGTAGAGACCGTAAGGCACAGTAAATTTGCGGCCCATCGTACGGTTATCACCACCCTGTTTTTCAGCCTCTGCTTCCGTGGCAACTGCCATGCGAGTAATGCTGTGCTCCGAGGCCACTACTTGGTCGACAGACCGAGCGAAGGTCATCTGAACTGGCCCCCTGACCTGCCCGCAGTTAATGCCGAGGCCCATAACCGCGCCGAAGGTCCTGATGTCGTAGAAGTTCTTGCACATCCAGAGCCTGGCCTCATCGATCTTGTCTCCGCCTTTTCTTTTACCCTCGTCTTTGCTCAGGTCAATGTCGAGCGCCTTGTAGGCTCGGGCGTGCTGGTTGTTCAGAACCGCCTTCTCCTTTACATAAATCTCGTAGGGAGGCTTCCCTCCCTTCAGAAGACTGACATAATTTCTCACCTTTCGTTTGAGACACACATCGGTTACCAGTCCGTTTCCTGTCTCCGCATCGATCCTGGGAAGGTTCCCGGCATCGGGGTCTCCATTGGGATTTCCGTCCTTTACATCGAAAAAGAAAACGAAATCGTAGCGCTTGCTCAGATCCATAATATCCTCCTTTCTTATTGATTCTCTTTATCTTTCTTTGTGAAAAAATCTTGGCGCTGATGGTAATAACCAATGGCGAACTTCCCCTGCTCATGAAGATCAAGGTGAGGGGGAAAATCGGTAATGTGTCCCAAGATTTCGCCTAACAAACGTTCGCGGTTTACGGCGAGCCCTTTATTGTCGATTTTTGCTAAGTGATGGTTCTTGAGCCGCATGAGTGTCCCGAAGACAGTGACAGGAGAGCTGCACGCTGCCCCGTAATAACGTTCCCGGATCGTTGCGTTGATACCTGGATTTCCCTCTTCCTGAATTTTTTCCAGAGCGGCGAATAGTCTGCCGAGCTGATAGCCGATTGACGGTTGTTCCGTATCGAGTGCCATATGTATCTCCTTTTCTTGATTATTTGGATGGAAGCGTAAATATCTATTGAGATAAGCCTTTATCAAAGCAGCGCGGACTGGTTTGACTCTATTCTCCGTATCGCTGCGTATACGCCGAAGTGCTGCCTGCAGGAGTGTCTGCGGATAGGGTGTTCCACTTAAAATCGAACGCATGAAGTCCCCCGCCACGTTGGGGGGGATGTTCTCGCTCTTGTCTTGGATGGCAATATTCACCAGAAGCCGCCAGAGGGAATAGAATTCAGGCTCCCTCGGAGGCTTCACAATCTTGAGATCCTCGAAGTGCTGGCGAATCCTTCCTGCGAATTCCGCAACAGTTCCGACTTGCCAGAAACGGACCGAGATGCGTGCAGCGTTGGGGGAAAGCCCGAGGATATAAAACTTCTCCTTTCCAGAATCTTCGAGATAGGCTCCAGTTTTCGGAGATTCGAAGAGATTCTTGATGCGCATGGTTCCGGCGTCAGGATCGTCCTTCTCCGGTTCCTTGAAGAAGAACGCGAAGTCTGACTCGAACTGTGTTTTCCGAGCCGACCAGAATACGGTCGAGGCATCGCCGACCTGAAGGCGCTGTTCAGAGGCGAGAAGTGTGGTCAAACTTTTAGTGTACTCAGATGCAGCTTTTTTGCTCACTGGTGCGTTATAGCCCTGTTCTTTCCCATAAGATCCGAAAGCGGGTTGCATTAGTGTATTGAAGCTCACAAGACATGCACCTGCAGATTGCGCCCCCCAGACACCCTTAATGACAGGATGTGTCGGTTCGATAGGGACATCAACATCTCCAGTAATGAGACATTGGCCACACAATTCCTCATCACTAACCGATTTAGTTAATGCAGCAGCCAGGCAGTCTCTCACTCTTTTTGCCTCGAAGACGATCTTATGCCTTGAACCTTGGATATGGAAGCTTACCTTTGGAGTCCCGGACGCCAATTGTTCCCCGTATTCTTTATCCTTCAAAAGCGCGCTGAAGTGCTTTCGATTCAATAATCCTCTTTTCAAAAAAGCTCGTACAGCATCAACTCCGGTGTCTCTACCCTGACCGATCCAATCATCGATTGCCTGGAGCATGCTTTTCAGCCGAAGATCCCCTTTGTCCCCAAGGCCAAGAACAAAAGAAGCGTTATCCCATAGCAGATTTGCATCCTTCCCGCTATTCGTATGCTTGACGGCCTGTTTTCCGATATTTGGTACGAGCATTGGTCTGGGTACCTTTTTCTTTCCATCCTGCTCTTGGAGTGATTGAATGCCGAGGTATTTTCCATCTGAATCAAGCTCTATTAGGAAATCAATCCCACCTTGAATCCACCCTTCCGGCGCTATCCCACTCTCCGGATCCGCCGCCTTACGGTCGTAATACTCTTTGAGTGCCTGCAGTATCATCCCCGCACCTCCACCTTCGGATCTCGCCGATCGGTATTGACGATTCCATGCTCAAGATGAGCACGGAAAAATTCTGGTTTAGGATCGGAAGGATCGTCGAAGTTCATGTCATAGAGCATCCAGCCGAGCTCTTCAGTCTTGTCAAGCGGTTTCCTTTCGTTGTCTGCGGTTTCGATCAGGCGAAAATCGCAGGCGAATTCACGGCAGCCAAGGTATGGCCGATGAAAACACTGTCCTCTCTTCGCTCTCCGTCCGAACATCGCGGCGTACTTGGCCTCGGTCTCGTCCGTACGGGAAAACTCCTCCTGTTCAGTGGCATCAGCCCAATACTCCTCACTCGCAGGATGATTTGTTTTCCTCTGTCCTGGCGGGATGAATTCGAACCACGCATGGATGCGGTAACGGACATCCCGAAGAAAGAGTCCGGCCCGTTGCTGGCGGTAGTCCTCCACAAAGAACCCTAAGGGATCACCGCTCTGACCTTCGAGTTGAGCTTGAGTTGGGCTGGTGAAAATTTTCCCGACCTCGTTACGCCGCACGGATATCCAGCGGATTGGCTCGAGGACTTCGATACTGGTAATGTGCCATTTGATGGCCGGTTTCCACAGAATCGCCTCGAATACCGCCCGGGCTGCGGAGGGTGTCATCACGTCATAACTCACCCGTTCGACCTTCATCTCCGGCCGGGTAAAGCAGGCGTAATCACCCCATACCTCCAGGCACCAGTCTTTCATGCTAACCTCCTTCCCCTATCCTATAAATGTCGTGGGATCATACGGCAGGTCATCGACGAGCAGGCCGATAGTATCGTCATACTCGACTCCAGAGGTCAGGACGAAGATCCCCTGCTGCACCTCTTCTATCGATCCCCGATCCCGTAGTGTATGGAATTGTTCTGTATAGATATTAACGGAATAGCGTTGGAGTTTTCTGAGAAGCCAACGTTCCGGGCCCAGAAACCTCAACTTTTCTATGAGTTTCTTACCCTCTCTGTAGGGGACAAGCAGGGTTCGCTGCCTGCTGTCATCGATGATCCGGAAGGCCTCTGCGGCCGAACGGAATTGGATTCCGCATTCATCCGTATTAGGCGTCAGCAGACTGATGATCTTCTTGCTGTCGAGAGAATTCGCCTTCCAATACAATTCAGCGAAATAAGGAGCAAAAACGGAATGATCGATCGGATCATCGAGTCCCTGCTCGAGAAGACGCGAAGCTGTTTCCGCTGCCTTGCGAAGGATACCGGCTGGAGCCTTTCGCGGAGGAACAAAAACGATAACCTTTCCGAGCTTTCCCTCGGCGTTGAGTTTCCTCTCACGATTGCATCTGCCTGCGGCCTGGGCGATGGAGTCGAGTCCTGCCATGGCTCGGTACACAACTGGGAAATCCATATCGACACCTGCTTCCACGAGCTGAGTGCTTACGACGCGGACAGGGTCCCTGCTTTTTAGCTTTCCTTTTATCTCCGCGATGAGGTCGCTGCGATGCTGGGCACACATGAGGGCCGAGAGGTGGTAAGTGCCCTCCGGCATGAGGCGATGCAGTTCACGACAACTATTCCTGTCCGATACCACGCAGAGCACCCGATTGTACTTTTTCAGTTCTCCAGCGATTTCCTCCCAGGTTCTCGTTGTCTTTGTGTCCACAGGTTGTACATCCACACGTCGGAGATCGTTATAAAGTCGAGGAACGTCACGTATAATCTCCCGGACGCTTTCTTTGGGAAAGCCGGGAAAACCAGGAAAATCCTCCCGTGCTTCGAATGCGGGCTGGGTCGCGGTACAGATTACAAAGGTAACGCCGTAGTGTTCAGAGAGGAGCTGTATTGTAGCCAGGATCGGCTCGAGGAACTCGACGGGAACGAGTTGAGCCTCATCGAGGATCACCACACTGTTTGCGATATTGTGGAGCTTGCGACAACGGCTCGCCTTCGCGGCGAACAGAGACTCGAAAAACTGAACGGAGGTCGTAACGATGACCGGCGCGTCCCAGTTCTCCGCAGCGAGCCTGGCCTTCGGGGTCGAGTCGTCCTCGTCGAGATTGGAGTGATGTTCAATAACCTGATCATCGCCTACGGCTGCGCGGAAGACATCAGCGTTCTGCTCTATGATGCTCGTGTACGGGATGACATAGATGATCCGGTCCTTTCCGTATCTCACCGCGTGTTCAAGGGCAAAGGCCATACTCGAGAGCGTCTTTCCGCCGCCGGTCGGGACTGTCAGGGAAAATAAACCAGGTTTCATTGCAGCAGCTGCCCGACAATCGCCCAGCACCTGCTGCCGGGCTATGTAAACCACCGGATCCACTGTATCGACAGCAGCTCGAGTCTTTTCCGTCATATAATGATCAAACCGGTTGAGCAATTCTGATAAAGGCAGATAGCTTTCCCTCTCTCCGGCCTTTTCCGGCTGCATATACGCCTCTGTATCGAGAAAATCCCCATCCACGAGGCAGGAGAAGAGCATCCGTATCCACAGGGACAGATCGAGGCCCTTCCGGTCAAATTGCCACGGTGGAGCACCAGGACGATCCGTATCGAGTCGCTCCCGGTATTCCGTGGGAATGCCCTCAGTCGAGGCATTCTGCAGGCGGAATGCGAGAGAGCTCTGGGAGCCTATCCAGTCAGGAAGTCCCGCGTGGTGCCCCCCTATGCAATACGAGAGGATGCGCCCTATGCCCTTTCCGAGGATTTCCTCCGTCAGTTTGGCACTCGACGTCGAATGCTCCATCTTCCCGCATTTCGTCTCCAGATGGGCGTCTTCATCGTAACCGCTCTTCGTGCACAGATAGTCTTGCCACGCCTTCGGGCTCTTCCCCGTATCGTGTCCGATACCACAGGCTCTTCCCCATGCCCCGGAGGCAAAGGCTCGTGCGAATTCCTCCGCTAGATTGGCGGTTCCGGTAAGATGGTCTTCGAGCAGATGAGGCTCTGCCCAGTTCCCTGCTGCATCCTTTCGCACGTGGGCGATTGTGCTGTGGTTTTTACACATAAAATGCAATTTCTCTCATGTCATCTTCTCGCCAGGAATAAATACCTCTTCCTCCCTTCCATATCCCCTCTTATCCCTCTATCCGCAGCTCCACATCCGCCTCGTTGCAGTAAATCTTCGAGAAGCTAACCCGGAAGCGGATTCCTTCATCCACAAAGGGAGCGAGAATCGCAGCTGTTTCCCGTTTCAGATACCCTGCCCTGTTGATCCGTCCATCCGGGAAACCGACGAGGACAGCCAATGCGTTGGGGTCATAGGCGTTGTAAGGTTCGCGAATGATGTGAATGTGAAGGTTCTCGATGTAAGCATTGCTTCGTGCAGAAACCGATTCCGCGGATAGACCCTCTACGAGAGAGCGCTTAAGGCCTTCTGCTTCTGTGTTTTCGAGAAGCGAAGAGAGTTTCCCGATCAACGGGCTGAATCTGGTTCCCACGATCGGAAGCACGACCGGTTCCCGGCGGTCGACCAGGAGCTCTCTCAGTTTTTTCCGCAGTTCCAGGTAAAACGACTCTACACTATGAGCACGTATTGTGGGTCGGGCAAAATCGAATACTTCGTAAAAACGTGTATGGGGAGGCGCTTTTCCCGAAAGCAGCTCTTCGAGGTCTGCGTCTTTGGAATCGGCGAATTCGTTGAGCCAGTACAAAGCAAACACAAAGAAGGCTCGCTCTCCGGCAATATACCGGAGAAGAGGCCTGAAGGCTTTGAGTTTTCGTGAGAGCTCGACGATTTTCCCTGCTTCGACGAAATCCCCCGATCTTAAGGCACGGGCGAATGCGGGATAGCGGAGAAGGAAACCTGCTATCGAAGCGGGAAGAGGGGCGCACCCGCGTGGTGCATAGCGGAAAATGCGACATTGACGAATCCGCGTCGAGTATACGATTTTAAAGCAGCCATGATCGGGAAAGAAAAGTTCCTCTGCAGGAACATCTTCACCGATAAGGTCGATTATGCGGTTATGCGGGAATGGAGTACCGGTTTGAGTTCTGTCCATATCTTCTACAAAATCGAAGGTGCCGGTTTTGCTTTCGGCGAACAATTCGATTTTCTCTGGGAATTCGATTGTATACGCAACTTTTGCATTCATGGTGGCTTCTCCTCATGCGAAATCGCTTGAGAACAGCATAACCCTTAGCAGGGGACAAGGAATGTCCCGATATCATTTTTTATGGAACTTTTTCCGCCTGTTCGGCCATTTTCCGTATTTCTTCGCGCCAGAGGTTTCGAAAAACAGGAGGAGCTATTGCTTCCGCCGAGGCGCCAAAGGATAATACTCTGCCAAGGAGTTCGCGCCAATCGGCAACCGGAAGTGTCATATCCGTGTATGGCGTCCCGTCTGGTTCCACGCCTTGGTGTATCGACTGTTCAGGATGCCAGGTTTGCCGGGCTATGAGGGCTGCCGCCTGACCGCGGATACGGATTACAGCCGACTCTGTTTTTTGCCCCTTGAAAATACCGAAACCGGATGCAATATAGTTTTCGAGAACTTGTCGATATTCCGGCCTGTCGCACTGAATGGAACGCTCGCGGGAGATGGAAACGCTGAGAAGTCGGGAAAGGTGAAAGGTACGAAGATCTCCTCGTAACAGATCGAAGGCGATGAGATACCACCGTCCTCCGTAGTTCAAGAGACGTTCCGGCTCCACGGAGCGCTTTGATTGTTCTCCTTTTGCGTTTTTGTATACGATGTCGAGCCTGTGCTGTAGTAACATTGCTTGGCAAAGGGTCGTGAAGTCTTCCATGTCGACGGGTTCTGAGATCGGAAGCTCATAGCTGATCCGTTCCGAAACAATACGATAGTCCTTCGATACTCTGTTGCCTACTTCTTCGATCAATTCGCTGGACACCACCGGTACATAGTGTTCGTTCAGCGCAAGACTTTTCAGAAGCACGTAGAATAGCAGGAGTTTCTCATCTGCGAAACGAAGGGCATCGAAGGGTTGTTCGTAGCGATAGAGTTTTTGTCGTGCATCGTAGACGATCGGGGCAAGAAGGCGATCGCGGAGATATTCTATATCGCGTTTGATTTGACGTATGGATACTTCGAACCGTTGGGCAGTATCTCTCGCTGTTATTCCGCCGTGTTCCCTGAGAACCCGATCAATGAAGGCGATTCGTTCGAATTGGCTCATCGCAATACGTGTTTCTTTATACTATATCGGCTAGAATGATCCAAAATGTTACTAGGACGATATACATCTACCCTGTTTCCTGCGGTCGCTTCGCTTCTGTGTTCTTCTATGCGACAAGAATTTTTAAAACGGTTTCACCGATAGTCGACCATAGGAATTGTGATGCAGAACGATGTCCCGACCGAAGGCAGCTGTTCAATGGTTCCCGACAGTTGCTGCGTGAGGAGACGCACGAGCATCATGCCGAGTCCTGATGAATCTCCTGCGCGGATGTTTTCCGGCAATCCGACTCCATCATCGGAAACTTCGATTGTCACGTTTTCTTCTGCGCGCGAAAGCCTGACGGTCAACGTTCCTTTTCTCCGATTCGGAAATGCATATTTGAGTGCGTTGGTGAAGAGCTCGTTCACGATAAGACCGACGGAAACGGAGCGTTTTATATCGAGCGTTATGGGTTCAAATGCGACGTCGAAGCGTATCGTATCCGTATCGTGCGCGTACGAACTTATGAGGGATTGACAGAGTCGCTGCAGATATACGTCGAGCTGCAGCTCCGATATATTCTGGCTATGATACAATTGGTCGAAGAGATTCTGTATCGACTGTATGCGACTTTCTACATTCTCCAGCACTGTTTTCAAAGCGCTGTCCTCTGCACGGTCGCGCTCGAGGTTCACCAAGCCTGCGATGATCGCGAAGCTGTTCTTTACGCGGTGCTGCAATTCCTTGAAAAGGGCGTCTTTCTCTTCGATGGTTTTTGCAAGCTCCTTTTCCGCGAGCTTTCGTTCCGTTATGTCTTCTGATATACCGAGGAGAAACCGTTTGTTCGAGGAAGATTTGTACGTAAGCGGAATTTTTTTCGTGTGAAGAATCCGTGCTCCGTGCTTGCGCGTCTGAATGGGTTCTTCCGGTATATCGCTGAGCTGCATGGTTCTCAGCACCTCCCTGTCCTTTGTGATGAAGAACTCGGCCTCGTTGTGAGGGAACAGGTCGTAGTCGTTTTTCCCCTTTAGCTCTTCCTGTGCATATCCCAAAAGCTCTTCCCCCGCTTTATTGATCCAAGTATATCTGAGTTCATCCGCTTCCTTGACGAATATCATATCGGGAATATTTTCCATGATTGCATTGAGAAATATCCTATTTTCGTCGAGAGCTTCTTCGGCGCGTTTTCGTTCCGTAATGTCTTCGACGAATCCTTCGAGTTCCGTTATTGTGCTGCCCGGCCTCCTGTAGGGGCGTAAATACAGGATCGCGGTGACGATGCCGCCGTCTTTCCTCCTGTAACGGTTTTCAAACACTTGCCAGGAGTCGGTTTTTA
>CAZWAS010000024.1:0-23398 GCA_964631915.1 uncultured Spirochaetales bacterium | reverse complement strand
TTAGCGTGTTTTCCACGATGATCGGCCGTCTATCTTTGTCTTCATACAGAACATCGGAGACGCTTTTCTGATTCACCAGTTCTTTTATTTCTTCGGGCGAATCGTAACCCATTATTTTGGCGTATGTTGCATTGACATTGATGATTTTCCCTTCCGTCGTGGAATGAAAAATGCCGAACGGAGCGTTGTTAAAAATGTTCCTGAACCGTTCCTCGCTCGCCTTAAGCGTTTCTTCCCGTCTTATCAGTTCCAGCTTCGCTTCGTAGAGTCTGAAAGCCATTTTGAGCGATGCGAAAAGAACCGCGCTTTCCGTGTTTTTCGTTATGTAACCGTACGAGGTGATTTTGTCGGTCTTGTCCACCGCTTCGGGTTCAGAATGGTTCGAAAGGAATACGATAGGGATGTCGTAGTCTTTGAGTATGATCTCGGCTGTCTGGGTTCCGTCCATGCCTTTCCCGAGATCGAGATCCATGAGGATCAGATCTATGTGCTCGCCGCTCCACACTTTCTCTACAGCAGCCTCTCCGCTCATGGCGATGATTACCCTGTATCCGCCCTGTTTTAGTTTTTCCGATTCATCGAGGGCGATGATTGCCTGATCCTCCACGAGCAGGATAGTCTTGTTTTTGACATCCATATCGATAAGTAACACTCTCATGATGGAATAAGATATGTCAATAGAATGGGAACCGCTATTCGCTTTGGCAACCTTCGGTTGGGTTCCAAATATTATTGTTGACACGGGAACAGCCTCCTATGATACTTATGGTAAAAGTATAGATGTGGAGAATATGATGAAAAAAACGGTTGCATCCATAGTCTTTTTTCTATCGATAGTGTCGATCGTCGCAGGTTTCATCGGCTGCACTACTGCCGAACCGGCGATGAAAGCCTCTACTCAACCCGAACCTGTTCCGGAGGAAAAGCCTGCCGTAGCTGCTGTCGAACCTGCGCTGGCTCCTCAGCTTCCCGCGTCGCAGGAATTCTCTATGAGCGAAGAGCAGATGAAGAACTATCTCATGGGAATTTGGTATGCAGGCAAAGCCCCTGCCGAAAACTATCAGCTCGTTATCACAAAAGATGATGCCTACAGCATCCGCGGCAGGAATCCGGAGGGGATCAGCTTCGATGATAAGGGCACGTGGAGCATCACGAATTATGTGTTTGTCGCAACAAGCAGCATGGGCATCGAAGACCGGATCTGGACTATCGAGTACATGGAAGACGACAAGCTCATCCTGAAGAATGTCAGAACCAGGGAAGGGAGGGAAGGCGATCTTATCGAGTTCGTCAAGGCGAAAGAAGAGGATTTCATCGGCATATGGAAGGCCACGAAAGGTATGGATGAGGATTACCAGATGATCCTCACCAAGGATCTGAAATATACTATAAAGGGAATAACGGAAGGTAAGGCCTTCGAGGACAAGGGAACCTGGGCGTTCAGGATGAACCTGTTCAAGGCGAAGAGCTCCAACGGCACGGAAAGGATCTGGGGACTGGACAGATTCCTGAGCAAGACGAAATTCGTGCTCAAGAATTTACGGGTAAAGGAAGGGAGGATCGGCAATTTCGTGGAGTTCGAAAAACAGGACTGACAAAAAACCCGGCCGCACGGCCGGGTGTTCCGTTTATTGCAAAGTGGAGGAACGTTATCGTTTCGAGGCTTCTTCAAGCTGCTCGGGTTTGACGATCGGTCCGTATGTGTCTTTAAGCGCCACGAGCCCTTTGCGCTGCTCGTCGTACAGATCGAAGATGAGCTTCGGGCAGTTGCCTTCCTTGCCATACGCTTCTTTCTGCAGATCGATGCGGCCCACGATGTTGTCGATGTAGAATGAGAACTGTTTATCGTAGAGATCTTTCGTATATTCCTTACTGATTGTTTCCTTGAACAGTTGTTTCAGGTCCTCATATTTTGGTATGAATCCGATCGGCGTTTCGATCGCCTTCACCTCGCCGTGCGCGTACCGTTCTAGCCAAGAGAGCCACGCTTTTACGTCCCGCTTTTCGCCCAAGAGTTTTTTGCTTCCCGGTTCGCCTCCACGGGCTCCGTGAGTGAGGAAGTAGTTCAGCCCTGCCATGATCGGTTTCTGCGTCAGCTTCGGGCTGTTGAAGAATTTGAATTGCGCCGCCATGTAGTCGGCGAGCGGACCGGGCGTGAAGGGAGCGTTCGCCCAGGGCTGACGATTGACGCCTTTCGCTCCGACTTCGGTGGCAGTGGCTGCCGAGAGGATGGAAGCGCCTATGACTACGCCTTGATCCGGATTCTTCGCAACCCAGACGGGTGGCATGGTATCCGAATCTCTGCCCGAATACGTTATGACCTTGATCGGACAGCCTGCAGGATCGTTTCCGAGTTTCGGGTTGTAATTGTCTATGGCTCTGCAGCTCAGCGTTATGCGGGCGTTCGGATTGGACATCGGAATTGGTTTACCGTTTTCGTCTTTCTTGTCCGGCGTCCATTCTCCGAGCCAGTTTTCCCCGTGGGCCGGAATGGGTTCACCATGACCTGTCCAATGAGGAACTCCGTTGTCGTCTACGAGCACATTAGACCAAATGACTTCCGTCGGTTTTTCGCCGCGGAGGCACTTCATGAGGTAAGGATCTCCTTCCCTGTTCACGTCTTCCACTATGCCGAATATGCCGATTTCGGGGTTAACCGCTCTGAGCGTACCGTCCTTTTCGATCCACATCTGAGCGAGATCGTCTCCAATGAAGTCTGTTCCGACCATGGCAGTAGTCGTCTTTCCGCACCCAGACGGCGCAGCGCCTGCGAAGAAGGTTTTCCTTCCTCCCGGCCCGGTGAGCCCTGTTATGAACATGTGTTCCGACAGCTCTTTTTCCTGCCTGAAGTAGGTGCAGAGATCTACGGCAAAACGGTGGTTGCCTTTTTTGAGCATGAGCGTGTTACCAGCGTAGGTGCAGAACATCGAGAAGGTTGTGAACCAGCTTCTGTCCATGAATATTCTCGCCTTGGGTATGTCTTCGCTTTTGAAACGCCCCATGCTGTGGGTGTTGGTGAAGAAAACCCCTGCGCGTTTCACTTCTTCGTCGAAGTGCTCGTATACGCTCGGATACAAAATATTGCCGGAATGTACGACGTAGTAAGAATCGGTTATCATGATCGCGGGAATTGCGGCTTGGGCTCCGACCGGTCCGCGGTTCCACAGGGAAACGAGCATGTGTTTGCCTTTCATAATGCCGCTCATGTGGGCCTTCACGTAATCATACGCTTCCTTTCGGAGCATTTTTTTTGCGAGCACGGACACGTCTTCATTCTCATTAACGATGTAGTATGTTTTGTCTACCATGCGGCCCTGGTCTTCCGGCAGGTCGTAATGGCAGGTATGATCTTTCAGCTTGAGCTTGAATTCCTCGCCGTTTTTCAATGCCATGTCCCGCACATACTGCATATCTGCAGCAGAACCGGTATTGACCCATACCGCATCGGGCTGCATGAGGGCTACAGCATTCGCGATTTTCAGCAGGGCTTCCTGGTTTTTGATGGTTCCGAGCTTGGCCAGATTTACCGCATCGAGCTTCGCTTCGAAAAGCTTTTTTGCCTCTTCGATGGTTTTTACACCACCGATATCGGACAGGATATCGACGCCCTTCTTCAGCTCTAACATATAACTCTCCTTGATGATGTGAGGATTGATATACTCAGCCTTCGTGCACATTGACACCGGCTTATACCCAATAGCAAAGCGTGATAATTATAGTAAAAACTATTTCCCGCTCAGTCAACCCGCAGGCTCAGGGAATTATTCCCAGCCTGCGGCCTTCTTCTCCGGCGATGTTCAAAATCGTATCCAGTTCCTCGTCCGTGTGGATAGCCATGTATGAGGTACGTATGAGGGATCTGTTCGGCGGCACCGCAGGCGTGACGACAGGATTCACGTATACGCCCCGCTCGAACATCGCTTTCCAGAAGAGAAAGGTCTTTTCGAAATCGCCGATGAGCAGGGGGACTATGGGTGTTTCTGCGGTTCCGATCTCAAAACCCATCGCTTTGAATCCCGAAAGCATTTTCTTCGCTATTGCCTGGAGTCTGTGCACCCGTTCCGGTTCCTGCTTGATGATCTCCAGGGAAGCCATGACTGCCGCGATATTCGCCGGCGGCATGCTCGCACTGAATATGAGCGGCCGCGCGAAATGTCTGATGTAGTCTATGACTTCGCTGTCAGAAGCGACAAAACCTCCGATCGATCCAAAGGATTTTGAAAACGTACACATGACGATGTCGGCCAGGTCTGCGTTTCCAAAATGCTCTGTCGTACCCCTGCCGGTGTTTCCTATAACGCCCATTGCATGTGCTTCGTCGAGGTATATCCTCGCACCGTATCGGTCTGCAAGGGCGCGGATCTGGGGGAGTTTGGCGATATCCCCCTCCATACTGAACACTCCGTCCAGTACGATGAGTTTCGGCTCTTCCCGTGGTATGTGCGCAAGCTGTTTTTCCAGGTCCTCCATGTTGTTGTGTTTAAAGCGGTGCACATTGACGTTCCTGTACAGACCCGACGTTAGGAATATACCGTCCATGATGGATGCATGGTTGTACTTGTCCGTGAGGATGTGATCTTTTTTCCCCACGAGGGCGGATATTGCGCCTAGGTTGGTCTGGTAGCCGGTGGTGAAACAGAGAGCCGCTTTCTTGCCCGTGAAATCCGCGAGCTTTTCCTCCAATTCCTCGTGGAGGTCGAGGGTACCGTTCATGAAGCGCGATCCGGAGCAGCTCGTGCCGTAATCCTTTATAGCTCGTATTGCAGCTTCGCGAACCCGCGGGTCGAGCGCGAGGCCTAGATAATTGTTGGATCCGGCCATGATGAGTTCTCTGCCATGTATGATGACTTTGGAACCCGAGCTTGCCTGAATCGGCCTGAAGTAGGGGTACCACCCTTCTTGGCGTGCCTGATTCGCATCGTTGAAGTTGTAGCACTTGTGGAAAATGTCTGTAGCCAGTTTTGTTTCCATATGCACACATAGAAGCAGATTCGGCGGAATTAATCAAGGAAGCGGGAATTCCCGGTCTGACCACGTAACGGAGTCCGAAGCATTCCGGCCGGAAGATCGGATTAGAAATTGATTACTAATTTGAAAAGAATTTGCATCGTGCCTGCCTCAGCCATATACTGTATACAGGGCTTCACTGCATGTTCCGTTCTATCGTTTTCTAGTTTCTTAACATCCGCCGGTCCGTGCTCCCCGTGAAGCGAAAAGGAGGCAAGGATGAAATTTACAATTGGAAAAAAATTGTTCATCGGTTTCGGAATAGTCATTCTTATACTCGCGGCTCTATCCGTGTACAACATGACGCAGCTCAGCAGGCTGGTGATGCTTCAGGATGCAGGGGCGAAGCGAGCGAGCGACGGTCTGCAGGCAACGAAGGCGAGCAGGCTCGGGGTGGAGATGTACAGGGTCATAGCGGATTCCATTATCAACCGGGATCTGGGCGAAATGCAGCGGTCCTGGAACGAGATCAAAAAACAGGGAGAAGAAGAGCTCGCTGTCGTAGGAAAGAATGTGGATACCGATCTTGAAAAGGAGTGGTATGCGGAATCCGAAAAGGCGTTCAAGGAGATAACATCCCTTGTCGAGACAGGGCTTTTCCCTCTTGTCAAACTTACCACGGAAGTGACTGCGGAAATGCGCGAATACGACGGAAAGATCGATACCGCGATAGACGGATTGGCCGAGCCGCTTCTGAAAATCGCCAAATCCCTTCAGGACGAGCAACTTGAAGCGGATGCGCTTTTCGACCAGATCATACAGCAGATCATCGTCATCACTATCGTCGCATCAGTGATCGGCATAATCGCTGCCGTACTCATCGGCATTATCATAGCGCGGGGCATCACAGTACCGCTTAAGAGGGCAGTAGCCCTTGGCGAAGCGGTATCGGGCGGGGATTTGACCGTGAATCCCGATAAAAAATTCCTCGAGAAACAGGATGAAATCGGAGATTTGTCGAGGTCCATCGGATCCATGATCGAAAAACTCCGAAATGTGGTCGAAGAAGTGAAAAACGCTGCGAATAACGTGTCCATAGGGAGCGAAGAGCTTTCCTCCTCTTCCGAAGAGATGTCCAGCGGCGTAAATGCCATGAGCGCTTCTTCGCAGATGCTCTCCCAGGGTGCCACCGAGCAGGCTTCCTCCGCAGAGCAGGTATCGTCGTCGATCGAGCAGATGACCGCCAATATACGCCAGAACGCGGATAACGCGCTTCAGACCGAAAAAATAGCGCTCAAAGCCGCCCAGGATGCCGCTAAAGGTGGCAAGGCTGTGTCGGATACGGTTTCCGCTATGAAGCAGATCGCAGCGAAGATCGGCATCATCGAAGAGATTGCGCGCCAGACGAATATGCTGTCCCTGAACGCATCCATAGAAGCGGCCAGGGCGGGAGAGCACGGGAAGGGGTTTGCCGTTGTGGCGGCGGAGGTGGGCAAACTCGCTGAACGGAGCAAGGATGCGGCAGGAGAAATCAGTAAACTCGCTGCGGACAGCGTAGCAATAGCCGAAGAAGCGGGAGAAATGCTCGCGCGAATGGTCCCGGATATCCAGAAAACCGCGGAGCTCGTCCAGGAAATAAGTGCGGCGAGCAATGAACAGAACTCCGGTGCAGAACAGATAAACAAGGCGATCATGCAGCTCGACAAGGTCATACAGAACAATGCGGCGACGTCTGAAGAGCTGTCGAGCACGTCGGAACAGCTTGCGACTCAGGCGGAACAAACCGCTGCTACTGCAGAAGAACTGTCGAGCCAAGCGGCCACGCTGCAAGATATTATCGCGTTCTTCAAAGTATCCGCCCAGGCCGTACAGGCGGCAACCGTGAAACATGACAGGACGCTCAAGCCGTCCGCCAAAGGAAGCAAGGCGGTACAGCAGAAGGTTCCTCAGACGAAGCAGGCGACCGGAATAACGCTGACCGAACAGACGAATGCGAAGGCCGACGCTTTGGATTCCAATTTCGAGGAATTTTAAGCAGGTGGTACCCATGCGTGCTCTGCAGTATCTGATTTTCAATCTCGGCGGAGATCGGTATGCGGTGGATGTGGAAAACGTCAACAGCGTATTGGAAGTGCCGCACATAACGCGGTTGCCGAAAACGCCCCAATTCATCCGGGGGCTTATCAACCTCAGGGGAAGCGTCATCCCTGTGGTAGACTTGAAAAGTAAATTCGAGATGGGCAGAGTCGGAACATCAGATTCCGCACGGATCGTCGTATTGGATGTTCCCGGAATCAAGGATAGGGCTATTATCGGTGCTCTTGCGGATTCTGTGTACAAAGTGGTGGACCTCGAGCGAGTGGAAGACATTCCGCGCTTGGGAACCATGATCGATAACGCGTATATCAAGGGAGTCGGCAGGTTCGGAGGGAGGTTCGTTGTCATCCTTGATATAGAAAAAGTCCTCGCTCCGCAAGAACTCCTCTGCGCGAAAAAAGGGAAAACCTGATATGGGCAAGAAGACTCCAGCATTGGAGCTGGTACTGGAAAAGCCCTGTACCATCGAAACGATACGGGAACTTATGGGACGATTCGGAGCGCTATTCGCTGAAGCAGGACCGGCCGAGCATGCAACGGTTCTCGTCAGGCTGAAACGTCTGCAGGAGATGGACTGTGCATGCATCCAACTGCTTCAGGCTGCGAAGCTCGAAGCCGAGCGCAGAGGATGGGGTTTCAGCATTCAAGGGACCGCAAGCGAAGACGTTATGAGTTTTCTCAGCCTCGGGGGATTTCTGGATCGGCGCATAAGGGTCGAGCAGGACCTCGATTTTTCCTCGGTGCGGGTCGGGAAGCGGCGGGAGAACAGACCATGACAGACAAATTCAAGGAAACATTCAAGGAAGAGTCGTTCGAATCTCTCGAAGAGCTCGAACAGCTTCTCCTCGCCCTGGAACAGAGTCCCGGCGACAAAGAGACGGTATCGCATATCTTCCGCATTTTTCATACAATCAAAGGATCCGCTGCGATGTTCGGGTTCGATCGGATAGCGGCGTTCACGCACAAGGTCGAGACCCTTCTCGAAAAGGTGAGAGACGACAAGGTCGGAGTTTCGAAGGAGCTCATAGATACGGTACTCGATGCACGCGACGAAATTCAGGAAATGATACGCAGCTCCGATTCCGGAACAGCGGAACCGTCGAAGCGGGCTTTATCCGTTCTCGAACGGGTCGGAATCTATCTCAAAGAACCGCCTACGCCTGAAGTGAAACCGGAGCCGAAGGAAACGCTGTCCAGTTCCACCACAGGATCGAAAAAGACATACCGCATATTGTTCCGCCTCAGAGGGGACGTAATGTGCCTCGGAGTAAAGCCCCATCTCCTGTTGCAGGAGCTAAAAAACCTCGGAGAATACGAATGCGTCACGCATACGGATAAGGTACCTCCTTTCTCTAAATTCGATCCGGAACAATGCTATCTCGGGTGGGATGTTATTCTCACCACCGAAGCGGATATCAACGCCATACGCGATGTGTTCATCTTCGTGGAGGACCGGGCGGAGATACGAATCGAGGAGGCGGAAGACTATAGGTTCGCAGAAGCTGGTCCTTATGAAAAAAAGGTCGGGCAGATCCTCCTCGAGCGCGGTGCGGCAAAACCCGATTCGATCTCCAAGGCACTGAAAGCTCAACGAAGGATAGGGGAGGTGCTTCTCGAAAGGAAGGAAGTTTCCCCCGCCTCCGTGAAAGCTGCTCTGATGGAGCAAGAGCATATCCGGGAAAAACAGAGAGAGAAACGAGAGGAGTTCGAAGCATCCACGCTCAGAATCAAATCCGAACGGCTTGATACCATCATCAACATTGTCGGAGAGCTCGTCACCGTGCACGCCCAGCTTTCCAGAGCAGTGAAGCTGAACGGCGACAAACAGATAGTTTCCATTGTCGAGCAGATTGGACGACTCACTTCCGAGCTCAGGAACAATACCATGGGCATCCGCATGCTTCCCATAGGATCCGCTTTCAACAAATTCCAGAGATTGGTGCGCGATCTTTCCGCTGAACTCGGAAAAGAGGTCGATCTCGTGTTTCGGGGGGCGGATACCGAGCTGGATAAAACGGTGATAGAGAAACTGAACGATCCCCTTATTCACCTCGTGCGGAACAGCATAGATCACGGCATAGAGACTCCGGAACAGCGTAAGAAGAAGGGTAAACCCGAACGGGGAACGTTGACGCTTTCGGCCGTGCATTCCGGAGCCTTCGTTCATGTGATCATCGAAGACGACGGGAAAGGGATCGATGTGGATGCGGTTCGTGAGAAAGCGGTGGAGAAAGGCCTCATATCTCAAGATGCGAAGCTTACGACCGCCGAAATCCAGAATCTCATATTCGAACCGGGATTTTCCACCGCAGCAAATGTCACCAACGTTTCCGGCCGCGGCGTCGGAATGGATGTGGTGAAAAAGAATATCGATGCGTTAGGCGGTTTTGTCCAACTGGACAACAGGCACGAGAGGGGGCTTTCGATTGTGTTGAAAATCCCCCTCACGCTCGCGATCATCGACGGATTCCTTGTGCGGGCAGGAACCGAGATATATGCGATTCCCCTCGTTTCGGTCGAGAAATGCGTGGAACTGACCGCGTCGCTACGGAGCACCATTGCGCCGAACAGCTCATTCGTGAACATCGGAGGAGACATCATCCCCTTTGTAAGGATGCGTACCTTTTTCGAAATCGAGGGGGATGCGCCGTCCATCGAGGAACTGGTGGTAGTGAAAGCCTTCGATTCCAGGCTCGGGCTGATCGTAGATCAGATACTGGGAGGGTATCAGACCGTCATCAAATCCTTCGGCGATATCGGAAGGGATGTGGAAGGCGTTTCCGGAGCTACCATACTCGGAGACGGGACGGTTGCGCTCATTCTCGATCCCGCAAGGCTGGCTGCTGCGGTTCAGTGGACTGATGCAGCCGGAGCTTAATGCGTCTCGTTCCAGACGTTTCTATCAGAATAAAGGCGTTATGCGGACGTATGTCAATTTTTCTGTACGCTCCCGCTCCGTATGTCTCTGTCTATCATCCATTCTACGAAGCCGGGGAAGAGTCGCTTCATGACGTATATAAACTTGCTCGAGCCCCCAGGCAGAATAAAAAAAGAATTACTTCCGACTGCCTTGACAAGCCTCTGCGCGACCTGCTCCGGTTTCATGAGTTTCGCGTTGCCCGAAATAGCCTTTGTTTCCGCAGGCTTGGTCTTTTCCTCCTCGGCGAGCTGCGGAGTATCGGTATCCGGGGGGCAAAGCACCGATACCCGGATGCCATACCGTTTCCCTTCACTCCTCAGCGCTTCGGAAAAACCGATGACGGCGAACTTCGATGCGCTGTACGCCGTGTATCCGAACAATCCGATGAAGCCCGCTATGGAAGCGATATTGATGATGTGGCCTCCCTGCTTTTTCATGGCAGGATACACTGCGGAACACATGTTCACTGTGCCAAGAAGGTTGATCGCTATGGTTTTTTCGAAAATAACTGGGTCGAGATTTTCGAAATAGTCGGGATGCGCTATGCCTGCGCAATTGAGGAGGACGTGCGGAATCCCGAATTGCGAAAGAGCTGTTCCGATTTTTCTGCCGACTTCTTCGCTCTTCGACACATCGAGGGACAGAGTCTCGATGCGCTGATGTTCCGAAATGCACCGATTTTTCAGATGTGCCGCCGCATCTGCGAGTTTTTTCCCGTCCCGCGCTATAATGAGTACGTGGGCACCGAGTCGGACGAACTGATCCGCACATGCGAACCCTATGCCGCTCGAACCGCCGGTGACGTACACGATTTTATCGTTCATGGGTGTTTTCATGATGGGAGAAATTATCCGGCAGAAGGAAGGGCCTGTCAAGGAGATGATGCGGACGGCTCAGCAATTGATGACAAATCCCCGAAACACTGGTATAGTCTTTCCCCAGTATGAACATGAAGTATGCGCTCATTTTTTTCCTCTGGGCTATGCTCGGAGCGACGGTAAGCGCTGCTGAAGGGCAGCGGCTCCTCGCAGGCGATTCCATGTACAGACTCACGAAAGGATACGAGTTTTATTTCTCGCCCGACTCCGGGGCTTCCTGGGAGAAAAGGACAAAAGGGCTTCCTGAACGCATCGTATACCCGTGGAACGGTCCTACACCTGCACGTTTAACCTCCCTCGGTACCGATGCGGTCAGGAGAAACCGGGTTGCGGTGAGCGCACCGCAGGCGATCTACCTTTCATCGGATTCGGGGAAAACGTGGGAAAGAATTGATATCAAGCCCCCCATAGGAACAGCGGCCTATATCACGGCTGTGTCGCTTTCTCCGC
This sequence comes from uncultured Spirochaetales bacterium, assembly GCA_964631915.1. Classification (GTDB taxonomy): domain Bacteria; phylum Spirochaetota; class Spirochaetia; order CAZWAS01; family CAZWAS01; genus CAZWAS01. Next base: position 12,106 of record CAZWAS010000024.1, on the reverse strand, counting down.
ATAACGATAACGCGATTCTCATCGGCACTTCTTTCAACGGAATATTCGAATCCACGGACAGAGGAAAGACGTGGCAGGACATAACCAAGGACATAAAATTTCTCGCTAAGGGAGCCGGCTTCTACGAAGAGATAAGCGCAATCGCATATCACCCTGTGGATAAAAATATCATATTCTTCGCTACGGGGTTCGCGAAAGGGCTGTTTCAATACGACAAGGCAAAGAAAAAATGGAGTTCCCTCGAGTTTCCGCGCGGAACGGACGGCGGTTTTTTTGTTTCTGCCCTGAGTTTTTCCGCTCAACAGGTTGGAGACAAAAAGCAATGGCTGCTCCAGGTGAGGAACGATGCTTCGATGTGGATATATTCCATAGAAGATAAACGGTGGAACCTCGTAGAGCGGGGGGAGCCTTCTTCTCTTTTTCCGGAAGAGAAGGATCTGCGCATGCGGAAAGCAGCGGACAAATATGGCATATATCTCGCAGCTAGTCAGGCGGAAGGGGCGCAGCTCGACAAGCATATAGCATTTCTGAAAGAGCACGGACTGAACAGCATAGTCGTGGACATGAAGGACGATTACGGGTATGTGACCTACGATACCGCTCTGGATCTTCCGAAAAAAGTAGGAGCGGTGAAAGAGCGGTTCAAGGCTGCTGACTTTGTCTCGAAAGCACATGCAGAAGGGTTGTACGTCATCGGACGTATCGTGGTGTTCAAGGACGAACGGCTCTACCAGTACGACAACAAGGCGTACGCATTGTGGCGGAAGAGCAAAGATACAGCCTGGGGGTACTTCAAGAGAATTGTGGATGCCGAGGGAAAAGAAAATTTCGTTCAATCCGAGTTTTGGGTCGACCCGTATTCGGATTTCGTGTGGAAATACAATATCGATCTCGCGAAAGAGCTCGAAAGTATGGGGTTCGACGAAATACAGTTCGATTACATCCGCTTTCCCTCCGACGGCGATGTAGAGGATATCAAGTACAGGCACAACACAAAAGGGCTTCAGCGGGTGGATGCTTTGGAATCCTTCCTCGCCATGGCGAGGGAATCGATCCGCATCCCTATCAGTACGGATGTATATGGTTTCAACGCCTGGTACAGGATGGAATATCTCGGGCAAAATATCGCCATGCTCTCGGAGTATGTGGATGTGATAAGCCCCATGTTCTATCCGTCCCATTTCGAACGGAATTTCCTGAAAGATATGGCATATCTGGACAGGGCATTGCGCATTTACGAAGAAGGTTCCGCGCGGGCGAATGCGATAGTCGAAGGCAGGTCTCTCATACGGCCCTATGTGCAGGCCTTTCTCATCGGCGGAGAGCTCGAGTTCGACCAAAAAAAGTATTCGAAATACCTCACCAATCAGATATCAGGCGCTCTACTCGCAGGAGCATCGGGGTTCACGCTCTGGAACGCGTCCAACAGGTATTACATGGTTACGGAAAACCTCAAAATCTATACCCATGCGAACGGTGTTCTCGGGAAAGCTGTTCCCCAGCCCAGCGCTTCGAAACGGCTCCTAGATTGAGGGCGGCTTTCTCATGAAAGCCGTTTGCACGACCCCCGTTCCACGAGAATGAGGTTCACCTTGAGCACGTGCACGTTTCTCGACTGATTGGACAGCCGCGTGAGCATCAGCTCCCATGCCATTCTCACCATGAGGGTGGTATTGATCCTCAGCGTGGTGATCTGCGGCAGAAAGGGTTCGTCGTAGTCGAGCACGTCGCCAGGGCCTATGATCGATACATCCTCCGGCGTCCTGAGATTCATCTTCTTCAGTATGGATAGGATGTATGCTGCAAAATAGTCGTCGTGAGCGAATATCGCCGTAGGCCTTTCGGGTTTCCTGAACAGATACCGCAGCCTCGATTCGAGCTCTGCGAAATCGTTCAGGGCTACGGATATTTTTTGCTCGTCCGAAAAGGGAATCGAGCGCTCATCCATCGCTTTCTTGAATCCGATGAACCGATCTATGACTACTGCAGGCAGATCGGGCCGCTTGTATTCTGCGAACACGATGTTGCGGTGCCCCAGGTCTATGAGGTACTGGCTACCTTCGTATGCTCCGTGAAAATCGTCCACGAGCACGGAATAGAACTGCTTCTGAAAATTGCTGTTGTTGATGATCACTATGGGAATGCCGTTTTTCTCCAGCTTTTCGAACAATTCCTCGTTCACGTAATGGATGGCGAAAATGGCCCCCACTCCGGCGGACATGATTTCCTGAAATATTTCTTCGGTATGGAGCTGCGGATGCATGTGGATGTTCAGCGGGTAATACTTGTGTTCCAAGATGAGCTCTTCGAGCAGGGATATGAAAGGGCGGCTGAAATTCCACAGGTAGCGCATGGTTTCGTGGTGGAGTATCCCGATGTATTTGAAGCCGTTGCGCTTTTTCGAGAACACGCCGGACTTTTTTTTGTATCCTATGCGTTCAGCCTCGAGGCGAACCCGTTCGGCCACTTCCGGCGATATTTTCCCCTTCCCGGAAAGCGCCATGGAAGCAGTAGCTATGGATACACCGGCGGAATCCGCAACATCTTTCAGCTTGGCCGATCCCATGGTTTTTGATTGTATCATACCTCTTCATATTAATAAAGTTTTTTTAAGTTAAATTCGTGATTTTTTTAACTAAAATACATCCAATTTTAATTTAAAAAGATTGACAATCATTTTATGTATGATAAAATACTTGTTAAAATCACAATATTTTCCTATCGCATAAGGAGGTATATATGCGAAAGAGCAAGATGTTCGGTATATGTGTTCTTGCCTTAGTGCTTCTCGCAGGTTTTGCATTCGCTGGAGGTCAGAAAGAGAAGGCAGCAGCCAAACCCGAAGAGAAAAAAGCGGCAGCTTCTCTGATTCTCATGCACGACAAGGGTGGTAATCCCAATTATCAACCGTTCTATGAAGAAGTCGGAAAAAAAGCGAACGAGGCGATCGGTGTAGGATTCACTCCCACCCCCTATCCGACGACTGATGTTTTCATCGCAGCTGTCCGTGCGGCGCTTCCCACGAACAAGGCGCCGGATCTCTTTACCTGGTGGTCCACCTACCGGATGAAGGACCTCATAGATCAAGGGCTTGTCGCAGAATTGACCGATGTCTGGGATATGCACAAGAGCGAATATGCTCAGGGCATACGGGATGCATTCACGTTCAACGGCAAGGTATACGGATTCCCCTACAGCCTCGAATACTGGGGCGTATGGTACAACAAGGATGTGTTCGCGAAATACAATCTGAGCGTCCCCAAGACCTGGGACGAGTTCCTCAAAGTATGCGACACGCTCAGAAAAAACAATGTGAATCCCATGGCCCAGACCGTGCAGGGCAGGTGGCCGACATTCATCCTGTTCGAGGAAATGGTGGCGCGCCAGGACCCGAATCTCTATGTCGATCTCTGCGAGGGAAGAGCAAAATATTCAGATCCGCGTGTGAAGAAAGCCTTCCAGGTGTGGGCTGACCTCATCAACAAGAAATATTTCACCGATCCTTCGGCTGATCTGTTCGCGGATGTTCCGCGGCTGTTCAATTCCGGCGAAGTAGCCATGGTTCCCTGCGGGTCGTGGTACTATACGGTGCTCACTTCTAACGGCGTTCCTGAAAGCAAATGCGATTTCTTCATCATGCCGCCGCATAACGCTTCTTCCGGCAAGGTAGCAATCATGGAAGCCGCTCCTGTTTTAGTGAGCAAGAATGCTCCGAACCTCGGAGCAGCGAAGAAAGTCGCGGACTGGTGGATGTCTCCGGAAGGAAACGGCGTATTCGCCAAACTCACAAGTCAGTTCCCACCCAACGCGAAAACGGATATCAGCTTCATGCCTGCGGTGAAGGCGAATATCGCGAAGTTCCTGAATGCCGAAGGCTATAGGATTCTCAACCGATACTGGGAAGCTACTCCCACCCCCATCTGCGAAAGCGCAGTGGACAAGTTCGCTGAGTTCATCCTCAATCCTGGTTCACTCGACAAGGTGCTTGCTGATCTGGATAAGATTGCAGACGAATACTGGGCAAAAAATAAATAACAGGTATTTATAGAAACCGGCCCCACAGGGCCGGTTCCCCAAAGGGAGGGCGCGTGGCCGTAAGAAACCATTCAGCGGTTATAAGCTATCTGTTCATCGTTCCGGCTTTCGTATTCGTTACGGGATTTCTCATCGTACCAATGTTCCAGAATGTATACTACAGTTTTTTTCAGTGGGACGGAATCAGCAAACCGATTTTCAACGGTTTTACCAATTATGTGAAGTTTTTCTTCGATACGAATTTCATCGTATCCTTCGCTAATACTCTTATCTGGGTCATAGCGACTCTCGTGTTCCCTGTTTTAGGCGGGCTGCTGATCGCCACCTTCATCCGAGGATTGAAATTCGAAAACTTCTTTAAATCCATTTTTTTTATACCGCTTACTATTTCTTTCGTTTCGACCGGAGCCATATGGACATACATGTTTAGCAGGGATCTGGGGGTGCTCAACAATTTTTTCAGTCTCTTCGGAACTGATGTGAAGATTTCCTGGCTTACCTCCGTGCCACTCAACACGTATTCGATGATCATCGCATGGACATGGCAGCAGCTGGGCACGAATATGGTCATGTTCCTTATGGGCCTGGTGAGCATTCCGAGGGATCCTGTGGAGGCTTCAATCATAGACGGAGCGAATAAGTGGCAGACCTTCGTGCACGTGACAGTGCCCATGCTCAGACCCATCACGACCGTAGTCATCACTATGGCAGTGGTGAACTCGTTCAAAACCTTCGACATCATCTATGTAATAACGCGGGGAGGGCCATACCGGTCTTCTGAAACCCTCGCGGTGACCATGTTCAGGGAAACTTTCACAGTGTTCAATATGGGCTACGGAGCTGCCATTTCCGTATTGCTCTCGCTCATCGTCATAGGCGTTTCCATAGCGTATATCAGGCGTATGGGGAAAAAAGACTTACTATACTATTAGAAAGGGATGACGGCGTGAAGATTCATGCGAGAAAGCTACCGATCTATATCATTGTAATAATCCTTGTATTCATCTGGGTACTGCCCGTCTGGAGCAGTTTCCTTGTAGCGTTCAAAACTCCTGAAGATTTCGTAGCGCAGCGGTTCTATCAGTTCCCCACCAAGTTTGCCTTCATCGATAATCTCAACAAGATCGTCGAAATTTATCGAATTCAGTCCCACATCGTGAGTTCCCTCCTGTATTCGGCTGCGGGAGCCGCCATCGCGATCGTCTGCGCTTCCATGGCCGGATACAGTATCGTGAGGCTGAAACCGAAATTCAGCTTTCTCCTTTTCTTTATCATCTACAGCGGGACAATTTTCCCTTTTCAAATGTATCTCATTCCGCTGTACAAGGTGTATAACGCGATAGGATTGTACGACACCCGACAGGGTATGATTCTCGTGTACGCGGCGATCTGTATTCCGTTCAGCCTCTTTGTATATAGAGGGTTTTACACCACCATACCCAGGGAAATCGAAGAGGCCGCTCGCATAGACGGATGCGGGCCGATACGGAGTTTCTTTCAGATATTCGTGCCAAACTCTGTGGCTCCCACCGCGGTCGTGGCCCTGTTCCAGGCGACCTGGATTTGGAACGATCTGTTGTTCGGCATGGTGCTCACTAGAAATCAGGAGGTAAGACCCATCATGGTGGCTCTTGCGAGTATGTCCGGATACGGCGGCGGATCGATCCCCTATATCATGACGGGAGTCATTGTGGCGTCCATTCCCACCATAGCCCTGTTCGTGTGGCTCAGGAAATACTTCATATCAGGCATGGTCATGTCCAGCTCCGCAGGCTGACCTCAGAGGAGAAAACACAATGACGAGCAGAGAACGCGTTTTATCAGCCGTGAATCATATCGAACCCGACCGGGTACCGGTCGATTTCGGAGGCCATCGTTCGAGTGGCATTATGGCCATCGCATACCGCAGGCTGCGCGATTTCCTCGGGCTGCCGAAGCGGCCGATCAAAGTTTTCGATATGATACAGCAGCTCGCGGTGATCGATGAAGATGTGTTGGATCTTTTCGGTGTCGATACCGTGGAGCTGGGGCGAGGTTTTTCTCTCGGGAAAAACGACTGGAAGCAATGGGTGCTTCCCGACGGTTCGGAGTGTTTGATTCCCGCATATGTCGACGTGCGGAAAAAGGGAGATGCGTGGTATCTGTACAGCCCTTCCGGAATCGAACTAGGCGTGCAGCGGCCGAGCATGCTCTATTTCGATCAGACTTTCTGGCCATACAAGGAACGTATTCCCCAAAAACTTGATGTCGCATCGGCGCTTTCGGATGTGATCTGGTCTATACCATCTCCTCCGGACCTTTCGAGCATAAGCCTTGAGGAATTCGCGGAGCGCAGTCGGGCTTTTCGTGTATCCACGGACCGCGCCATTCTGTTTCTTTTCGGCGGCAATTTCCTGGAGATCGCGAGTTTTCTCTGCAGCATAGAGAATTTTATGATGCTCATGGCGCTCGAACCGAAGGACGCCCACAGACTGCTCGATGCGGTGCTCGAGCATCATCTGAAGAATATCGAGAAGTTTCTCGGCGCAGTGGGAACCTCCGCTGACATTGTGCTTTTCGGCGACGACTTGGGCATGCAGTCCGGCCCCCAGATATCCGCAGATATGTACAGGGAGTTCATCAAACCCAGAGAAAAAGTGCTATGGGCGAAAGCGAAGGAACTGGCGCCGCATATCAAGACACAACTCCACTCGTGCGGAGGCGTTAGGCCTTTTATGGGCGACTTCATCGAAATAGGCCTGGATTCACTAAATCCTATACAGACGAGCAGTGCGGGCATGGAACCTGAGGGGCTGAAAAGGGATTTCGGGAAAGGAATCTGCCTCTGGGGAGGAGGCTGCGATACGCAGTCTGTGCTTCCTAACGGAAGACCCGAAGAAGTGAAACGGCACGTAAAGGAACGGCTTTCCATCCTCGCGCCCGGAGGCGGATTCGTGTTCCAGCAGGTGCACAATATCATGGCGAACGTGCCTCCGGAAAATATCGTAGCCATGTTCGAGGCAGTGAAGGAATACAACGAGTCGAGCTAGCACAATTGGCGAGGTACCGGCCATACAACAGCGGCCGACTATAGCCGGTTGGCTCGCCGATGCCCGAGAACAGCAGTCCCCAGCGAGCCTGATCGGTGCTGCGTCAGTTTCCCGCCCTGCAGAGATCACTTGAAAAGCTCTGCCTTTCCCTCTGCTCCCGTTATGCGTATCCATTTCACAACGACTTCCCGCATGGTTTCGACCGCGACTGCTATGGCTGCCGGAACCCAGAGATTCTGCTTTTCTGCCCATTGGCGCATGAGGGAGATTCGCATGGTCTGGACGAGGTCAGTTGCGACATTCACCTTAGCTATGCCCAAGGAAATGCCCGTGCGTATGTCTTTTTCCGGTATGCCTGTTCCTCCGTGCAGCACTATCGGCACATCCACCACAGTCCGGATTTTTTCGAGGAGAGCGAAATCGAGCTTCGGTTCGCCGCGGTAATTCCCGTGCACGTTGCCTATGGACACCGCTATGGCATCTATGCCTGTCGTTTTAACGTATGCCGCTGCTTCTGCTGGATCGGTGAACACGGATGCTTTGTTTCCTTCCGTGGAAATGCCGTCTTCGCGACCGATGGTGCCCAGCTCTCCTTCCACGGTTATACTCGAAAGGCGGGCACGCGTTACGACTTCGCGTAATGCCCGTGCATTCTCATCGAAGGGTTTCGCTGAGAAATCGAGCATGACCGACGTGTACCCAGCATCGATGCAGGCTTGCACCGTTTCCATCGAATCGCCGTGATCGAGGTGAAACGCCGCAGGTGTGTCGAAGCGTTTGTGTATTTCTCGCCCTATTCCCGCGAGGAGCGCAGGAGAGAGGAGGGGGAATTCCCCCGGGCCGCTCATGAGTACGACAGGAGCCCGCATAGTCTGAGCGGTTTCCAATACGAGCCGGATGACTTCCGCACTCCACACGCAAAACCCGGGAACAGCGAATCCCTCTTTCGATGCTCGATCGATAAGTGTTTTCATGGGTACAAATGCCATAGTTTCACCTTTCTCATAGCGGAGCTGTGGCATCCGCTATGATGACCTTAATGCCTTTTTCGTTCAGGATATCCACATCGTCGCGTTGTACCCCATTATCCGTGATGATGGTGTCGACTCTGCTGAAGTCGCTGAAAATGACGAGCACATCTTTGTTGAACTTTGAGCTGTCCGCAAGCACTATGACCTGCCTCGAATTGGCTATGACGAGTTTTTTCACCTGGATTTCCTCGAGCGTGGACTGAGCGAGGCCTTCGTTCAGGTTTATGCCGCTCACGCCGATGAACGCTTTCGTAAATTTAAACTGCTTTACTGCATCTTCGGCCAGATGCCCGGTGAGAGAATGCGTGGCTCTGTGGATTTTTCCTCCCAGCACAATGGTTTCTACGTTCGTTCTCGTCTCGAGGGTCTGAGCTACTACGAGGGAGTTGGTCACCACGGTGATACGTTTCGTATCGTCTATGGCCGAAGCGAGAAAGGCGGCAGTGCTTCCGGTGTCTATGAATATCGATTCTCCTGGTTGGATGAGCGAGGAAGCTTTTTTCCCTATAATTTCCTTTTCCTGTTGGCGGATCGTCTCCCGCACGCGATAATCGACTTCGATGATTTCCTGACCCGTGTATGCTCCTCCATATGTCCGTTTGATGAGCCCCTTCTGCTCGAGTTTCTCCAAATCCCTGCGGATCGTCATCTCGGAGACCCCGAGATCCTCGGAAAGCTCTGCTACGCTTCTATATCCTTTTCTTGCCAGAATTGCCGCTATTTTCTCGTGTCTGTCCACCATGGAACACCTCTCAGTTTTTTGTTCCGCCGCCGTAAGTGCGGCACAGCCTGAAGTTTGGTATCACGTGCTGTTATACGATTCGAGAAACTCGGCGAATGCGGAGAGGAATCTGGCAGCAGCAGCGCCGTCCGCTATCCTGTGGTCCGCGCATAGGGTCACGAGGACCGTTGTGCGTATCTGCACCGTGCTGTTCAGAGCGACCGGTCGTTCCGCTATCGTACCGATTCCGATGATCGCCGTCTGTCCCGGATATACAATCGGAACGAATCCGTCGACTCTATGCATGCCGAGGTTCGAAACGGTCATGCATGCATCCGCTCCGCTTGCGGCGGCTTTGCCGGTCCTGCACGCCTCGGCGGTTTGCTCTATGCTCTGCGAGAGCTCGGACAGGGAGAGTTTGTCGACATCGTGTACTGTTCCGATGACGACTCCCCTGGGTGTATCCACCGCCAACCCGATATCGACAGAATTCCTTTGCAGAAACCCGCGTTCGGAGAACAGGTACTGCATCGACGGTTCCGCCTCTATTCCCTTGACCGCTGCTCTCATGAAAAACGCGTTATATGATAGTTTCTCGCCTTCCCGGATACGACGTTTGCGGTATTCGACGAGTCCGGTCACATCGATGCTTGTGTGCAGGGAAAACTGCGGAATTTCCTTCACGGAACGGACAACGGTATCTATGACCCGTTTTCGTCCTGCTCCGTAAGGAATCGTTTCCAGATCGGCTTCCGAAGCGATACCGGCGATTTCTTGCATGGTTTTTCGGCTTGTTCCGCTCGGCTGAGTCTGTTTCTTTTCCGCGCTCCTGACAGCATTGTGTGCCGCACGTTCGATGTCTCTGGATTCGATTCTCTCTCCCGGCCCTGTACCTGCTATCGAAGTATAATCGATGCCTAAGGTTTCTGCGAGTTTTTTCGCTTTTGGAGATATCTTGATCCGTCCGCTGTTTGCTGTTCCGCTGTCGGGCTCAGGTACTGCACCGTATCTGCAAACCGATATTGCGCTGTCCTTCTCGCTGCCGACGATGGCGATGAGTTCCTGGACAGCGACGCTCTTCCCACTTTTCACGAGTATCTTGTTCAGAAATCCGCTCCCGGGGGATTCGAGCTCGAATACGCTCTTATCCGATTCGATCTCGCAGAGCACATCTCCTTTGTTCACCGCATCCCCTTCCTGCTTACGCCATGCGAGTACGGTTCCCTCTTCCATGGTAGCGCTGAATGCAGGCATTCTGATTTCGTACCGCACGGATTCCCTCACGCGAAAAGGCGCCTTACGCCTTCGATTATCCGATCGGTGTCCGGGAGCACGGCTTTTTCGAGCACAGGCGAGAAGGGTATGGGAGAATCGAGGGCGCCTATCCTCTGTACCGGAGCATCGAGAAGATCGAAGCCCTGTTCCATGACGCGGGAACTCAGTTCTGCTCCTACGCCGAAACTCAGATTCCCTTCTTCGACGAGCACGAGCCTGCCGGTTTTCCCTACGGATGAAAGTATGGTTTCCATATCGGGCGGACTTACCGTCCTGAGGTCTATGACTTCGCAGTCTATGCCTTCTCCTGCGAGCCGTTCAGTAGCTTCGAGGCAGAACGAGAGCATTCGCGAGTAGCCGACAACGGTTGCATCGTAACCCGGCCGTACTACCGCAGCCTTGCCGATCGGAAGCGTAAAATCTTCGCCAGCCGGGACCTCTCCTTTTTCTCCGTAAAGCATTTTGTGTTCTATGAAAAGGATTGGATCGTCGCTTCTGATCGCGGACTTGAGCAACCCTTTGACGGTCGCCGGTGTGGCGGGCATGATTACCGTAAGCCCCGGAACATGGGCAAACCATGCTTCAAGGCTCTGAGAATGCTGCGCTGCGTAGCTCTTGCCTCCTCCGCCCTGGGTACGAATGACGAGGGGTACGGACACTTGGCCTCCGAGCATGTAACGCACTTTCGCCACCTGATTCACGATCTGATCCATGCAGCAGGTCGTGAAGTCTATGAACATGATCTCCGCTATCGGTCTTAAGCCTGTGATAGCGGCCCCGAGCGCTGCTCCGATTATCGCTGCTTCGCTGATCGGCGTGTCTATGACGCGCTTGGAGCCGAACTCGTCGAACACGCCCTTTGTGGCAGCCATGGCTCCTCCGAATTTCCCGACATCCTCCCCTAAGAGCAGTACATTCGGATCGCGCCGCATTTCTTCCCGTATCGCCAGAGCGACTGCTTCTCTGTATGTCATCTCTGCCATATCGTCCCTCGTTCCGCATATATGTTCTGCATAACGTGTGCGGTATCCGGGAAGGGGGATTCTTCCGCAAATTTGATCGCAGCATCGAGCTCCCGCTGCGCTTCGGCATCCATATCGTCGATTTCCCGCTGCGTAAGCACAGATTCTGCGAGCATCCGCTTCTCGAACCGACGTATGGGGCATTTCGCTTTCCACTCCGCTTCTTCTTCCTTTGTCCTGTATGAACGGTTATCCGAGGCTCCGTGACCGTACCATCGGTAGGTGAACGCTTCTATCAGGCTCGGTCCTGCTCCGCTCCGTGCCCTGGCAACTGCTTCGAGCGCAGCGCCGTATACTGCATCGACATCGTTTCCGTCGACCCATGTGCCGGGCATGCAGTAGGAGGCTGCCCGCTCCGCTATGGAGCCGCATGCGAGTGTTGTATCGATCTTCGTACTCAGGCCGTACTGATTGTTTTCGCATACCCATACCACGGGCAGCTTCATGGCTCCTGCCATGTTGAGGCTTTCATGGAAGGTTCCGATGTTGTTCGCGGCATCCCCGAAAAAACACACGGTGACAGCATCGGTATTCCGGTACACGCTCGACAGCGCCGCTCCCACTGCAATGGGAAGCCCTGCTCCCACTATGCCGTTCGCTCCTATTATTTTGAGCTTCACATCCGCTATGTGCATGGAACCGCCCCTGCCCTTGCAGTAGCCCGTTTCCTTGCCGAGTATTTCCGCGAGCATACGATCCATTCGTGCGCCCCGCGCGAGCACATGCCCGTGGCCGCGGTGCGTGGTGAGGAGATAGTCCTGAGCCTCCATGGCCTGGCATACCCCTGCGGCCACAGCCTCCTGGCCCACGGAAAGATGGGGGCTCATGCCTGGCACCTTTCGGGAAAGGTACATTTGATAGAGGTTTTCTTCGAAACATCTGATCCGCTTCATTTGCCTGAGCAGGGAAGCGCAGAGTGCCTTATCAGTCATACGATTATCCTTGAAGGTCCGTTCTGTTCTGTATGAGTTTTTTCAGCTCATCCGCCACTGC
>CAZWAS010000023.1:38200-42129 GCA_964631915.1 uncultured Spirochaetales bacterium | reverse complement strand
ATCTACGACAACTGGGTCGCGGGCGGAAGCAAGAGCCTGCGCGACAGGGCGAGGGAAAAGGCGCAGGAGATTCTGAAAACCCACGAACCCGAAGCCTTGCCCGATGATGTGAAGAAGGAAGTCGGAAACATCGTGAGGAAGTACGGAGCCATGCGTGGGTAGACACGAGATCCGCACTGCAAAGGCGCCCCTGCCTGTCGGTCCCTATTCCCAGGGCGTGCGGCTGGGGAACCTGGTTTTTACCGCAGGACAGATACCAGTCGATCCTGCCACAGGGAAACTTGTGCCAGGCTCGGTCGGGGAACAGACCCGCAGGGTGCTCGAAAACGTGAAGGCTGTTCTCGAAGAAGCGGGTGCACGCATGGATGATGTGGTGAAGACCACGGTACACCTGAGCGATATGGCGATGTTCGCCGAGTTCAACGCCGTGTACGCGCAATATTTCCCTGATCCGAAACCGGCGCGCACCACGGTAGGCAGCACGCTCGGCCCCGGGGTGCTCGTGGAGATCGACGCAGTGGCAGCTGTGCGGGAGGTGTCCTGACATGAGTCCCCTCCTGCCTGTGACCGTCGAGTCCGTGCTCGAAGCGAAAAGAAGGATCGAAGGAATCGTGGTGCGCACCCCGCTCCTCAGGTTCCCCGACGAACGGTACTCAGGAGAGCTGTACCTCAAGCTCGAGAATCTCCAGGTGAGCGGTTCTTTCAAGGCGAGGGGAGCAGGCAATGCCCTGGTCAAGCACAGGGCTATGTATTCAAAATCTGGCGTGTGGACCCCGAGCGCAGGCAATATGGCCTTAGGGCTCGCGTATCACGCAGGACGGTTGGGTGTGCCGTGTACGGTTGTTGTGCCGGATACTGCGCCTGAGGTGAAGGTGAGCAAGGCAGAACGGCTCGGCGCTTCGGTGCTTCGGCTTCCCCAGGAGGAGTTCTGGGAGGTGCAGAGGACGCACAGATACGAAGGGGTCGCAGGGATATGCGTCCATCCCTTTGCAGATCCGGACATGATGGCCGGGAACGGCACGATCGGCCTCGAAATTCTCGAGGACCTGCCGGATGTGCGCACCATAGTCGTGCCCTACGGGGGAGGGGGCCTGAGCTGCGGCATCGCCGCTGCGCTGCGCAGTCTTGCAAAGGATGTGCGCATAGTGGCGAGCGAAACGGATACGGGAGCGCCTCTCGGCCCTTCGTTGCGTAAGGGGTATGCCGTAGAAGTTCCCTACGCGGCTTCCTTCATTTCCGGCATCGGTTCCAGAAAACTCTTCGAGGAGATGTGGCCGCTCGCCCGGAACCTCATAGACGCCGCGGTGTCGGTCAACCTTCCCGAGACAGCTGACGCAGTGAGGCGCCTCGCGTTATCCGCAAAGACAGTGGCAGAGGGTGCGGGCGCTACAGCTCTGGCCGCTGCGCTCAAGGAAGGGGGAACAGGGGGAAAAACGGTGTGTGTCGTTTCCGGAGGAAACATCGATGCGGCAGTTCTGTCGGGGATTCTGCTCGGAAATATACCATAACGCAGAAGACAAAGGAGTATTGTATGGCAAAGAGAAAGACGATCTACGATTTTCACCTCATGAAGAAAGAAGGGAAGAAAATAACCTTTCTCACATCCTACGATTTCCCGACCGCTCAGTTCGCGGAAGCGGCAGGTCTCGACATGCTGCTCGTAGGCGATTCCCTCGGCATGTGTGTGTACGGATACGAGGGTACGGTTCCTGTGACCATGGATCAGATGATCTATCACGCACAGGCTGTGAGGCGGGGAGCACCCAACACCTTCGTGGTGGGAGATATGCCCTTTATGAGCTATCAGAGCTCAGCGGAAAAGGCGGTGGAGAATGCGGGGCGGTTTCTGAAGGAGGCCGGCTGCGATGCGATAAAGCTCGAAGGTGGGAAAAGGGTCGCCGCGGTCATCCGGGCCATAGTGGATGCTGGGATCGTGGTGATGGGACATATAGGCCTTACGCCGCAGAGCTCGGGCCAGCTCGGTGGGCACAAGGCTCAGGGGCGGACTGCGGATCTGGCGAAACTCGTGGTCGAGGACGCGTTGGCTGTACAGGAAGCAGGGGCTCATATGATCCTTCTCGAAGCGATTCCGCCTGAAGTTGGCGATTACATCGCAAAAACGCTGAACATACCCGCCCTGTCCATAGGAGCAGGTCCGGGCTGCGACGGGCAGCTCCTCATAGTGTCCGATATGATCGGCGAGTTCCAGGCATTCACCCCGAAGTTCGTAAAAAAATACTGCAATGTTGCAGACCTTGTCACTGGAGCCATGAAGCAGTATTGTGAGGATGTGCGTTCCGGTAAATTCCCTGAGGAAGTCCATTGTTATCGGATGCTCGAAGGCGAGGAACAGAAGTTCAAAACTCTCATGAGGTGATTGAAGCAAAGACGGTATGAACGCAGCGTACGCAAGGGATTCCGAATCGTTCGATGTGGCTGTCATCGGAGCAGGGGTGAGCGGAGCAAACATAGCGCGGAAACTCTCCTCCTATAAGCTCGATATCGCGCTCCTAGACAAGGAATGTGACGTATCGTTCGGAACCTCGAAATCCAATTCAGGCATCATACACGGAGGATTCCACCACGGCTCCAAATACCTGAAGGCAAGGCTGGAGATTCAGGGCAATATCATGTTCGACCAGCTCCAGAAAGAACTCGGATTCCCGTTCAGGAGATGCGGTGTTCTCGTGGTAGCGCTCCACAACGAGGAACTCAAGGTCATACAGCATCTGTACAGCCAGGGTGTGGAGAACAGATCCATAGGGATCGAGATGTGTTCCAGGGAACGGATGCTCGCGCTAGAGCCGAAACTTTCTCCCGATGTGATAGGAGGACTCTATGCACCGTCGGGCGGCATCATAGAGCCTTATCGCTTCGTGTTCTGCCTCGTCGAATCTGCGATGAAGAATGGTGTCAGGCTCTATACGGACTTCAAGGCGACGAAGGGCTCGTTCGACGGGAAACGGTGGAGTATCCATGCCGAGGATGGCAGGATGCTCAGGGCGAAGTACGTGATCAATGCCGCAGGGCTCTTTGCTGACGAAGTTTCAAAGGCGTTCAACGCGGAAGAGTTCTCCATCATAGCGCGGAAGGGAGAATACTTTCTCCTGGACCGCCTGACCAAGGCCTGCCCCGGCAAGGTACTTTTTCCGGTTCCTACTGCGGTGTCGAAAGGCATGCTGGTCATACCCACTGTGGAGGGCACGGTTCTCGTAGGGCCGACGGCCAAGGAAATCGAAGATAAGTACGATCTTTCCACAACAGCCGAGGAGCTTGAGAAGATTTTCGATTCGGCGAGGCGCCTGGTTCCGGGCATTTCCCAGAACGACGTCATCACCTCTTTCGCGGGCTTGAGACCTGCCTTAAAGGAAGGGGATTTCTACATCGATTTTTCGAAAAAAGTGCCCCAGTTCATACAGGTTGCGGGCATACAATCCCCCGGCCTCACCGCATCTCCTGCGGTCGGCGTGTACGTGAAAGACCTGCTGAAGCGGAGCGGGTTCCCTCTCATAGAAAAGAAAGATTTCGACCCCTACCTGGAACATCTGCCGAACCTGCGGGAGCTTGGTCCTTGCGATGCAGACGAACTCATGCAGAAGGATAAAGCGTACGGCAATATCGTGTGCCGCTGCGAAAAGGTGTCAGAAGCGGAGATCGTGGCAGCTGTCAGGCGGGGGCATACCACACTCGACGGCATCAAGTATTTCACCAGAGCGGGCATGGGCCGCTGTCAGGGAGGGTTTTGCACGTATAAAATCATCAAAATACTGATGCGCGAAACCGGGCTTCCTTACGATCGCATAACGAAAAAGGGGAAGCAGAGCATACTCCTGAAGGATCGGTTATGATCGAGTTCGCCTTTGACGCAGCGGTTATAGGGGGCGGAGCCGCTGGTATGGCTGCGGCCCTTGAGATACGCACGAGGGGGT
>CAZWAS010000023.1:1688-38152 GCA_964631915.1 uncultured Spirochaetales bacterium | reverse complement strand
GAATCCTCATGCAGTGCATCCACAACGGATTCGGGCTGCACGAGTTCAAGGAAGAGCTCACAGGCCCCGAGTATGCCGAGCGCTTCATACAGGAAGTGGAACGGGCAGGCATAGCGGTGTTTCTCGATACCACGGTGACCGATATCGTAGCGAATGACGGAACAAAAGAGCTTTTCTGCTGCTCAGGCAAATTCGGCATGATGCACATACACGCGAGGGCGGTCGTTCTTTCCATGGGCTGCAGGGAAAGAAACCGGGGCAACATACGCATTCCGGGCACAAGACCCGCTGGAGTGTTCACCGCCGGCCTTGCGCAACGGCTTGTCAATATCGAAGGTTACATACCGGGGAGGGAAGTCGTCGTGATAGGTTCAGGAGACATCGGACTCATCATGGCGCGCAGGATGACATGGCTCGGCTGTACGGTCAGGTGTGTGGTGGAGATCATGCCGTATCCGTCAGGGCTCACACGGAACATCGTGCAGTGCCTCAACGATTTCTCGATACCGTTGTACCTCGGCCACGTAGTGTCCCGCATCTGCGGCAACGACCGGGTCGAAGGAATAGACATAACACCCATACGGGACGGCGCCCCTGATCCGGGGAAGGCCTTTCATGTGCCCTGCGATACAATTCTCCTCTCTGTCGGCCTCATACCGGAAAACGAGCTGTCCAAGATTGCGGGCGTGGAGATAAACCACGAGACGAACGGACCCGTGGTGGATGCGACCATGATGACCTCGGTGGACGGCATATTCGCGACCGGCAACGTGCTGCACGTGCACGATCTGGTGGATCACGTGACTGAAGAATCCCGCCGGACCGGCTCTTTTGTAGCCGAGTATCTGGCAGGCATCCGACCTCTCCGGCAGGTGCGCATCAGGGCAGGGGCCAATGTGCGGTACGTCAACCCTGCCAGGGTCGATGCTGTAAAGGGGAGCCGCCTCTATCTACGGCCTATGATCGTGAAAAACAACGCGGAGCTGGAGATTACGTGCAACGGTTTGGTCGTCAAAAAAGCGATGAAGAACCATATACAGCCTTCGGAGATGATCACGGTGGATTTGAAGGAGAAAGACCTGAAACAGCTTCCGGAAGGAGATACCATTCTAGAAGTTTTTATACGTTAGGAGCCTGTATGAAGAAGGAGCTGACCTGTATAAGCTGCCCTATCGGGTGCCTCATGGCTGCGGAAATCCGGGAAGATGGAAGCATGATCGTGACGGGAAACAAATGTGCCAGAGGGACCCAATACGCAAAGGACGAACTTCTCGATCCGAGGAGAGTCGTGACGGCTACCTGCAGGACCGACTCCCCCTTCCATCCTCGTCTGCCCGTGAAAAGCGGTGAGCCCTGCCCTAAGAATATGATACATACGCTTCTGGACGAAATATATGCGCTGACGGTTCATATTCCGATACGCGCAGGAGATATTGTAGCCGAGCTTGAAGGCGTCAAAATTGTTGCAACCAGAACAGTGATCGAATAGGGAGCTCTATCATGGGTGAGAAGAAGTACATACTCGCATTGGATCAGGGAACAACGAGCTCGCGCGCCATCATATTCGATAGGTCGTCCGCCGTGATAGCATCCGCACAGCGCGAGCTCACCCAACTTTATCCGAAGGAAGGGTGGGTGGAGCACGACCCCATGGAGATATGGAACACGCAGTACGCCGTTCTCTCCGAGGCTCTGGGAAAAGCGAAAATACGGCCGCAGGAGCTTGCCGCCATCGGCATCACGAATCAGAGGGAGACCACGATTATGTGGAACAGGAACACAGGGAAACCTGTGCATAACGCGATCGTATGGCAGTGCAGAAGAACAGCTCCTCTCTGCGACGACCTCAAAAAAGGAGGATGGGCTCCTTACATAGCAGAGCGTACCGGGCTCGTCGTGGATGCGTATTTTTCCGCTACCAAGGTGAAGTGGCTCCTCGAAAACGTCGGCGGGGTGGAACATGCGGCGAGGAATGGGGATCTTCTCTTCGGTACCGTGGATTCCTGGCTTCTGTGGAATCTCACAGGCGGGAAGATCCATGCGACGGATTACACGAACGCATCGCGGACCATGCTTTTCGACATACAGGCACTCGCCTGGGACGAAAAGCTTCTCGACGCCTTGGGAATTCCTGCAGCTATCCTCCCCGAGGTACTCCCCTCGGTTCACACATACGGATGCACGGCTTCCCATATTTTCGACGGAGAAGAGGTGCCGATCTGCGGCATCGCAGGCGACCAGCAGGCTGCGCTGTTCGGCCAGGCCTGTTTCAAACCCGGGACAGCCAAGAATACCTACGGCACCGGCGGTTTTCTCATGATGAATACGGGGAACAAGGCCATGGCCTCAAGGAACGGGCTCATCACCACTATCGCGTTCGCAGATGCTGCGGAAGTTGTGTATGCGCTCGAAGGAAGCGTGTTCATTGCAGGAGCTGCTGTGCAGTGGCTCAGGGATGAGCTGCAGCTCATACAGAACGCTGCGGACACTGAGTATTTCGCCTCCCAGGTTCCCTCTTCCGGAGGCGTGTACGTGGTACCGGCATTTGCCGGTCTCGGAGCGCCGTACTGGGATATGCGCGCCAGAGGTGCTGTACTGGGGTTGACCAGAGGTTCCACTAGAAACCATATTATCCGCGCTACACTCGAATCCATAGCGTATCAGACGAAGGATGTGGTGAATGCCGTACAGGAGGATTCCGGAATTCCAGTTTCCGTCCTGAAGGTGGACGGAGGTGCTTCGGTGAACAATTTTCTCATGCAATTCCAGGCGGACATGCTCGGAGTGCCGGTAGCGCGGCCCGAGGTCATAGAAACCACTGCATTGGGAGCCGCCTACCTCGCCGGATTGGGCAGTGGCTTCTGGAAGAACAGGGAGGAGCTTGCGGACAACTGGCGCCAGGATACCCTGTTCATGCCGCGGATCGACTGCGAGTTCCGGGACTCTTTGTATGCCGGGTGGAGAAAGGCGGTGGAACGCTCCTCGGCCTGGGAAGAGGCTTACTGATTTTCCTGCTTGACGATCAGTTTTTCAACGTAATCCATCAGCTTATGGAATGCCCTGCCCGCAGCCTTGGAATCGCGTTTGCGTATGGCCTCGTAAATCGGTCTGTGGAGGGAACACGATTCTGGGTATGCTGTCTCCGCTTCGAACTCGAAGCTGTCCCATTGCTGATAGATGAACTCGAATAGTTTAGGGATGATCGCGTTACCTGAAGAACGTTCTATGCCGAGGTGAAACGCCCTGTCGTATTTCCAGCCATCTTGTCCCTGCTGTACGCTTTTTTCGTATGCATCCAGGCTCTTGCCGATGTCTTCTATCTGTTTCTCCGTTGCGTTCAGCGCTGCGAGCTCCACCGAAAGAGCGCCTAAAGGTCTCCGTATCTGATAGAGTTCGAGGAGCGTGACTTTTTTCTTCAGTTTTTTCGAAAGATACTCATACGCATCGGTCACCGCATTGGAGGGGCCTACGAAAATTCCCTTCCCTGATACTACTTCTACAATCCCTTGGGCTTCGAGTACGCGGATGGCTTCCCTGAGGGAAGACCTTCCTACGCCAATTTTTTCCGCCAGCACGCGCTCCGAAGGCAGGGGATCGTTCGGTTTCAGGTTGTTCGATCGGATATAGTCTTCCAGTATTTTCACGACTTCGGAGTGCAGTTTCACTTTTTTAATCTTGTTCAGTTCCATATGTGTTTTATCATCCGTATATTGTAGTGTGTGGGCAATCGGTATGATATGCTACCACGTGCTTTATGATACCATAGATAATAGAGTTTGTAAATTCTTTGCAGGAGAGTCGACAATTCCACAGTGGGCACGCTGAAACCTTATGGGAAAGGCAGGAACTCACGCACCGAACCACATCGGATTCTTATCCGTTAGAGTGAGGTACACGGGTTTCTACTTTCCCTTGAGGTTTGTCTGGCTATTTACCAGTTATACTGAGAATTGCTGGTCAGCATGTCGAATCAAAATTACCGCGAGTATCGGCTCTATATCAGAGGTAGCATTTCAGCTCTTCCCCGACTACGCCTGCGTACAGCTCTATGTAGGGTTTCACCGGGCTCGAGTTGAGCTTCGGAAACAGCACCTCTTCCACCTGAAAGAACCCCACGGATTTGCTCATAAGCACAGTGATGCGCACAGGAAGCTTTTCGCCGCGCTCGATGTGGATCGATTCCACTGCGGCGGAAGAGTACTTGTGGATGTCTCCCACCTTGGCGTCCTTGGCGAGGAGCATAGGAATGCGCGCGCGGCCTTTTTCCATATCGCACCCGTCGGCTATGAGTATGATGCCCGCTTCGAGCGAATTGATTTTGATCCTTCCCATGTGCCCCGTAATGCATTCCATGACGAGGGCTCCCACGAATGTCCGCTTCCTCAGATCGTCTCCGTACAGATTTCCCAGCATTCTGCGCACGATCGGTTCCGCGAGTATAGTGCTGTAATTCTCGTGATCTTCTCTGGTCACCGACATGCCGATATCGTGAAGAAATCCTCCGAGAATAATGGCCGTCAAGCTGTCTTCGTAGGTGCCTACTTCCTCTTTTTCGAGGCAGAGGCTCACGCCGGACTTGTGCAGCAGATCGGCTATGACGAGGGAATTGGCTACCACCTTTCTCATGTGGACAGGGCCGTGATCGTTGTACCCCAGCCGCATAATTGAAACGATATTCGCGTATTCCTGCAAGTGGTGTATTTCCTCGTCAGCGAGCAGGGTTCGGACGAACTCTTTAAGCCTTCCGCTCACGAGTGAAAGGATTTTTTTGTCGAGCGAATATTCTTTCGGCGATTTTTGCGTGTTGTGTTTCTTTGTCATGATATGTACCTATAGTGTGGCATCGCGGAGAAATTGTCCAGGCCTGGAGCGTTTGCGTTCAGCGTCCGCCCGACTTTTTCTCCCCAGTTTGACCGCCCCGCTTTTCGAGCGAAGCCTTCAATATGTCTCCAAGGGTAGCTGTCTCGGATCCGCTTTCCCCGTATTTTCTCATGAGCGAACGCGCTATGGATTTTTCTTTCTGCGAAGGTTTCGCGGAGAATCTGTCCTGTCCCCCGACTTCCTCTTCGTATCCGCAGGAGAGCCCCTGGCACACGAGCATGTCTTTTCCCCGTTTCCCTTTCACGGATAGAAGCGGCTTTCCGCAGAGCGGACAGAGGACAGCGCTTTCGTTTCGGGGTTTGTATGTTGCGGAGCTCCGTTTGATTGCTTCCACGATACCGCTCGCCTCAGCCCGTATATCTCTCAGGAACTGCTGAGCAGGTTCGGAACCCCTTGCGATGTTCGACAGCCGCATTTCCCATTGCGCGGTCAGTTCCGGGCTCTTAAGCTGCTCGGGAGCGAGGTCGAGCAACTCTATTCCGCGGGAGGTGGGGGCGAGCTCTTTTCCTTTCCGTTCTACGTAATAATTTTCTATGATTTTTTCTATGATATCCGCCCGTGTTGCAGGAGTGCCGAGCCCTCCTTTTTCGATGGATTTCTTCAGAACGGCGTCTTCTATGAATTTGCCCGCGTTCTCCATTGCTGCGACCAATGTTCCTTCCGTATACCGCGGAGGAGCTTTCGTCCATCCCTGTTTCGCTTCTGCTGATTTCACCGCATGATGTTCCCCCTGCCTGTGTTCGGCTAGCTTTTGGTCGGGAATATCCGTTTTATCATCCTGAGTCTCTTCCTCCGATCCGCTTGTGCCTCTTATTTGCCTCCATCCTGCATCTATGACTCTGATACCCCTGCTCACGAACGTTTCTCCTGCTGCTTCAGTCCTTAGTTGGATCTGAAGGTAGCGGTACGGCCTTCCAAGTACTTCCAGGAACCTGACTGCTACCAATTCCCAGAGGGCTCGCTCGTCCCCTTCAAGGCGTTCCGGATGCACCCGCTCTTCGGTAGGAATGATGGCGTGATGATCCGTCACCTTCGCATCGTCCACGAACCGTTTCCCCGGAGCTATTCCCGCTTTGAGCAGTTCCGCCGCCTTGGCCGAGTATTTCGTCCCCGATAAAGCCCTAAGCCTATCGGGAAGGGTCGGAACAATGTCCCGGGAAATGTGGCGCGAATCAGTTCTGGGATAGGTGACGATTTTATGGCGTTCGTAGAGTGCCTGCAGGGTTTGAAGCGTTTTCTTGGCGGAAAAACCGAGCAGACGGTTCGCGTCCACCTGGAGCGCGGTCAGATCGTAAGCCAAAGGAGGCTCCTGAGTTTTTTCCTTTTCCTGCACCTCCACGATGACCCCTTCCGCTCCCCTGACCTTGTCCACTATGCCAGCGGCTTTTTCCACATCCTTTATTCTCGTCTGGCCGTTTTGTCCTGTCCAGACCCCGGTGTATACACCGAAGTCGGCATGCACCGTCCAATATGCCTGAGGGACGAAAGTGGCGATTTCCTTCTCCCGCTCCACTATGAGCGCGAGGGTGGGAGTCTGCACCCTGCCTGCAGACAAGCGGACATCGTACTTGCAGCTCAATGCCCTGGTCGTGTTCAGGCCTATGATCCAGTCTGCCTCTGCCCTGCATTCGGCGGCGTGAAAGAGGTTTTCGTATTCACTTCCGTTCTTGAGGGAAGCGAAGCCTCCCCGTATAGCGGCATCGGTCTGAGAGCTTATCCAGAGGCGTTTCACCGGTCTCTTCCATCCGGCGAGCCGCATGATCCATCTCGCAACGAGCTCGCCCTCTCTGCCAGCATCCGTGGCTATGACCAGGGCACCGATGTCGTTACGCGACATGAGTTTTTTTATCGCATTGAACTGGGCATGGGTCTTCTTTATCACCTTGAGCCGCATCCTTTCGGGCAGCATGGGGAGCGTGTCGAGCGACCATACCTTGTATTTTTCGTCGTACGCTTCTGGATCGGCGAGTTCTACAAGGTGTCCCATTGCCCACGTGACGATATGATCCTTCCCCTCTATGTGGGTTCTCTCGTTTTTCGTGCATCCCAGCACCCGGGCGAGTTCCCGGCCTACGCTCGGTTTTTCCGCAAGAACCAGTGTCTTCATGGGAATAGGATATACAGGAAAGCGGCATAAAGGGAATAGGAACCTTCTCGAAAAAGCATCGCTTTTTCGACCGGAATTATAGTATACTGTAAGCCCAGGAGAGGATCACCCATGAGCACGGACATTCGGAACTTGATGAATAACTTATCATCCGCTGATGATTCAATACGCTATCCTGCGTTTCAAACCCTGCAAAAGATTACAGAGCAAAGAGTTGAGTGGTTTGATGAGTATAAACATGAACTGCTCTCAAAACTTTCAAGTAAAAACTCTTTCCAAAGGAATATCGGTATCGTCCTCTTATGCAATCTTGCTAAAAACGATACGAATGACACATACAACACAATCCTCGATGTGCTGATGCCCCATATCGATGATGAGAAATTCGTTACCCAACGGCAGTATCTGCAACACATTTGGAAAGTTGCGATTGTCAAGGAGAAGTACGAACAACGAATAATCAAACAATTGCAAACGGAGTTCAAGGCTTGTATACATAAAGATCATTACAATTTATTGCGGGCGGATATACTCGTCAGTTTAGCGAATATCATGAAGGCGACCGACCGTGAGAGCATTAAAACCATAATCGACGAGCTCATTGCCTGCGAAACAGATACAAAGCAGAAAAAGAAATATGTACAACTAGTCAATGAAACGCTTCAGGTGAAAAAAGCCTGATACGCGCTTTGATCTGATGCGGTATTAAGTCTGTGAGGGTATCAGTGAACAGCCGAAGGCGGATTTCGTTGACAAAAGGCAGCACCTGTGCAATGCTTAATCCGGTCGATATCGTATCGATTTGTTAAGCGGCAGCTTCCGAATTCCAAAGATACATGGCGGCGGCAAAAAACAAAAAGGATGTGTATATGGTAACCACGTACAGAGGTTCATTCATGCGCGTGCTTTGAAGGGCGTATAGGGGGCCCGTGCGGTTTCCTTTCGTCTTAATATCCGCTGTTTGCCCGCCGTGATCCGGTCCTGATCCTCCGGAAAATAATCGACGCGGCAAAGCGGTCATTATTTTCCAGGAGGTGATTATGTCACAGTACGAACAGATGTGGAAAGATTTGGGTCTCGATCTTGAGTCCCACGATGCGTTGCTTTCGGTCTTGGGCAGCGCCTACGAGAGTGTATTCCTCTCTCAGAAGAATCGGCCGGAAGGGATGAAGTACTTCGATTTCGTGATGAGCGAAGTGCACGGGTTGCGTATCAAGGAGCTCGTGGATGCAAGAGCCCAAGGACGTATCGTTGTGGGCTCTTACTGCGTGTTTGTGCCTGAAGAGCTCATTCTCGCAGTCGACGGTATTTCCGTGGGATTGTGCGCGGGAGCTGAGTTCAATTTCGAGGGAGCGGAGGAAGTGCTGCCGCGGAGCATATGTCCACTCATCAAATCGGCATTTGGATTCAAACGAGGCAGGGTCTGTCCCTATGTGGAAGCGAGCGATATAGTCGTAGGAGAAAACACTTGCGACGGAAAAAAGAAGTCGTACGAGATTCTCGCTCAACTGGTGAAGGATTTCTATGTCATAGACATGCCCCAGATGAAGAGTGGTGAGGGAAGAGCCCTTCTGTTTAAAGAATACAGGAAATTCGCGAAAAAACTGGAAGAAACCAGCGGAAAAAGAATAACCGTCGATTCGCTGCAAAAGGCGATCCGCATCGTCAATGCGAAGCGCAAAGCGGTGAAGCGGCTTGCGGATTTGAGGAAGGCGGATCCTGCTCCCATTTCGGGCCTCGACGCACTGCTTGTGAATCAAATTTTCTTTTACGATGACCCGCTGCGCTTCACCGATTCGGTGAACAAGCTCTGCGATGAGATCGAAGAGCGCACGAAAAAACAGATAGGGGTATTCCCCCGAAAGACGCCGCGGCTCCTTGTGTCGGGTTGTCCTATGGCAGTTCCGAACTGGAAAGTCCCCATGATAACGGAATCGAGCGGAGCCGTCATCGTAGGCGAGGAATCCTGTGTGGGCGAACGGGGAACTCAATGGCTCACAGAGGAGAACGGCGGATCGGTCGACGAGATGCTCGAGCGCATAACGGATCGGTATTTCAAAATCGATTGCGCCGTATTCACGCCGAATCCTTCGAGGGTGGAACATGTTATGGATATGTCTAGAAGATACGGCGCCCAGGGCGTCATCCACTACGGTCTGCAATTCTGTCATCCATACCTCGTGGAAAGTGGGGCTGCGGAGGCCTTGCTCGAAAAAGCCGGGATTCCGGTGTTGCGAATCGAAACCGATTACAGTCAGGAGGACGCGGGGCAGTTGAAAACGCGGATCGAGGCTTTCCTGGAACGAGTGAAACAGTGATGTGGGCGGCTGGGATAGACATAGGGTCGCGGACCGTGAAGTTTGTTGTCGTCGAAAACGGAGAGGTGGTTGCCGCGCGGAAGGCGGTCGCCTCTTATAATCCCCTTGAAACGGCAATGGATCTCATGAAGGGGATGAAGTACGAAAGGCTTGTGGCGACCGGATACGGTCGCCATCTTGCCAAGGCTCACCTGAATTGCGAAACGATAAGCGAGATCAAGGCTTTTGCCAGAGCCGTCGGTTTCCTGGAGCCGAGGTGTAAAGGCATCCTGGATATAGGGGGGCAGGATACGAAAGCGATTTCTCTCGAAGCATCGGGGAATCTGAGCAAATTCGAAATGAACGACAAATGCGCCGCAGGTACCGGCCGTTTCCTCGAGGTCATGGCCGGAGCTCTCGGATACACTTTGGAGGAATTCGCTTCTGCTGCGCTTTCCGCTGAACGGGCGGAAAAAATCAACAGCATGTGTACAGTATTCGCTGAGTCGGAAGTGGTGTCGCTCGTGACGCGGGGTGCCTCAAGAAAGGATGTGGCGCTGGGAATTCACAAGGCCATTGTGAGCCGGGCGCTCTCCCTCCTGAGGCGAGTCGTAAAGGACGGAAATTTATTTTTTGCAGGTGGAGTTGCGCTTAACGCGTGCGTGCGGAAACTGCTATCCGAAGAAATAGGAAGACCTGTCGTGGTTCCGGAAGATCCGCAGATCGTGGGAGCCCTGGGTGCAGCGCTTTGCGCCGAGGAATTACGGATGGAAGATATGATGTTCGAAGAGGTGGATAAATCGAAAGGATCGAACTCATGGATGTGATATATTTCGATAATGCAGCCACATCGTGGCCGAAACCGCCTGAGGTGATAGCTGCGATGGTGGCGTTCGCCGAATCCGTGGGAGCGAACCCCGGAAGATCGGGACACCGAATGTCCATAGAAGCGAGCCGGATCGTATATGAAGCGAGAGAAGCCGTCGCTTTCCTTATCGGTTGTACCGATCCGCTGCGCATCGTATTCACGAAAAACGCTACGGAAGCCCTCAACATAGCTCTGTTCGGGACCATCAGAGCTGGGGATCGCGTGATCGTATCTGGCATGGAGCACAATTCGGTGATGCGACCACTCCGTTTCCTTGAACGTCAGGGGGTAACCGTTTCCTGCGCCGCCAGTTCGGCGGACGGGGTTGTAGATAGCGATGATATCAGGAACATGGCACGAAGCGGAGCGCGAGCCATTGTGATAAACCATGTTTCCAACGTGACCGGCGTTATTCAGCCCTTGGAGGAAATCGGCGCTGTCGCTCAAGAATACGGGGCGCTGTTCCTCGTGGATGCAGCCCAGTCCTGCGGTTGCATACCGATAGATGTAAAGAAACTTGGCATTGATATCCTCTGCTTCACAGGACACAAATCTCTCTTGGGGCCGCAGGGCACTGGCGGACTGTATGTGCGCGAGGGGGTGGAAAAGGAAATCGTCCCCCTATTGCGCGGAGGAAGCGGGAGCAGATCTGATTCCGAGGAGCAGCCCGATTTTCTTCCTGACATGTTGGAAGCGGGTACTCCCAATACCATAGGGATAGCAGGTCTCGCTGCAGGAGTCCGCTACGTTCTCGACTGCAGTGTTGAATCTATAAGGCGCAGGGAAATGATACTCGCGAAGCGGTTCCTCGGAGGAGCGGAAACCATACAAGGGGTCACGCAGTACGGCTCTGCAGATCCTCGGAAGCGGACCGCTGTTTTTTCCTTCACCGTCGACGGCATGAGCCCATCGGAAACAGCTTTCCTTCTCGACGAGCGGTTTCAGATCATGTGCCGACCGGGACTCCAATGCGCTCCTGCTGCGCACAGGACGCTCGGCACATTTCCCCAAGGGACCGTTCGGTTCAGTTTCGGACCCTTCACCCGCGAGGATGAAATAGACAAGGCGCTGAAAGCTCTGGAAGCGCTCAGCCGAGAAACGAAAACCAAATCAGGAGGTACATATGAGTGAAACAATAGACGCGCGCGGGCTCCCCTGCCCACAGCCCGTAGTGCTTACCAAGAAGGCGCTCGAGCAGCACGATGATATCATCGTCAAGGTGGACAATCAGACTGCTGCGGGCAATGTAACGAGAGCTGCCCGAAAGAGCGGATGTACCGTTGACGCGATCAAAGGGGAGGATGGCACCATCGAGCTGCGGATAGCGAAGGGCGGTTCGGTACCATCAGCCGGGGCTTCGGCCGGATGCTGTACGGATACAGAAGGCGGAACCACACCTGGACCCACTGTATTCGTGTTCTCATCGAACGCTATGGGTTCCGGCAGCGAAGAGCTCGGGATTTTGTTGATGAAGGCTTTTATCCACACCGTGACCGAACTCGATGCGCTTCCTGACATCATGATTTTCTATAATACCGGCGTAAAACTGGCGGTCAAAGATTCCGATGTCATA
The DNA here is from genome assembly GCA_964631915.1 of uncultured Spirochaetales bacterium. Taxonomy (GTDB): domain Bacteria; phylum Spirochaetota; class Spirochaetia; order CAZWAS01; family CAZWAS01; genus CAZWAS01. The sequence continues at coordinate 26,426 of CAZWAS010000023.1, read as the reverse complement.
GAGGACCTCAAAGGGCTCGAAGCGAAAGGCGTGCAGATACTGGTGTGCGGAACCTGCGCGAAATTTTTCGCAATCGCCGATGCAATCGGTATCGGAACGATATCGAACATGTATGATATAGCGAACACCCTTTCCTCTGCAGGGAGAATAGTGAGGCCTTGACGGACAACACCCCTTATCTCGTGGCGCTTTTCAAATCCGTGCAGCATGTCATGAAGGCCGAAAAAATCCTGAAAGCTGCCGGAGTGCCGCATAAGATCATACCTGTGCCGAAGAATATAAGCAGCGACTGCGGGGTATGCATACGCATAACGCCGGAACAAGAACAGACTCTATTGAACGCTCTTCGTTCGTTCGTCGAGATAGAGGAAATCCGGAATATCCGCTGAAAAGCGCCGGCTGTGCAGGGGATGCCGTTCCCCTGTTTGCTTTCTTCCTGTCTCTGTGGCATACTGTACGGGCAGTATGAAAATAAACCGTCTTCTCGAGATCACTATGCTGCTTCTCAACAGGGGCAGCGCGACCGCAAAGGAGCTTTCAAAACAGTTCGGGGTTTCCACGCGCACCATATACCGGGACATCGATGTGCTCTCCCAGGCCGGAGTGCCCGTATACACCAATGTCGGGGGCGGCGGGGGCATATCGCTCGTGGATACGTTCACGCTCAACAAAGCGCTCATTTCCGAAGAAGAATGGAAAAGCCTCATTCTCGCCTTGAAGACCCTCCAGGTTACCAAATATCCGAACATCGGTATGATCCTCGAAAAGATAGGAGCGATATTCAAATCCGACGCAACGGACGAGTGGGTGCATATCGATTTCGCTCCCTGGGGAAGCAAACCGAACGAGAACAACAAATTTTCGGACATCAAGAGCGCGATCATCAGGAGGATGATCGTCAGGTTCGATTATCTCGGGTCCGACGGAACGAAGACGGCCCGCATCGTGGAGCCCATGAGCCTCTGGTTCAAGGGGCAGTCCTGGTATTTGTGGGGGTACTGCAAAAGCAGGTGCGATTTCAGGACCTTCCGCATCTCGCGGATAAAAAACCTCTCGGTCACGGATAAGGGTTTCCTCAGACGGAAAACCGATGTAGGCGCTCGGTCCGAAGCCGAAGGAAAGGCTCCTCCCTTGGTGGCCCTGACATTGCGGTTTCAGCCCGACGTTCTGTTCCGCGTCTACGACGATTACGACGAGGAATGCATCGTGAGGAATCCCGACAGCACCTGCGATGTACGGGTGAAGTTTCCCGAGAGCGACTGGATATTCGGATACATACTCTCTTTCGGCGCTTCGGTGGAAGTGCTCGAACCGGAGCGCATACGGCTGAATATCGCGGAACAGATCCGAAAAATGGGCGATCTGTACAAATCCTGAAATTCGAATATGACATACTGTTGTCGCAATCGCGTGCTATCATGGTTCCCAGAGGTGGAACAATGGAACGCAAAATCGACTACAAGAAAGAGTACAAGGACCTATATTGCCCCAACACTCGACCGCAGGAAATAACGGTACCACCCATAGACTTCATCGCGATCGAAGGAAGCGGGGACCCGAACAGCGATCGTTTTCAGAAAGCAGTCGCACTCCTGTACGGGATCTCCTACACGATAAAAATGAGCAAGATGAAGGGGAACCAGCCCGAAGGATATTTCGAGTACGTGGTGCCTCCCCTCGAGGGGCTTTGGTGGATCGAAGGCGGAAGGTTCGACTTCAACAAGCGGGACAACTGGAGGTGGGACCTCCTGATCCGTCAGCCGGAGTTCGTGACGCGGAAAGTCTTCGATGCTGCGTGCGAGGCATACCGGAACAAAGAAAAGGGAGCAGACCTCTCCGGGCTCAGGTTCGTGAAATTCGACGAAGGGCTCTGCGTCCAGATACTCCACGTGGGCCCTTATGCTACGGAGCCGGAGAGCGTAGCAAAGATGGAAGCCTACATGGAGGAACGCGGCTTGGTCGACCGGCTCGGCGAAGGGGGCAAGCACCACGAGATATACATGTCGGACCCGAGAAAAGGAAAACCGGAGGCCATGAAAACAGTCATCCGCCATCCGGTCCGAAAACGATAACAATACAAGACAAAGGAGAAACTATCATGATGTTCAAGATCGAGTGCTTTTCGCAGAAAGCGCAGCCCGTGCTGTCCATACGGACGCGCACTACCATGGAAAACCTTCCCAAGCTCATAGGGGAAAGTTACATGAAAATCATGGCGTACCTAACGGAACTGGGACAGGAACCCATAGACGCTCCGTTCACGGCGTATCACAACCTCGACATGCAGAACCTCGATACCGAAATGGGGTTCGCGGTCCCGAAGCTCTTCGCCGGAAAGGGGGATATACAGGCGAGGGAAGTGCCCGAAAGCCTCTTCGTCTCCTGCCTGTACAAAGGCCCCTACAGCGGCATGGAAGAGCCGTACAACAAGATATTCGCATGGATAGCGGAACACGGGTACAAACAGAGCGGCGTGTATTTCGAATACTATTACAACTCGCCTGCGGATGTGCCGGAAAAGGAGCTCCTGACGCGGATCATGATACCAGTGGCGTGATGAAGAACAAGATCACACCTTGTACAGCGTGATGCCGGCTTTCTGGATGAACTTCTCATAGTCTTCCGGAATGCCGGTATCTGTTATGACGATGTCGAAGTCTTCGAGATCCGCGAAATAAGCGGTTTTGACCACGCCGAATTTGCTCGAATCTATGAGCAGGACTTTTACGGAGAAACGGATCCATGGTGTAGCGTTCTGGCGCTGCGGCATCGTTATCAATTGTAGTACCGCAGAGTCTGGATGCAACGAGAAGATTCTTCCGGATCAGTACAGAAACGGAATGAGGCGTTTGCGGTTTTTAGGATACTCCGGGAATTGTTTGAGGTACCACGCATGATGCGAATGCGCCCGGGGCAGGAGGTTCGCAGTGGTGAACACTGCGAAAGCGAGTCCCGCCAGGGACCAGGTAGCTATGGTCCATCCCACCCATTCCATGATTTCCGTAAAATAATTCGGACACGAAATGTAGGTAAACAGACCACCGTATGGAATTTTGTATCCTGTTTCACCCGGTTTCCTGAGATTCCTCAGTTTCGCGTCTGAATACAGATTCCCTATGAATGCAGTGACGAATATCACGCTTCCTGCGATGAACCGAGGATCCGTAAGCCACGAAGGTGAATACACATTCGCCATGAAAAAAAGAAATCTACCGTTCAGATACCCGTTTGCGGCATTGAACATCACTGCAAAGAAGATGAGCACAATAGGGAAGTGTCTTTTCGTTCCTCGTTTTAGGAAGGGGAATATCAGGGTTCTGTGGACATAATGCATTTCCCATAATATAAGTAATATTGTAGGAACCAGCTCGAACCTTCTCGGGCTCAGGAAATAGCAAACGGCTATGATCGCCATTGCGGGGAATTCCATGATGGGCATACCGGAGTTGATGGCGTTTCTTTTATAGCCTGTCGTTGACCGCTATGCCCCAACCGCCCCGGAAGTATCTGCCGTAGGGGGCTGTGAGGAAAAACAGGACGATGAAAACTATAGCTGCTGCGGCGAACACTGCGGTGAGCGTCCAATGGTAGAGGATTTGTTCCATACGCGGCTTATTCGTCCCTGTGTACCGTATCCGGAGAAAAAGCAGGAACGCACACTGCTATGTATTCGACTCCTTCCCTCTCGGGACTACTATACTGAACCCATTCTCCTTTGGCGACCATAACCGCTTCGCCTGCATGTACATGGAGGGTTTCCCGTTCGGTTTTTACCCGCAATACGCCTTTGAGCACATAGGTGTATTCATTGAACTCCGGAGTCTGCCCCGGCTCTTCCCATCCGGAAGGGCTTTCCATTTTCGCGATACTCACTTCCTTCGTGCCGGTGTTGACCAGCCCCACGTATTCCTTGATGATTTTCGGTTTTGTGCCAGCTGCCTCGATCAATGTCGGATTGTGTATCACGACCGCCATAGAAGTTCCCCCTCGATTATTGTTACCGCACGTCCTTTTAGAAGCACCCGATCTGAACCTTTCAGCGTGCATTCCATGTACCCTCCTCGTTTCGATGCCTGAAATCCGGTCACCGTCGTCTTGTTCAGTTTCGCCGCCCAATAAGGCGCAAGGAGACAGTGAGCTGAACCGGTCACCGGGTCTTCGTCTATTCCGTAACCCGGTACGAACACGCGTGAGACAAAATCGATATCGGAAGAGGAAGATGCTGCTGTGACGATGAACGCACCTTCTCCGATCCTTGCGAGCCGTTTAAAGTCCGGCGACAGGTTTCTTACCTCAGCTTCTTCAGCGATTTCTACGAAAAGCCATTTTTTAGCGTTTCCGGTGAACAGCGGATCTATGCCGAGAACCGCGTTCAGTTCTTTATTGTGTCTGACAGGAATAGGATCGGTCCTTGGGAAATCCATAACGATTTTCCCTTTTTCGAAGGATACGAAGAGGTTCCCGCTTCTCGTGGAGAATGTGATGGTGTCCTGCTCGCTTACGCGTTTTTCTAAGCGCAGCGCATGGGCGGATGCGAGCGTAGCATGGCCGCAGAGATCGATTTCGCGCTCGGGAGTGAACCACCGCAAAGCATAGGATGTGCCTTCGAGCTGTTTCACGAATGCCGTTTCCGACAGATTGTTTTCCATGGCTATTTTCTGCATGATGTGATCGGGAATTTTTTCCTGTACCATGCATACGGCAGCTGGGTTTCCGGAGAACGGTGTTTCGGAAAATGCGTCTATTTGATAGAATTTCATACAAGCTCCGATGCAATCCAGCATACACTATGATCGCTTGGAAGACAAGGAAACGGAATCGATATCCGGAATGTAACGTGGATTCCTTCAGACACGGCGTTTGGCTGCGATGGTCATGAAGGCAGATCCTTCCTGTATCAGAGCTTCGGTTTCGAACCCTGCGAGGTGCAGGAAGAGTCTGAGTTCATCTTCGGTGAATGCGCGGAGCACCGATACATCTTTTGCCAGTTCCCGCTCTTCTCCTTCCTCTTGCAGGTAGTAGACCGCGTGCCAGTTCCATGTCCATCCTGTTTCGAGGTTCATGGAATTCCTGCTTGTTCTCCGGTACCTCTTGTTCCCGTACGTGAACGAATTGTCGAAATGCGTCGTAAAGCCGGAGAATATCGAAACTGCATCGAAATTATCAAACATGAACACTCCCTCCGGCCGCAGCGCCTCATGAACGGAACGCAGGCAGCTCATCACCGACTCGTTATCCGTAAGATAGGTGAAGCTTCGACCGGTTATGATGATTCCGTCGAACGCTTCATGCATACCGATATTTCTCATGTCTAGATTCAGAAAGCGGCTGCCGGGGTTTTCCCGTATCGCAATGGCGAGCATAGGCGATGAGATATCCGCTCCGGTGTACCGATATCCTGCCCGGGCGAACCGTGTCGCGAGGTTGCCGCTGCCGCATCCAAGTTCGAGCAGATCGGTGCAGTTATGTTCTCGGAGTACCGTATGATACTGTTTAAAATCTTTCTCGTAGTCGAAAATGCTCTGATACATCTCGTGATACACCTGAGCCAGATCCGTATATAGAATACTCATTGCCACCTCTTTTCAAAAAATCTCGACAGACAGAAAGAACGGGATTACACTTATATCACAAAGGGGCAGTATGAATAAAGCATTCGCAATCGTCTCTGCTATCGGAGCGGACAGAGTCGGAATAGTCGACGATGTATCGGGTTTCGTGGCAGGATTGAGGTGTAACATCGAAGAAAGCAAAATGGCGGTGCTGGGAGGGGAGTTCGCAGTCATCATGCTCGTTTCAGGATCCGCCGATGCCTTGGACGATTTGGAACAGCAATTACAGAAATCGCGGGAAAAGATCGGGCTTTCCGTTTTTTTCAGGAAAACGAGCCCGCCTGCGGCCCTGCACAAAGGAATACCCTGCATTCTGAAAACCGTGTCTCAGGATACTCCAGGCATTGTCCATTCAGTCACCTCGATGCTGAAAAAGTACGATATCAATATAGAAGATTTGGAAACCGAAACCACACCTGCTCCTCTAACTGGAACACCTCTGTTTCATATGCGCGCACGCGTCGTGCTTCCTCCTTCTGTTTCTGTGAGTAAAGTACGACGGGATCTCGCTGCACTCGAGATGGAACAGGATCTGGACATAGAGTTGAAGCCGATCGTCACATCGATAGCGGAATAGCCGCCGAATCCAGTACCGGCACAGTTACAAAAATGCCGGAGAGTTGTCGCCTATTCTATTCGAAGAGCGCTGTGACATTGTGCAATTCCTGGCGGATCGAAATGCCTTGCGGGCAATGGCTTTCGCAGTTTCCGCATTCCACACACATCGATGCGCGTTGTTGCGGAGCAAGCCATCGCTTATACTCATTCTCCTTACCGAACATATAATAATTATTGTACATCGTGAAACAGGTGGGGATGTCTACTCCCGTAGGGCATGGCATGCAATAACCGCAGGTAGTACAATCGACTTTGATCCTTTTTTTAAAAACGGCTTTTACCTGATCAATTGTTTCCATCTCTTTTGCGGAAAGAGTCTTTGCGTAGGTTTCGCTTGCCGTTTTGAGATTTTCCGTGACCTGATCCATTGAGTTCATACCGCTCAAGACTACAGAGACTTCCGGGTGATTCAAAATCCACCGAAGTGCCCAATCGGCCGGTGCCCTTTTCACATCAGCCCGAGCGAAGGCTTTTTGCGCCTCCAGAGGGAGATTGCCGGCCAGCTTTCCTCCCTTAAGAGGTTCCATGATGGCAATGCCCAGATCTTTCTGCGCTGCGTATTTTAACACAGCTTTTCCAGCCTGGAAATTTTCATCCAGATAGTTGTACTGTATCTGACAGAAAGACCAGTCGTAACTGTCTACGATTTCTTTGAACATATCCAATTTGTCATGGAACGAAAAACCAGCGTATCGTATTCTCCCGTCTTTTATCGCATTGTCCAGAAAATCCATCATGCCGATTTTCGCTATCATGGGCCACACATGCATATTCAGGTTGTGTATCAAATAAAAGTCGATGTAATCTGTCTCCAGCCGTTTCAGTTGCTCGTTCAAATATCGATCCATGTCTTGCCGCGTTTTTACCAGCCAACTAGGGAGCTTTGTTGCCAATTTTACCTTTTCTCTGTATCCGTCTTTTAATGCTTTTGCCACGAAAGGTTCGCTCTGTCCGCTTTTTTCTTTTCCTAAGCCATGATACGGATATGCGGTGTCTATGTAGTTCACACCTTCGTCGATGGCATGGCGAACCAGTCGAAGCGCGAATTTTTCGTCGATTTGGGTAGGATCGCCTCCCGGAAGAAGTGGAAGCCTCATGCACCCAAAGCCTAAAGCGGAGATCAACTCGTTCGTTTTTCCGAATCTTCTGTACAACATACAATTCCTTTCCCGTTATTAATGCCGAAAGTGAAAACCAATCTGTCCAGTGTTCGTGCAGGCAGTGTTCTCCAATCGCGAATTGATTTCAATATATGAATTAGAGTACACTCTAAGTCAATAATAATGAAGAAAAAAATATTGAGTGGGGTGAACTTTACTTCATATACTACTCTGGAGTCGCTGACCGGATATGACACTACCATTCCAAGGGGGAAGGTTATGGGCTATTCGATTAAGGAAGTGTCCGAACGTTTCAATATATCTTCTCACACATTGCGTTATTATGAAAAAGAGGGGCTCTTGCCTCCGATTCGTCGCGCGGACAATGGTATTAGGCAGTATAACGATGTCGATCTAGAATGGATTCAATTGATTTGCTGCATGAGATCCACAGGCATGTCTATAGCGCATATAAAAGAGTATGTGGATCTCTGTAGGCTCGGAGACGATACTGTAGCCGAAAGGCGCGAAATTCTTCTCAATCAGAAGCGAATAATCGAAAACGAGATAGAAAAATACAGAGGGCTTTTGAAGATTGTGAATAAAAAATTAAGCCATTATGACGATATTGCTCACGATAAGCACAAGATTATCGATTCCGGGAAGAATGCAGCCTCCCCTTGACAGAGCTTTCCCATCGTGGCACAGTGCACACATACATGGATACAGGTGAATTGCACACGACTGCTGCCTTGGCATACCTCGAATTGCAGGACCATGAGGTGGAAAGCCTGGCAAAAGCAGTCTCACAGATGCTCGAATACTTCTCAAAAATGATGGAAGTGGATGTTGAAAATCTCGAACCCACAACGCATGCTCTGCTCAAGCAGAACAGGGTGAGGCAGGATACGGTCATCCCTTCCGATCTCGCAGACTCCCTTATCGGACGTGCGCCTGAGCTCGAAGACAGGTTCATCGTAATCCCCAATGTACTGTGATGGAAAAGGTGCTGAATATGACCCGTGTGGAAGATGCATGGAAAGATGTGCTTTCTGATGCGGAAAAGAAAAAGGCGTACATCGCGTATGTAAAGCGCTGGGAAGATTCGATCCACGCGTTTCTTGAATTCGATCCAGAGAAAGGGCTGTCATCTTCGAAAAAGGATGGAGAGCTCAGCGGAATTCCCTGTGCAGTGAAAGACAACATAGCAGTGGAAGGTTTTAGGCTTTCCTGCGGTTCGAAAATGCTCGAGCATTTCGTTTCGCCTTATTCCGCCACTGCGGTGAAGAAACTCCAGGAAAGCGGGGTGGTCGTGGTCGGCAAAACGAATCTCGACGAATTCGGCATGGGTTCTTCCACTGAAAACTCAGCTCTGGCGGTCACGTCGAACCCGTGGGATGTGAAACGGGTGCCCGGAGGGTCTTCCGGCGGGTCCGCTGCAGCAGTGGCCGCAGGGCTTGTGCCCTTTGCTCTCGGTACCGATACCGGCGGATCGATCCGGCAACCAGCTTCTTTCTGCGGCGTTTATGGTTTAAAACCGACGTACGGTGTGGTATCGAGGTTTGGCCTTGTGGCCTATGCTTCATCCCTCGAAACTATTGGTGTGCTTTCCGGAGACATCGGCCTTTTGCGAACTGTCTTTTCAGTGATGAAAGGGATGGATTCGAACGACCAGTCCACTGTGGAATACGTACCATTGCGGTGCGAAGGCGGGCGATTAAAAATAGGCGTGCTCAAAGGAAAGTTGGATCTTTCTCCTTTGGTGGAAACGGCGTACAAAACCATGATAGGGAAAGCGAAAGCCATGGGTTTTCAGATCGTGGAAATAGAGCTTCCCACACTCGAATACGTGGTTCCCGCTTATTATACTATCGCCACTGCAGAGGCGAGCGCGAATCTCGCCCGATATACCGGCATACGCTACGGGCTCAGGCCCGATTTTTCCGAAAACCAGGAAGAGCTTGTCATGCGCTCCAGAGATTCAGGATTCGGTCCCGAGGTTAAGCTCAGAATTCTGCTTGGAACCTATGTGCTTAGATCTGGCTTTCAGGATCAGTACTACCTCCGCGCCCAAAAAATCCGTACTGCGATTAGAAACGACTTCAGCCGGGCATTTTCCGCAGCGGATATCGTGCTTATGCCGGTGTTTCCGACGCCCGCGTTTCTCCACGGAGATCCGGAACTCGATCCGTTCAAGCAAAAGCTCGCAGACAAGTTTACCTGTACCGCGAATCTCGCAGGCATTCCAGGGCTTACCATACCCGCAGGGGTGTATGAGGGGCTGCCTGTAGGGATGCAGATTCTCGCGCCCGCGTTCGGAGAAGACCTGCTCTTCGAGGCGGCGGAAGCGCTGAGGCAGGAGTTTCCTTGCCCGACCCCGCCGGGTTATTCTGTCCCCTGGAGTTGAATCGTGTATCAGACGTTCATCGGTTTGGAAATTCACATACATCTCCTTACGAAAACGAAAGCATTCTGCGCATGTAAGGCTTTCTTCGGAGACGAGCCGAACTCCAACGTGTGCCCCGTATGTATGGGCTATCCCGGCGTGCTTCCTGCGCTCAACGAGGAAGCGATACGTATGGCATACCTTGTGGCGACTGCCTTACATTGCGAGCCGAGCACCTACACGGTATTCGAACGCAAGAACTATTTCTATCCAGACATGCCGAAGAATTATCAGATATCCCAGTTCGCGGCTCCTGTTGGAACGAACGGATGGATGGATTTGAAATTCGGCGACAGGACGAAACGGATCAAAATAAAAGAAGTGCACATGGAAGAGGATGCTGGGAAGATGATCCATGTAAGCGGCATGTCCCTCCTCGATTACAACAGGGCGGGAGTCGCTCTTCTCGAAATCGTGACGCAGCCCGATATAGAGACAGGAGAGGAAGCCGAGGCGTTTCTTCAGAACTTCAGGCGCATGGTGCGCTACCTCGGCGTGTGCGACGGGAATATGGAAGAAGGCAGCCTGCGCTGCGACGCCAACGTTTCCATCAACCTGCCGGGAAAAGGGCTCGGAACCAAGGTCGAGATAAAAAATATGAACTCCTTCAAGTTCGTGCGCAAAGCCCTGAACTACGAAGTGGCCAGACAAAGTGAGGCTCTGGACAGTGGAAAAAAAATCATTCAGGAAACGCGGCTGTGGAACGAAAACCGGGATGTTTCTGAAAGCATGCGCTCCAAAGAAAGTTCCCACGATTACCGCTATTTCCCCGAACCGGATCTTCCACCTTTCAGGCCGGATGAGGAATTCCTACGCCGTGTGCGCGAATCCATGGTAGAGCTCCCAGAAGCGAGGATGGAACGGTTTGTAAGGGAATATTCGCTTACACCTTCCCAGGCGGAATTCCTCTGCGATGAAAAATCCGTAGCGGATTATTTTGAAAAGACGGTACGGAAGGGTTCGGATCCGCAACTCGCTGCCTTGTGGCTCGCATCCGACGTGAAGAAAATCGTAAACAGGGAAGGCGTAGCTCTGGAAAAAAGCCCACTCACGCCGGAACGGTTTGCAGCACTCCTGGTACTCCTGAAACAAGGCTCTATACACGGAAAGATAGCCAAACAGGTGTTGGAGGCCGTATTTTCAGAGAACAAAGACCCTGCGGCTGTCATTAAAGAAAAAGGCTGGGATAAGATAGCGGACAGAGACGAGCTCGGCAGGTTCGTAGACGAAGTGTTTGCAGAGAACGACGCTGCTGTTTCTCAGCTGCGTGGAGGAGACGAGAAACCCTTTGCCTTTCTCATCGGCCAGATTATGCGGAAAACGTCCGGCAGGGCCGAACCGGGCATGGCGAACGAATTGGTGCGCGAAAAAATCAAAACCTTACCTAGTTGAGTATCGGAGGAATTCCATGAGAGTTTTGGCTTCTGAGGCGAAAGACCATGTATCCAAAGATATCGAAGTATCCGGCTGGGTGCACAGGATACGGGACATGGGCAAGGTGAATTTCATCATTCTCAGGGATAGGTCTGGCATGCTTCAGCTCGTCACAGAGGAGAAGCCGAATTTCACTCAAGAGTCCGTGATAACCGCGAGCGGAACCGTGAAGCAGAACGACAAGGCGCCCGACGGCGTAGAATTGGAGGTGAAATCGTTCAAGGTGCTCGCGTATGCACAACCCGACCTTCCCATACCCATAAATCAGGACCCCGAGAAAATCGGGCTCGAAGCAATTCTCGATAACAGAATGCTTTCTATCCGTATCCCGAAAATACGGTCCGTATTCAAGCTTCAGGCAGCGATTCTTCAATATTTCGGCGAGTATATGCGGAGCGAAGGTTTCACCGAAGTGAAGACGAGCAAGATCATCGGAACAGGCACAGAGGGCGGAACCGGGCTTTTTTCCGTGGATTATTTCGATACGAAAGTGTTTCTCGCCCAATCCCCGCAGTTCTACAAACAGGCCATGATTTCTTCGGGATTCGAGCGCGTTTTCGAGATTGGCGCAGCCTACAGAGCGGAAAAGCACGATACGCCCAGACACCTGAACGAATATGTATCCCTGGATGTGGAGATGGCCTTCATAGAAAGTGAGCACGACCTCATGGATCTGGAACAGCGCATACTCTCCTATATTTTTTCTCAGATCCGGAAAAACAATCAGAAAGAGCTCGAGGTATGGAATGCTACTGTACCGGAGCCCGAGCAGGTACAGAGAATTCCCCGCATAGGGTACGATGATGCGCGGAAAATCATAAGCGACAGGCTTAAGCAGAAAGTGTTTGATATCAATCCTGAAGGAGAGCGCGTCATATGCGAATGGGCGGGAGAAGAGCACGGAGTGGAAGCCGTCTTCATCAATGCGTTCCCCAGAAAGCACAGGCCGTTCTACACGTATCCGCTGGATCAGAAGACCATGAGCTTCGACCTCATTTTCCGCGGTCTGGAGATAACCACAGGGGGAAGACGCATCAATGAGTATCCTATGCTCCTGGACATCCTTCCTAAGTTCGGACTCACGGAACAGGGCCTCGCGGACTATGTGCAGATATTCAAGTACGGATGCCCGCCCCACGGCGGATTCGCCATAGGTCTTGAGCGGCTTACCCAGAAAATCCTCGGGTTGCATAACGTGAAGGAAGCTTCGCTGTTCCCACGGGACAGGAAGCGGGTAAGGCCCTGAAGCAGATCCCGTTGCGCGGACGATGAATACACCTACGTTAATACGAACAGCCTAAGCAGCCAGCCGAGAAAACGACTCGGCTTCAAAACGCTTGAAGATGTTTTTATGCCGATATTCAGCCGGTGCTGCACTTGCTGGTTGAAGTCACCGCTGTCGAAAGCCGTTTCCGTGTCCCCCAGGCAGTTCTCTGTTTGAATAGCTGGGCGCATACGGTTACTGCAACCCCGCAATCGCTTACAATTTCGACTGTTCCGCCAAGTTGACTTACCATGGCTTTTACAAGCTGAAGGCCGAATCCCTGACTCTGCTCCCAGTCAAAGCCATGAGGAAATCCGGCTCCGTTATCCCTGACGCGAAGCATCATGCAGTCTCCCTTATGCAGCAATTCGATGGTGACAATACCGCTCTGGCCCGAATGGAATGCATATTTCAACGCATTGCTGAGAAGCTCGTTTACGATCAACCCGATGGAGGAACAGGCCTTTGAATCAAGTTCGAATTGATCGATCACATCCCGAATCAGAATATTATCGTCCTGTTTTATGTACGTTTCCTTCAATAGTCCGATGAGTCCCTGCATGTATTCTGCGCTTTCTATCCGGTCAAACCTGGATGATTGAGAAAGGTAATCATAAAGGAGCGTCATCGACCGAATGCGAGCTTCGGTGGTCCTGAGTATCTGCTTGGAGGTTTCGTCTGAAAGTCTGTGAGCTTCCAGGCTGAGGAGGCTGATGATTATATTAAGGCTATTCTTTATACGGTGTCCAAGCTCTTTTATCAGTAAGTTTCCACTGTCTGACGGGATGGTAGATTCACCCTCACCTTTTTTTCGCTCAATTCGATTGCTGTCTTCTTCGGAAGCTAAGATCGCAAGCGACCCCTTGAAGGTTCCCCTCGAATCAAATTCCGGAATTACTTTTGCCTTGACCTTCCTGTAAACTCCATCAGCACCCATTATCATTTGGCATACTTCTTCTCCTCCCCTTTCCCAAACTTCAAACTGCTCATGTGCTCTATCCAGGACCTTTTTGTCTACAAAAAACGAAAGCGACTTACCTACCAACTGGCCGCGTTCGACGCTGAAGATGGCTTCGACCTTTGAATTGGCGTAAAGAAAAGTATCGTTCTCATCCATAATGCAAATTCCTTCTTGGACCTTGTCGATGAGGTCTTTGATCCGTTCCTCCCTCTCCGTAATTTGTGTCTTCGCTTGATGCAGTTTCAAAGCCATCTTTATAGTAGCAAGAAGCATTGTATTCCCAAGGTTCTTAACAACATAGCCGTAATTTGTAACTAACTCTGTCTTCTTTATAGTATTTTCGTCAGTGTGGGCCGAAAGGAAAACTATTGGAACGTTGTGGTACTTAAGTATTTCTCGTGCAGCATCTATTCCATCTATTCCTGCCCCGAGGTTTATATCCATCAGTATTAAATCAATCCGATGCCCTTCATCGCTACTCATTATCTCTACAGCTTCTTCGCCCGAGAGAACGTGAATAACTGAATATCTTTCCCTGCTGAGAGTTCTGGATTCTGCAAACCCGATGATTGCCTCGTCCTCGACTAAAAGCAGGGTTATCTGTCCCTGTCCCATGAAATACTCCTCTCTAAATATTCCGTTAGATGTGCAGTGGTCTGGTAAAACCCGCTTCGCCCTTTTCCGCTGGAATTCCAAGTACTGCAACATTCCCTTCGATAACGGTCTCTGTCCCCTGGGGAAGAGCGTTTCCATCCTCCACCTTGAAGAACTCGATCGCAGCAGCTAGATTCTTCGCCATCCAAGACAACTCTTCTGCAGTGGCTGCCAATTCCTCAGAACTCGCTGCGTTCCGTTGAACCACTATATCCATCTGTGTTATGCCCTTCGCGATTTGCGCTGTTCCGTTCGACTGCTCCTCATTCGCTGCCGCTATCTCCTGGATCAGCTCCGCGGTTTTCTTTATGTCTGGAACTAGCTTTTCGAGCCGCTTCCCGGCTTCGTCGGCCACGGTAACGCTTTTCAGCGACAGCTCGTTTATCTCCGCAGCGGCGGATGCCGATCGCGCAGCCAATTTCCGTACTTCCGAAGCGACCACTGCGAAGCCTTTCCCGGCTTCGCCGGCCCGCCCAGCCTCTATGGCGGCGTTCAAGGCTAAGAGATTCGTCTGTCGCGCAATGTCCTCGATAATTCCAATCTTCGACGCAATTTTCTTCATGTTTGTTGCCGTAGAGCTCACCGAACGTCCAGACTCTTCCGCATTCTCTTTCACACGCCGTGCGAGACTTTCCACCTGATTCGTGGAGTCCGCGTTCTGCCTCGAGCTAGACGCCAATTCTTCCGCCGAAGCCGACAGTTCTTCTAAGCTCGCTGCCTGCTCATTCGCTCCTTGTGCCAACCCCTGAGCCGTTTCCGAAAGCTGGTTTGCTCCGCTCGCAACCTGGCCGGCAGAGGTCTGTATGCTTTTTACGACTGCCGTTAATGTATCCCGCAACGATATCATTTTCTTGGCGAGGGTTCCCAACTCATCATTTCTAGCTGCTGCACGGTTTTGAGATTCTTTATCCAGACGATTCAGGAATAGATCACCGTTCGATAGATGCTCCATCGAAGCCACTACGATCCCGACTAAACGTGTGATGCTCCGGGCGATTAGGATCGCAATGAAGATAGCGAAGGTTATCGAAGCAAAGGCCAGGATTAAAAGGGTTTTCGCCAGCCCAGTCGCGGTTTCTTGGATTTCCAGCGATGGGTAGCTTAACCCCAATACCCAGCCCGGCGTGTTCGGTATTCGCGCGAAAAAAACCGTCATCTCGGTTCCATCCGGCAAAGAATACATTCCATTTCCCGATTCCTCGGACAAAAGTCTCTTGGCGAGAGTTTTGTCTTTCGTGAGAAAACCTTCCTTATAGGCATCGACGATATTGAGGGACATGATCGTGCTGGCTTCCGGATGAGCGATCATGAGGCCCGTATTATCGACGATCCATCCATACCCGGTCTTGCCGACTTTAATGCTGCTCGTGATGGTAGAAAGTTTTTCGAGTTTGATTTGGAAAGCAAACAGGCCGCGCGTATTTCCGTCTGTACCTTTTACCGCGACTGCAGCGACTGCAACGGGTATATTGCAGTTTCTCGATATAACCGCTTCCCCTATGTAGTTTTCCATACCATTGTTGATAATCGCGTCATAGTAGTCGAGGTCGCTCCCGTTAAGCCCGGGACCCTGAGTCGTATACGCTTCGCCGCCGCGCCAGATGTAAACAGCACTATCGATTTCTGGAGACATCTTTCCTTCGAGACCGAGCATAGCAGCCTCAATGGCTTTCCGATCTCCCATTCTCATCGTATCGCTCATGGCTATCATCTTCTGTTGCCAGTAAATTTTGTCCATGAGCTCACCGAGCTGGGAAGCACGCGCACCGACTATCTGTCGGTTGTTTGCCAACGACATCGTGTTTATGCCGTTATTTAGCATAATGTGTATCGACGCCGCTATTCCACCGATCATCGCTGTCACGAATGCCACAATAATGAAAGTTATTTTTTTGCCGAGCGCAAATCTCTTTTCCATAACACCCTCCAAAACAAGCAACCGATCCGACCGCAATGATCAGAAGCGCCTTGATAACAATCTGGCTGCAGTCGAATTCCTCGGTAGTATTCTTTTCAGCTGGTCAATCAATGATGTACTGACGGTCAGTATATTATAATACTGACCGTCAGTCAATATATTGACAAATCTGGCTATCAGTATTACATTTTCAAAAAAGGATGGGATGAGCATATGAAGCAAAGAACGACTGATACCCAAACCGTAATCCTGAACACAGCAATCAAGCTTTTAAGAACAAAGGGTTTCGTGGCTACCCCGATGGACACGATAGCCAAAGCTGCGAATGTCGCGAAAGGCACGCTTTATTACCATTTCGATTCTAAAGAAGGAATCGTGGATGCCATCGTGGAACGGGACGCAATGGTCGTACATACGGAGCTCGCCCGCATCGAAACGGACCCGAGCCTCGGTTTTATTGATAAATTGACCGTATTTATGAGCACGATGACAGAGCTCATCGTCGCCAGTTATTCAAAGCTGAAAAGTATAAAATACATTGATATTCTCGATAAAACTCTGCAGGCGATGGTCGAATATTGCGCTCCTCCTTTCTCCCGCATCCTCGAGCAAGGCAACGCTTCCGGGCAGTGCCGAGTCAAATATCCCCTGGAGTACGCGGAAATAGTTCTTGCATTCACTCAAGCCCTCGTTACTCCTAAGGCCGGGTCCGAAAATTCAATACGGCGTATCAATGCCCTTGTTCATTTTTCCGCCTCCACTTTAGGCATGAACCCGACGATCGTAGCGCGTATTTTCAAGCCTCTTATTACATTTTCCGAGTCTCTCCCTGCCCGGATCAGGAAGGACTGAGCGAATGCTGGCAGGATTCTGTTCATATATTCCAATAACCTGCTACCTCAAATTGTGCAGACGATAGATAGGTTATGACCACGGATACACATCTTCCGTCTCCAAGGAAGCTCTTTGGGCATAATGGGACGACCAGGAGATTGCGATTGAGGCAACCAGACCGCCCTGCGGTTTTAGTAGTACAGACGACGATATTTCTGCTATTATTCGTGGCGATTTCGTTGTGTACTTTATTGGTTCTTGGCCGAATGCTCGAAATCGAGATACACGATTTTTGGGGAAACCGAGTCCGGCTTCCTACCGTAACCCTACTTATAGGATGTGTGATCCTTGTAGCATTTTCGCATTTTGCCGGAAAAATTCTTACGCGACCAATAATAGAATTAGAGAAGTGGGTTGAAGGTCAACGATCAACACTTCCACCCGATGTGCTTACTAGGAAGGACGAATTAGGTCATCTTGCGAGGTCCTTGAATGATATGAAAACACGGTTGGAAAAAGAAACAAAACGCATACAAGCAGACCGGGATGTAAACGCGGCCTTGTACCGCATGAATAGTATGGTGTTGAAAGGGGGCTCGGATCCTTCAACCATCACACTACTTCTCTCGATTATTAAAGAAGAAGTGAAGGCAGATGCTGCATTTTTTATTCGAAGAGATCCTGACAGGGGTGGATTCAAGATTGTATCGTCACGCTCAAGCAAAATAGATGATGGTATGATAATCGCCGGCGGTATAATCCCTGATGAAAGGATTCCCGCACGGCTGCTTTTTCGCTATTTGGATACTTTTGAAATCCCGTTCAGCGATATGGATGAGGAAATAAATGCTTGGGCGAGATCGAGCATCGGAGATTTCTCAAAGGACGATCGGGTCTTGGTGAACATGCCGGTAGAGACGGAAGGGAGATATATCGGATCACTGCTTCTTATTCGTAGAAGAAATGGCCTGTTGTTGGATCAGATACGTCCTTTCGCGCATCAGTTAGTCGGTGCCGCTAAATATATCGAAACTCACATGGAAAAGGATCGGAACTGGACATCGATCATGACTGCCCTCTCCAAAGCAGTAGACGCAAAATCCGCATGGACGAATGGACATTCCGACCGGGTCGCCAGATTGTCGACCGCGATAGGCAGACGACTACTTATGGACGCCGACGAGCTAAACCGGCTGCTGGTATCCGCATTTCTTCACGATGTTGGAAAGATTGCAATTCCAGAGAGCATCATCGACAAGAACGGCAGACTGAGCGAGAACGAAATGACGTTAATGCGCCAGCATCCGGAACGTGGAGCTGAAATTGTCGAAAGCCTACCAGGATATGGAGAAATACGCCACACAATATTGCACCACCATGAACGTTGGGATGGGCGCGGGTATCCTTTCGGCATTTCGGGAGAGCAAATACCGCTCCACGCTCGCATAATCTCGATAGCGGATGTATACGACGCGATCACGAGCGAGAGGCCTTACAGAAAAGGCATTCCCGGCGAACAGGCATTAGCCATAATCGTTGCAGAAAGCGGAACCGCCTTCGACCCCAAATTGGTCCATGCATTCACTTCAGCAATCAGAGAATCTACGCTCATTAACTTAGATTATGATTTCAGCAACAATTTCTGGAAGGTTTAATTCACTTTCTTCGCAGTATATCCCTCTCTTTCTTTCACTTCACATGAACATCTCCGCCGCTGCCGGGCGCTTATGGTTTAATGCCGTCATTGTGCACACCTACGTTAATACGAACAGCGATATTAGTTCACCTAGAATTTTCGCTAGAAATACTTTGCCTCGGTTGACTTTCTGATCCGTGTAAAAATTTCTGTTTTTATCCAGCCAACCTTTCCCTTCCCAATATTTGTAATCGTACGAAGATGGATCCATCCGTTTCCAGTAATATTTCTGTTGTATTTTGAATACCAGAATTGATAGGAATGGTATTCCTTTTTTCTTTGTCTTTTTTTTCAGTCCCTCGATTTCCTTTTCTATTTTTGTCATGTACTTTTCATATAATTCGGCCTTTTCTATTCGTGCTCCGCAGATGTATTTCGACGAGCCTAGTACATTCACGCCCCATGTCTGCAACGCTCTCGTTATTGTTGTAATGGCATGATTCGACGTTCCCACTCCTGAAGTCGCGATTATGTATCCATATTTTCCTACATAATGCGGCCTATGGCAGTTATACGCCAATCTGTCTATGAAGTTTTTCATTATTCCGTTGACATCTTCCACATATATCGGCGTTGCCATGATAATAAGATCCGAATTTTCCATTTTTTGATTGATAACTTGTATGTCGTCCTTCAGTGGGCACATCGTTTCCTCATTATCGAAACATGCTCTGCACCCTAAGCATGTTTTGATGGTGTAACGGGATAGATGTACGGATTCAATCGTATGTGCATCGGAGAGCAGTCTATCTTTGAAAGCTTCTGCTACCTTGCTTGTGTTGCCGTTTGAACGGTTACTGCTGTTGACTATGAGTATTTTCATGTTCTTCCTTGTATCGCAATAGTTTGCGAACACCTGACATCTTGCATCCGCAAACCCCGGTATCTTGGATCGGCAAAGGAGGTGTGCACCATGATTAGAGGGGTCTGCTATAATGAAGCGCATGTCAGCAAGAACTAGTATTCAGGCGACCATACTATAGTGGCCACCGCACCTTAAAACTCTTCCGTTTCCGGTTTTTTAGCAAAAGAATAAAACGTTGAACACGCTTTTGTAAAATAAAGAACTTCAAATATGCCGTCTGTGGGCGAATACATCTGCTTTAACTGAGGGTATGCTTCAAGCATCGCTGTTTTCGCTTCTTTTGATGTATCTATTGCCACAGTTCCACTTAGCCGTATCCATTCTCCTTGTACCATTGCAGAGATTTCGACCTTGGGATTGGTTGTCATTTGTTTAAAGCATGCTTTTGTATTGTTGGTACAGATATAGAGTCTCCCGTTGTACGAACAAACTGCTCCGAACGGCCGTACGCGCGGTTGATCTGCTTCCACCGTAGCTAAATAAAAAGTACCGGCATCTTGCAAAAACTTCAAAGTTCGTTTCATGGTTCCTCTCCAATAGCAGTAAGCGATATGATAAAACTACCAAGGTAACTTCTGTTGAGCAAGTAGTATTTTTATGCAAATCCGGAGAAAGCGACCGTATTTTTTCAAGAGCCGGAGAAGTTGGGGTGCATACCTCCTGGTATCTGCAGTAAGCTCATTTTATATTGCGTTACACAATACAGCATTTCTGTCGTTTGTTCACAGCTTTTGACATCGAAGATCAGCGCTTACGCTCTGTGCCCGAGCAAAGCGAGGAGCACTGGCGCTTACTAGAACTAGAGGATTACCAGGTTCAAGCGCTTGTCAGCTTTCTTTTTAGGGAACCTCTAGTAACCTCGGTTGGTTCCCATACCGGGCACCTAATCGCCGGTAGCGTAAGGGTTTATTTTTTCGCATGCGAAAAAATAAAGAGTTTTTAGAGGTGCCCTTTATTTATCAGGTCTATATTTGTTGAAACAATCCGGGCATATTCCATGGCTGAATTCCGCTTTTGAGCGATCTTCAATGTATTCTTCCAATATTCGCCAATTATTCTGTTCGTCTCTGATTTTTTTGCAATAGGAACAGATAGGCAAAATCCCCTCCAACTTTTTCATGTGCTTTTCTTTCCGATTCGACTCGAATTCTATCTATTACCATTGCGACCATTCCAAAGGCAGAAAGGACTTGGAAGCCAATTAAGAACCCAAAAAATAAATTGTTGTTGATTTTTATGAATATCGACAACGAAACATATAAAGCCCATATTATCAGACTTCCACTGGCTATATTTTTTCCAACAGGTTCATTTTCATCTTTCTTAACTAGTAGGAAAATTCCACCAGTCATGAATAAAGCAGCTCTCAATAGTTTAAGAGAAATACCCGCAAAAAGCGGTACTGTATTTACTAATAAGACCGAACCAACCCATACCAATATCCACAGAATTAGAAATACGATTCCCCACATTTTGATATTCTGAGTGTGAACAAACTTAAGCGCTCCGTAAATCAAAAAAAAGAAACCCAGAATGTGGAATATTTCTCCAGCAAGATAATAATATGAAGGTTTTATTGATAGAATTCCGGACCATAAGATAAAGCCGATTGAATTACACGCGAAACTGGTTGCCCAAAACCCCGGCCCGCATTCATTCCTGTAAATCTTCTTCAAAAACAAAAAGCCAAAACATATACAAATAAATATTGCAGCATAGCCTAGATGAACTTCATGCATCTCGTTAAAAGCAATCGTCATTGTAATTATTCCTTTGCGAATTTTCTATGGCATATTCACTGATGTTGCAATTCTTTCCTCATCACGAAATGGGTATCTTCCTCTTTGAAAAGTGTGAATCCCAAGAACTGATACATGCTCAGGCTGCCGTGATAGTTCGCGGCATCGTTTTTCGGCTCTTTGAACGGATATGCTTCGAACACATCGTAGCCCTCTTTCGCTGCGTCTTCGATCGCACGTTCCAGGAGGAGTTTCGCGAGGCCTTTTCTCCTCTCCTTCCAGTATATGTTGAAGCATACCACGGATTTGATACGTATGAGCTCCTGATACCTGTCCGCAGGAATGTATGCGGAAGCCCCGCACCCGTGGGCTTCAGGGGAAAGCCGTGCATACGCTTTTTTATCATTGACATTGCACCACCCTACCACATCGGATCCTTTGTACGCGAGGTACCCTTTGAGTATGTTTTTCCGGATCATGTCTTCAGCCAGGAATCGGTTCAGATCTTTGGTCCTGATCATCCAGTCTTCATTGTCGTCGTTGCAATGATAATAGCAGCAGTAGCAGTTGGCCCAGCGTTCGTTGTCTTCAAATGCCTTGAAATCGAAATAGGATAAGAAGTCATCCGCATTGTCTGTACTGAGCGCTCGGATTTTGCACTCGCTCATACGTGTCTCCTCGTTCACTTTACTTAATTAGGCAGCTCATAATTCCTTGATACCCATGGCTGCAGTGTTTATCTGGATGAAGTTGGTTGCTCCCGAGTAGCCGGGAGTTCCTCCTATGGTGACCACGAGGTCTTCGGGTTCGAGCAGTCCTTCCATGAGGAGCGATGTAATTGAATTCCGTACCAGATGGTCTGTGGACGGCTGTGCTTCGAGGAGGTCGGAATACACGCCGTAGGTCAGGGCGAGCTCGCGCACTGTGCGCGCGTTCGACGATTTTGCATAAATGGGTACCGAGCAGCGGTACGACGAGATGATGCGCGCGATTCTTCCTGATTCGGTATCCGCGATGATGGCCTTGACGGGGAGCTCCCGCGCCGCATGGGCGGCGGTTGCTGCAAGGTAGCTGCGTATGCGGTTCGAAGTGGCTTCTGATACGAAGGGGGTTTCTATTCTGTGGGCCTCGGCCTCTTCCGCTATGCGCGCCATGGTGCGTACGGCTTCGGCAGGATATTTGCCGTACGCCGTTTCTCCGCTCAGCATGAGCACATCCGTGCCGTCGAACACGGCATTCGCCACATCGCTCACTTCCGCCCTCGTTGGCCGCGGATTCTCGATCATGGTATGGAGCATCTGTGTGGCAGTGATCACGATTTTCGCTTTTCTGATGCACGTACCGATAATATGCTTTTGTATGGACGGGAGTTTTTCGAAGGGAAGCTCTACCCCCAAATCTCCCCTGGCCACCATGATGCCTGCAGCATGCTCGAGTATTTCGTCCAGGTGTTTCACTCCTTCGGTGTTTTCTATTTTCGCTATGATTTTTATCTGGCTTCCTGCGGCATCCAGAATATCCTGTATGGCCATAACGTCTTCCTTGTTACGCACGAAGGAATGGGCTATGAAATCGAGATCCTGTTCTATGGCGAAGTGGATGAAATCCTTGTCCTTATCCTGCAGCGTGGGGAGGTTCAGATGTATTCCGGGAGTGTTTACGTTCTTATTTTTCTTGATTTCTCCGTTGTTCCGCGCTTCGCAGAGAAGATATTCCTCTTCTTTTTTTTTCACCTTGAGCTCGACGAGGCCGTCATCTATGAGTATGGAATTCCCTTCAGCCATTTCTTCAATGAAACGGCTATAGCTCACGGAAAAACTTTTTCCCCGATCGGCGGCAGATCCCTGCCGTACAATTCTCAGTTCATCCCCTTTGGACACGGATATAGGTACCTCGATATCCCTCGTGCGAACTTCTGGTCCCTTGGTATCCACGAGGATCGCTATCTTGTCGGAAACGGACCGCACCGCGCGTATGACGCCCAGAGCTTCTTCGGGATTCTGATGCGCTGTGTTGAGCCGCACCGCGTTCATTCCGCTTTCGTAGAGTGTTCGTATGAACGATTCGTCACTTCCGTTCGGAATGGTAGCGAGTATCTTCGTCAGTTTCATACTACAAGTATTCTCGATAATTCGTTTTTTGTCATCTCGAAGATATGAGTTTTGAGGACTATCGTTTCGGATGGTATGCCTATCATTTTTGATAGGTTGTTTGCGAGCCTTGGAACCGGATCCTGTTCCTGGGCGGAGTACCATGGTGTCAGCGGATCGGCTTTCTCCGGAGAGGCGGATCAGGCAAGGTTTTAATTCTTTATAAGATAATCCTTTGCACATGTTCTGCCTGCGGGCGGCCTGCGCACCTCGCCGATGTTTCATGGGCCGGACGGAAATCGATATGTGGCACGGATCTTGCTATATATAGGTAGATCATAGTGAAAGGAGATCTATATGAAAAAAGCACTAGCATGTGTAGTTGTTCTTCTGTTCGCCGCAGCGCTTACGGGTTTCGCACAGGAGAGCACGGATAAAAGTTCGGACATTCTTTCAGTTCTCGAAGACATCAATCAGAAGCTGGAGAAAATGGCTCCGAAAGAGAGAGCCGAGCATGCCGGAGCTCCGGATGCAGGCTTCGGGGGCGGACCTTTTATGGCTTTCAGGATTCTTCCCGATATGCCCAAGATGAACGCTTATATAGGGAGCCTGGGCAATTACGGAGCCTTCAACATGGTGTTGTTTCCCTTTGTGGACGGAGGCGGCGGGACCTGGCGCTGGGTGGTCAACAAGAACTTCCAGCTCGGCATGGATTTCTACGGATACGGCCAATCCACTCTTGGTTACCTCAACTATCCCTCCCCTTCCGGAACCACGGTTGACAATACTGGTCCTTCCGGAACGCCCGACGGATATGACGATTATTATTCCTATGCGAGCTACGGTTTCAACGTATGGTCGTTCGTCGCACAGGGCAAGATAGAGCTTGCGGAGAATCTTCTCTACGCTGTGGGCGGGGTAAAGGCAGGATTCGGCGGGGAAGACGTATCCATAAGCAGGAACAGGAGGACCGTTTGGGAAAACGCGCTGAACCTGAATATAGACACAGGGAGCACATCCTGGAGCAGAAACCTGTTCGTGACAGGCGGGTATCTCGGCCTGCAGCTCAGGCTGGACGGTAAACTGAATGTGTTCAAACTCGGGCTCGATGCGGGGTTCGATTATCATGTTCCGCTTTCCGCATGGGCACCTTCCACTGGAGTGCATGTGCGGGAAGCTGCGCCTCCTGCGGATTTCAACTCCATGAATTTCTGGGTATCCTTCGGACCTCAGTTTCATTACTGAGACCGGCTGATAACGGATTCCGAACGTACGAAGGGGTAGCAGTGCTACCCCTTTTCGTTCAATAATTACGGATATGGATATTCTGGGAGCAATCGGGAACGGCCTCAGAATCCTCGGCGCAGCGCTGGGGTTTGTCGTTCTTCTCGATATTTCCTTTGCACCGTTCAGGTTCACGCCTCTCGAGGACGGCAGGATTCTTGCGGAAACGGAGCTCCGCGGAGCAGTCACCGAAGAGGTCGAGACCCTTATCCGGGGATCGGCC